>CAIUKV010000141.1 GCA_903899845.1 uncultured Actinomycetes bacterium
ACCCCGGTGTCGTCAGCCGCGGCCGCGAACCACACCTCGACCGGCAGCCCGATCACGACGCGGGCCACGTCGACCCCGGGCATCGCGCCGAAGACCCGGGGGCCTTCGTCGAGGTCCACCATCACGACCGCGTAGGGCAGCTCGGCCTTGAACGCCGGGATCCCCTGCTGGCGGATGACCGTGAACGTGTGCACGGTGCCACGACCGGCGGACTCGAGCCACTCGGGCTCCGCCCCGCACTCGGTGCACAGCGCCCGCGGGTACCACTGCCGGTGCCCGCAGGCCGGGCACTGCTGGATCAGCAGCCGTCCTTCGCGCGCCGCCTGCCAGTACTCCGCGTTGACGTTGTCGATCTGCGGGAGGGGCTTGGCCCACTCCTCGACCTCGACCACCTCGTGAGTGCTCACGGGTGCTCCTTCCCCAGGATCGCGACGCCGATGCACGACAGCCAGCCCCCCGATCCGGCTGCGATCGCGACCTCGCAGTCCGGCACCTGGGCCTCGCCGCCCTGGCCGCGCAGCTGGCGCACGGCCTCGAGGATCAAGAAGATGCCCCGCATCCCCGGGTGGACGGCCGACAGCCCGCCCCCGTCGGTGTTCAGCGGCCACTTGCCGCCCCGCTTCAGGTGGCCCTCGGCGACGAACGGGCCGCCCTCGCCCTTCGGGACGAAGCCGAGCGACTCCAACAGGATCAGGCAGGTGATGGTGAACGAGTCGTAGAACATCAGCAGGTCGACGTCGTCGTGGGTGACCCCGGCCCGCTCGAACGCGATCGGCCCGACCCGGGCCCCGGCCGACGACGTGAAGTCGGACTGCTGGGAGATGTTCCAGTGCGTCTGCCCACCGGCGGCCCCGAGCACGTGGACCGGCGCCTGGGGCAGGTCCTTGGCCCGCTCGGCCGTGGTCATGACGAACGCACCGCCGCCGTCGGTGATCGCGCAGCAGTCGAGCAGGTGCAGCGGATCGGCGATCATCCGCGACGACAGGACGTCGTCGACGGTGATCGGGTCGCGGTAGATGGCGTTCGGGTTGAGGGAGGCGAACTCGCGGACGCCGACGGCGATCTCGGCGAGCTGCTCGGAGGTGGTGCCGAACTCGTGCATGTGGCGCTGGGCGTGCATGGCGTAGGAGCCGACCAGGGAGTTGCCGTAGGGGGCCTCGTAGCCCGACGGCCCGGCCACGCGCTGCTGGCCCCGGTGCATGCCGCCGGTCCCCAGGCTGCGGCCCATGCGGGTCAGCTGGTCGGACCCATAGGTGACGAGGGCGGTGTCGCAGAGCCCGTCGCGGATCGCAGCGGCGAGGTGCTGGACGTGGAACTCGAACGACGAGCCCCCGGTCATCGTGCCGTCGACGTAGCGGTGGTCGATCCCGAGGTACTCGGCCATGGTGACCGCGTCGTCGACCATCATCCCGCCCCCGCCCCCGGCGTTGACGTAGCCGTCGATCGACGCCTTGTCGATGCCGGCGTCGGCGATCGCCCGCCGGGCGGCGAGCACGTGGTGCTGGACGCCGTTGAGGTGCGGAGCCTTGGGGTGGTCGGACAGTCCGATCCCCACGATGACGGGTGTGCGGTCCATTGCGGCGGAGTCAACCATGCCCCGACCGGGACCCGCCAACCGCAACTACGGTGCAGGCATGGGTGACCTCAAGCTCGGCCTGCAGTTCGGGTACTGGACCGCCACACCCCGTCCGGCCCGCGACCTCATCGAGCTCGCGGTGCGGGCCGAGGACCTCGGCTTCGACTCCGTGTGGACCGGTGAGTCGTGGAGCAGCGACGCGTTCTCGCCCCTCGCCGCGGTGGCGGGGGCGACGTCGCGCGTGCGCCTGTGCACCGGCATCGCCCAGATCGCGGCCCGCACCCCCACCGCCATGGCGATGCACGCCATGACCCTCGACGGGCTGTCGGAGGGTCGGGCCGCGGTCGGGATCGGGGTGAGCGGGCCCCAGGTGGTCGAGGGCTGGTACGGGCGGCCCTTCGGGCAGCCCCTCGCCCGCACGCGCGAGTACGTGGCGATCATGCGCGACGCGCTGCGCCGCGAGGGCCCGGTGGCGGCGCCGGGACCGCACTATCCCCTCCCCTACACCGGCGACGGCGCGCTCGGCCTGGGCAAGCCCCTCAAGATGATCACGCACCCGCGACGGGGCGACGTGCCCATCTACCTCGGCGCCGAGGGCCCGAAGAACGTGGCCATGGCGTTCGAGATCGCCGACGGCTGGGTCCCGCTCTACTGGTCGCCGTACCGCGACGCCTACGTCGTTCCCGACACCCGACCCGACGACTTCGAGATCGCGGTGAACGTGTCGGTCGTGGTCGCCGACGACGTCGCCACCGCGTTGTGGCCCATCAAGGCCACCCTCGGCTTCTACATCGGCGGGATGGGCGCGAAGACGAAGAACTTCCACACCGAGCTCATGGCCCGCATGGGGTTCGAGGAGGAGGCCCACCGGATCCAGGACCTCTTCTTCGCGGGCAAGCGCGACGAGGCGATCCTGGCCGTGCCCGACGACTTCGCCGACGAGATCTCCCTGGTCGGACCACCGGCCCGCATCGCCGAGCGGATCGAGGCGTGGCGGGCGACCCCGGTCACCACGCTGCTCGTGGGCGGGGGCGACCCCGACGCCATGCGGCTCCTCGCCGACCTCACCCGCTGAGGCGGGCCCGGTCGCCCGAGCGTCAGCGGGGCAGGCGGTAGAGGTCGATCGCGTTCTGGCCGAGGATCCGGTCCTGGTCGGCCTGCGGGAGCGTCGCGATCTGATCGCGCAGCTCCTTGACCATCCCCGGGAACGTGCAGTCGGGATGCGGGTAGTCGGTGCCCCACACGATGCGGTCGGTGCCCACCAGGGGCGCGAGCACCGGCAGGGTGTGCTCGTCGACCTCGAAGCTGATCCAGCACTGCCGGGCGAAGTACTCGCTCGGCATCAGCTTCATCTCGGGCGCGTAGCCGCCGAACCGGCCCACCTGATGGTCGAGCCGCTCGAGCCAGTACGGCGCCCATCCACCCCCGGCCTCGAGGAACACGAAGCGCAGCCCCGGGTGGCGCTCCATCACGCCGGTGGCCATGAGCTGCGCGCAGGCGAGCATGTGCTCGAACGTGTGCGAGGTCGCGTGCAGGACCAGGGCGTTGTAGGGCGGCCGGTCGAGGCCGAGCGTGGGGATGGCGGGCTGGGAGCCCTCGTGGATGCCGATCGTGACGTCGAGCTCCTCGGCGGTCTCCCAGACGATCTCGTTCGCCGGGTCGACGATCGTGCGCCCCGCGCACGGGTTCGGCCGCACGAACGCGACCCGGAAGCCCAGCTCGTCGTGGGCCCGGCGCAGCTCGGCCGCCGCCGCGACCGGGTCCTGGAACGGGAGGGCGGCGACGCCGAAGAGCCGGGTGGGGTCGGCGGCGCAGAACGAGGCCAACCAGTCGTTGTAGGCCCGCACCACCGCGACGGCGGCGGCGGGGTCGGCGATCGCCCAGTAGGCCAGCCCGACCGTCGGGTACAGCACGACGGCGTCGAGATCGTCGGCGTCGAGGTCGGCGAGCCGGGCGTGCGGGTCGAACGCACCCGCGATCGCCTCCTCGAGCGGACGGGCGTTGGCCAGGTCGGCCACCACCGCGCCCGGCGTGCCGAGCATCCCCAGGCTGCCGACGAAGATCTCCTGCCCGCCCACCGTGACGTGGTCGAGGCCGCGAGCGTCGGTGGTGATGGACGGGCGCTGGTGGTCGGGCAGATGCGCGAAGGCGGCACGGGGCTCGAGCACGTGGCCGTCGGCGTCGATCACGGGGACGGGCATGGGACCACCTCCACGGGGATGCCGTTGCACACGGCGTTGCCGGACAGCGGATCGAGTGTGTCGCTCGGCGTCAGCACGTTACTGCTCACGCCGGCGTGGCGCCGGGCCACCGCGAGGTCCACGCCGTCGACGTCGTGGCCCCACCCGTGGGGCAGGCTCACCACGCCGGGCCGCATCGCGTCGTCGATCTCGACCGGCACCTCGACCGTCCCCGACGCCGAGGTCACCCGCACGGTCGCGCCGTGCGTCACCCCCCGCGCGGCGGCATCGTCGGGGTGGACGAGCAGCGTGCACCGGGGGCGGCCCTTGACCAGGACCTCCACGTTGTGCATCCACGAGTTGTTCGACCGCAGGTGGCGCCGCCCCACGAGCACGAGACCGCCGGTCGCGGGGCGGTCCCGGCGCGCCCGCAGGCGGGCCACGTCGGCGACGATCGTCTCGGGGGCCAGCTCGATCCGACCGGTCGGGGTGCGCAGCACCCCGGGGATCCGCGGGGCGAGCGGCCCGAGGTCGACGCCGTGGGGCTCGGCCTCGAGCACGGCCAGCGAGAGCCCGGCCGGATCGGCGCCGAAGCCGTCGCCGTACGGGCCGGTGCGCAGCATCACGTCGAGCGCCCGCTCGGGGCCCCGCCGGTGGGCCAGCGCGGTCATCAGCGCATCGGGGTCGCGTCCCGCGACGCTCGACCCGGGCCGGGCCACCGCCCGCTCCACCAGGCCGCGGGCGAGCGCCTCGTCGAGGACGTCGACATCGGCGTCGGCGCCGAGGCCCATGCCGATCGCCCCCAGCCGGGCCAGGATCTCCCACTCGGCCATCTCGTGCGCGGCGAGCGGGCGGATCGGCGGCGAGTAGTTGGCCACGTTGCGCACCGCCAGCTGGTACAGCGCGAGGTCGTAGTGCCCCTTGGCGACGATCGGTGGCGCCGGGAGGATGACGTCGGCGTGGCGGGTGGTCTCGTTGCGGTAGATGTCGACGCTGACCATGAAGTCGAGCCCGGCGAGGGCCCGGTCGAGTCGGGTGCCGTCCGGCGTGCTGCACACCGGGTTCCCCGCGACGGTGACCATCGCCCGGATCTGCCCGGGGCCGGGGGTCTCGATCTCCTCGGCCATGCAGGCGGCCGGGAACTCGCCGAACACCTCCGGCGCGCCCCGGACCCGGCTCGTGTGGCGGCCGAGGCGCACGCCCCGGCCCGGACCGGGCGTCCCGCCCGCCGAGGCGCTCCCGGCGGCGGGGAGGGTGAACATCGCGCCCCCGGGGCGGTCGAGGTTGCCGGTCAGCACGTTGAGGACGTCGACCAGCCACGAGGCGAGCGTGCCGAACTCCTGGGTGCAGGTGCCGATGCGGGCGTACACGCACGCGCGCGGCGCCGCCGCGAGGTCGAGGGCCACCGCGCGGATCCGCTCGGCGGGGATCCCGCACGCGACGGCGACCGACTCGGGCGGGAAGTCGGCCGCAAGCCGCTCGACGTCGGCGAGTCCGTCGAGGTGGGGCGTGAGGTGGGGGCCGGGGTCGACCCGACCCTCGGCGAACAGCACGTGCACGAGCGCGAACAGGAACAGGGCGTCGGTGCCCGGGACGATCGCGAGGTGCTCGTCGGCCGCGGCGGCGGTGCGGGTCCGCCGGGGATCGACGACGACGAGGCGCCCGCCGCGCGCCCGCAGCGCCTCGAGCCGACCGGGCAGGTCGGGCGCGGTGCACAGCGAGCCGTTCGACTCGTAGGGGTTCGCCCCGAGCATCAGCAGATGGTCGGTGCGGTCGACGTCGGGCACCGGGATCGACAGGGCGCCGCCGAACATCAGGCCGGCCGCGACCTGCTTGGGCATCTGGTCCACGGTGCTGGCGGAGAACACGTTGCGAGTCCCGAGCCCCTGGAGCATCAGACGGCCGTGGACGAGGCTCGCGAGGTTGTGGGCCGTCGGGTTGCCGAGGTAGACGCCCACCGCGTCCCGGCCGTGGGCGTCGATCACCGCCGGCAGTCGCTCGGCGATCACGGCGAACGCGTCGGACCAGTCCACCTCCCGCCACCGGGCCGACGGGCCCCCACCCGTGCGCAGGAGCGGCCGGCGCACCCGGTCGGGGTCGGCCTCGAGCTTCGGCAGGGCGGCCCCCTTCGGGCACAGGAACCCCCGGGAGAACACGTCGTCGCGGTCGCCGCGGGCGAGGACGGGGACGTCGTCCTCGAGGTGCAGCTCCAAGCCGCAGGTCGCCTCGCACAGCGGGCACGTCCGGTACGCCACACGGCGGGTCACGCCGGTCACGTTAGGGCACCCGGCGCCGGCCCGGGGCCCGGACGGGACCCGGGCCGATCTCCGTTATCGTGCGGTCCGCCCCGATCCACACCGACCGGTTCCGCCGGTCCCCGAACCGGATGCGTGCCGATGGAGTACAACCTCGCCGACCTGTTCGAAGCCGCGGCCGACGCCTTCCCCGACCGGGAGTACCTCGTGGCCGAGGGCCGGCGCCGGACCTACGCCGAGATGGAGGCGCGGGCCAACCGGCTCGCCCACCACCTCCAGGCCCAGGGCATCGGCCCCGGCGACCACGTCGGGATCTACGGCTACAACTCCGTGGAGTGGGTCGAGACCCTCTGGGCGGTGTTCAAGGTCCGGGCGACCTGGATCAACATCAACTACCGGTACGTGGAGGAGGAGCTCGCGTACCTGTTCGAGAACGCCGACCTCAAGGCGCTCGTCTACCAGCGCGAGTTCGCGCCGCGGGTGCGCGGCGTGCTCGCCCACCTGCCCCTCCTCCGGCACACGGTGGTGATCGACGACGGCAGCGACGCCGATCTCGCCGGGCTCGACTCGGTCGACTTCGAGGACGCGATGGCAGGCGGGTCCCCCGAGCGCGACTTCGGACCCCGCTCGCCCGACGACCGCTACATCCTCTACACGGGCGGCACCACCGGGATGCCCAAGGGCGTCGTGTGGCGCCACGAGGACGTCTTCTTCGCGCTCGGGGGCGGCATCGACCCCGTGACCAACGACCGGGTCACCACACCCATGGACCTGGTCGAGCAGGCCAAGGCGGCCGGCGGCGCCGCCACCAACATGCCCATCGCCCCCCTCATGCACGGCGCCACGCAGTGGGGGGTCATGGGGGGAGCGTTCCGTGGCGCCCGCATCGTCCTCATGGCCAAGTTCGACCCGGTCCGCACCTGGGAGCTGGTCGAGGAGGAGGGCGTCAACATGGTCATGATCACCGGTGACGCCATGGCCCGACCGATGATCGACGCGCTCGAGGACTCGGCGCGCGCCTTCGACCTCTCCTCGCTCTTCGCGATCGGCAGCACCGCCGCGCTGTTCTCGCCGTCCATGAAGGACCGCTTCATGGAGCTGCTGCCCAGCATCGTGCTCACCGATGCGATCGGCTCCTCGGAGTCGGGATCCAACGGCTACTCGATCGTCGAGAAGGGCAAGACCGCGATGAAGGGCGGGCCGACGGTCCGGGCCGTGCGCGACTCGGTCGTGCTCGACGAGGACCTCCGTGAGGTCGCGCCCGGATCGGGGATCGTCGGCAAGGTCGCCCGCAAGGGGAACATCCCCATCGAGTACTACAAGGACCCCGAGAAGACCGCCCAGACCTTCGTCACCGGTCCCGACGGCACCCGGTACTCCGTCCCCGGCGACTTCGCCACGCTCGAGGCCGACGGCACGATCACCCTGCTGGGCCGGGGCTCGGTGTCGATCAACTCGGGGGGCGAGAAGATCTTCCCCGAGGAGGTCGAGGGCGCGGTGCGCCGCCACGCCGAGGTCTACGACTGCGTGGTCGTCGGCGTGGCCGACGAGCGCTGGGGTCAGCGCGTCGCCGCCGTGGTCCAGCCCCGACCGGGCTGCACCCCGTCGCTCGAGTCGATCCAGGACGAGTGCCGCCGCCACATCGCGGGGTACAAGGTGCCCCGCGAGATCCACTACGTGGACCGGATCGAGCGATCCCCGTCGGGCAAGCCCGACTACCGCTGGGCCGCGGCGGTCGCCACCGCCTGAGCCCCCACACGCGCGCTCCGCACCATCCCACCCACCCGCTCCGCACCATCCCACCCACCCGCTCCGCATCTCCGGAGGACCCGTGCCCCTGCACCCCGCACTCCAGGCCATCTGCGACGCCGCCAACCAGGCTGCGGCCGGAGCCGCCGACGCCCCGGCCCCGTCCGACGCCGAGCGCCTCACCCTGGTCCGGGGTGGGGCCGAGGCCTTCGGATCGCTCGGCGCCGGCGCCCCCGACCCGCTGCACTCGGTCGAGGACATGACCGCCGAGGGCCCCCACGGCCCGATCCCCGTGCGCGTCTACCGGCCGGCCACCACGCCCGGCGCGCCCCTCGTCTGCTACTACCACGGCGGCGGCTTCGTCTCCGGTTCGGTCGCCGCGTGGGACGGCGTGGCCCGCCGGATCGCCAAGGAGTCGGGCGCCGTCGTGGTGAGCGTCGACTACCGCCTCGCGCCCGAGCACCGCTTCCCGGTCCCCCTCGAAGACTGCCACGCAGCCCTGGTCTGGGCGGTGGCCGAGGCCGAGCGCCTCGGCGCCGACGCCACCCGCGTCGCGGTGGCCGGCGACAGCGCCGGCGGCAATCTCGCCGCTGCGCTCGCCCTCCGGGCCCGGACCGAGGGCCCGACGCTGCGGGCCCAGGTGCTCGTCTATCCCGTGATCGCTCCCGAGTGCACCACCGCGTCGATGGACGCCAACGGCACCGGCTACCTCCTCACCGCCGACTCCATGCGGTCGATGTGGGCCTGGTACCTCGGGCCCGACGGGGACCCCGACGACCCGGGCGCCGCGGTCGCGAAGGCCACCGACCACGCGGGCCTCCCGCCCGCCCTCGTCATCACCGCCGAGTACGACCCGCTGCGCGACGAGGGCGAGGACTACGCCGCCCTGCTCACCCGAGCCGGGGTCGACGTGACCTGCACCCGCTACGACGGCATGCTGCACGGGTTCTTCGGCCTGCGCGAGATCGTCCCCGACTCCGACCGCGCCGTGGCCGAGGTCGCGGCGTTCCTCCGCCGCCACTGCTGATCCCGCCGCGCGGGTCGCAGTCCCGCCGGGGCATCAGGGGCGACGGGCCCGGTCGAGCAGCCCGCGCGCGATGACGATGCGCTGGATCTCGTTGGTCCCCTCACCGATCATCATCAGCGGCGCGTCGCGGTAGTAGCGCTCGATCGGGAGCTCGGTCGTGTAGCCGACCCCGCCGTGGATGCGCATCGCCTCGGTCGCGATCTCGAACGCGGCCTCCGACGCGAACAGCTTGGCCATGCCCGCCTCGACGTCGCAGCGCAGGCCGGCCTGCTTGCGCTCGGCGGCGGCCCGGGTGAGCAGACGCGACGCCTCGAGCTTGGTCGCCATGTCGGCCAGCTTCAGCTGGATCGCCTGGTGGTCGGCGATGGGTCGCCCCATGGTGACCCGGTCCTGGGCGTAGGCGAGCGCGGCGTCGAAGGCGGCACGCGCCACGCCGGTGGCCCGCGCCGCGATGTTGATGCGACCCTGCTCCATCACCCCGAGGATCTGTGGGAGGCCCCGGCCCTCCTCCCCCACGAGCGCGTCGCCGGGGAGCCGATGGTCGGCGTAGGCCATCTCGACCGTCTCGAGGCCCTTGTAGCCGAGCTTGCCGATGTTCTTCGACACGGTGATCCCGCCGGACCGGGGCCCGGGCTCCTTCTCGACCACGAACGCGCTGATGCCGACGTCGGTGCGGGCCGCGAGCAGGATCAGCGCGGCGCGTTCGCCGTTGGTCACCCAGGTCTTCGTCCCGGTCACGACCCACTCGTCGCCGTCCCGGACGGCCCGGCACGACAGGTTGCGGGTGTCGGTCCCGGCGTCGGGCTCCGAGAGCGACAACGCCCCGCGGCGCGTGCCGCTCGCGAGGTCGGGGAGCCACCGGCGCCGCTGGTCCTCGGTGCCGTGGTACCAGATGTTGGTCGCGCACATCGTGTGGGTGTTGATGATCCCCGACAGCGACATCCAGCCGTACGCGAGCTCCTCGATCACCGCCACGTATGTGAGCAGATCGAGCCCGAGACCGCCGTACTCCTCGGGGATCGTGATCCCGAACAGGCCCATCGCCCGCATGTCGGCCACCAGCGCGTCGGGGAACGCGTCGGCGTGCTCGAGCTCGCTGGCGACCGGGACAACCTCGCGGGCGACCCAGCGCCGGACCGAGGCGACCATCTCCTCGCGCAGCGCGGGATCGGTGGGGGCGTACGCGGGGCTGTCGGCCATGACGCGGACGCTACCGCGCAGCACCGCCCAGGCGGTCCGCGAACCACCCGGTCGCGAGCCGAGCCACCGCGTCGAGCGCACCCGGCTCCGAGAACAGGTGCCCCGCGCCCGGCACCACGGCGAGGTCGTGGTCGGCGGTCAGGCGACGCGCGGCGTCCTGGTTCCAGGCCAGCACCTCGGGATCGGCGCCCCCGACGATCAGCAACGTGGGCGCCCGCACCCGGCCGAGGCGATCCCTGACGAGGTCGGGCCGGCCGCCCCGGGCCACCACCGCCCCGACCGGCGCACCGGGCTCGGCCGCCGCCCACAGCGCCACCGCGGCACCGGTGCTGGCCCCGAACCAGCCGACCGGCAGGCCGGGGAGCCGGTCGCGCACCCAGTCGGTGACCGCCAGCAGGTGGCGTCCCAGGCGGGCCGCGTCGAACGGCGTCGGCCCGTCCGGTGCCTCGAGGTCGACCCGCAGGGTCGCGAACCCCGCCGCCCCGAGCGCGTCGGCGACGTGGCGGTTGCGGGGCGAGTGGCGCCCACTGCCACTCCCGTGCGCGAAGACCACGACCGCCGACGGCGCCGGCGGCACCGCCAGCTCACCGGCGAGACCGCCACCGACGCCGGGCACCACCACCGACGCAGTCGTCCCGGGACCCGGATCGGCGAGCAGCCGGACCACGTCGGCGTCGGTCGTGGGCGTGAAGTCCCCGTACCACTGCCCCACCGCCACGAACGCCGGGGGTGCGGCCAGGCACACCACCGCATCGGCGGCGTCGGCCTCGTCCCGGAGAGCCGCCAGCGACCCGGGCGCGGCCACCGGCACCGCGAGCACGACCCGCCGGGCCCCGCGCGCCCGGGCGACGGCCACCGCGGCCCGCGCCGTGCCCCCGGTCGCCAGCCCGTCGTCGACGACGATCACCGTCCGGCCCGCGAGCGGCACCGCCGGTCGGACCGCCCGGAACCGCCGGGCGCGCGCCTCGACCTCGGCCTGCTCGCGCCGCCGGACGGCGGCGAACGCGTCGGCGGCGACCCCGACGGCGTCGGCCACCGCATCCGTGCGCACGCACACGCCGTCCTCGCCCACCGCGCCCATCCCCAGCTCGGGTTGGGTCGGGACGCCGAGCTTGCGGACGACGATCACGTCGAGCGGCGCGCCCAGCGCCCGCGCGACCTCGGCGGCCACCGGGACGCCACCGCGGGGCAGTCCCACGACGACCGGGACCTCCGCCGCCAGCGGTGCCAGCGCAGCGGCGAGGCGGCGCCCCGCCTCGCGTCGGTCGGTGAACGTGGGCATCGTCGGTCCGGTCCCGGTGGTCAACCCGGTCAGCGTGCCCGGCCCCGTCGGCGGCGTCCCAGGGTCGTTGGCCCCTGGGGGCCTCCCGCACCCGGTCGTAGGTTCGGCCGGTGGACCCCGCCCGGCGCGAGACCCACACCGCAGTGGTGGTCCTGGTCGGCGACCGCGCCTACAAGGTGAAGAAGCCGGTCCGGCTGGCCTTCCTCGACTTCTCGACCCTCGCGGCCCGGCGCGCCGCCGCCGCACGCGAGATCGCGCTGAACCGGCGGCTCTCCCCCGACGTCTACCTCGGGATCGGCACCTGGCACGACCCCGGCGAGCCCGGCGACCCCACCCCCGACGCCGGGGAGCCGGTGGTGGTGATGCGCCGCATGCCCGACGACCGGCGCCTCGCCACCCTCGTGGATCACCCGGACCCGGCGCGCGCCGGGATGCGGGCCGAGATCCGGGCCGTCGCCCGCCGGATCGCCGCCTTCCACGCCCGCGCTGCGCGCTCGCAGGCGATCGACACCGCCGGCCGGCCCGAGACCGTGCGCGCGAAGTTCCTCGCGGACTGGGTGCAGCTGCGGGTGCTGGTGCGCGACCCCGACCGCGCGGTGCAGGTCGCGACCGTGGGTCGGCTCGGACGCGCGTACCTCGCCGGACGGGCGCCACTCCTCGCCGACCGGATCCGGTCCGGCTGCGTCGTCGACGGTCACGGCGACCTGCTCGCCGACGACATCTTCTGCCTCGACGACGGGCCCCGGATCCTCGACTGCCTGGAGTTCGACGACCGGCTCCGGTGGGGCGACGTCCTCGCCGACGTCGCCTTCCTCGCCATGGACCTCGAGCGGCTCGGGGCCGCGCCCCTCGCCGACGCCCTGCTCGCCGACTACCGGGAGTTCGCCGGCGGGACCCACCCGTCGTCGCTCACGCACTTCCACGTCGGCGCGCGGGCGCTCGTGCGGGCCAAGATCGCGGCCCTGCGCGACCGTCAGGGCGACCCGGACGCCGGGTCCGACGTCCGGGTCCTGCTCGACCTCGCCGTTGCGCACCTCGAGCGAGGCCGCATCACGTGCGTGCTCGTCGGGGGCGGGCCCGGCACCGGGAAGTCGACCCTCGCCCACGCCCTCGCGCCCGGCCTCGACGCCGTGGTCCTCGCCGCCGACGAGGTCCGCAAGGAGCTCGCCGGGCTGCCGCACGACGCCGCGGCCACCGCCGGGTACCGAGCCGGGATCTACACGGACGCGCACACCACGGCCACGTACACCGAGATGATCGCCCGGGCCCGGCACCTCCTGACCCACGGGACGAGCGTGGTGCTCGACGCATCCTGGTCGCACGCCGCCCACCGCGAGGCGGCCCGCGCCATGGCTGCTGCGACCCACAGCGAGGTGGCCGAGCTCGAATGCGTCGTGGCCCCCGGAGTCGCGGCGACCCGGATCGCCCGCCGGCGGCCCCACGCACCCTCCGACGCCACCCCGGCGGTCGCGACGGCGATGCGGTCCGCGGCGGCACCGTGGCCCTCCGCGGTGCGGATCGACACCGACGCCCCCCGGGCCACCGTCGTGGCCGCCGCCCGGCGCGCGGTCCGGCGCTGACGCCGTCCCCCCGGTCCGGCGACCCGGGACCCCGCCCCCGGCGACTCAGGCGGGGGTCGGCGCGTCAGCCCCGACGACGAGCCCGTAGTGGCCGTCGTAGCGCCGGTAGCACACGCAGCCCCGACCCGAGCCCGGATCGACGAAGAAGACGAAGGGCGCGTCGGAGGCGTCGAGGAGCGCCGTGGCCTCGGCCACGCTCCCGACCGGCACCGGGTCGCGACGGACCCGCACCGGCGCCGCGATCACCTCGTCGGGGACGGGCCCGGCGCACCACAGCTCGTAGCCGCCGGCGGCCCGGTGCACGACGCAGTCCACCGCGTCGGTGACGTCGCGGAACAGGAAGAAGTCGTGGTCGAGCCGCTCGAGGTCGTCGACCGCCTCGTCGATGCTCTGGGCGGCGAGCCCGTAGGACTTGCGCACCACGACCTCGCGCTCGTCGACCGGTCGCGGGTGGTGCGCCGGCCGCCGGGCCGGCGGGTCACCGTGCTGCCAGGCGACAGGGTCCCGGTGGCGCAGGTGCGCGTCGCGGTCGTGGTGCAGGGCGCGGTCGACCACCCGGCGCAGGCGCCCCTCGAGGAGGTCCGCGGCCTCGTGCATCGTGGACGCGGCCACGTGGGCCCGCAGCACTCGGCCGTCGGCGTCCACGGTCGCCTTCGCGACGCTGGGACGGGCCCGGGCCGGATCGCGCTCCTGGCGCAGCTCGAGCCGGGCGAAGCGCACCGGCCCCGGACACGTCCGGACCACGTGGCGGAGCTTGCCCACCGCGTACTCCCGGTCCGTCGCGGTCACCGCCCCGACGACGTGCACCGCCGGCTCGAACCCGTGATCCGTCGTCATCGACCCTCCTCGGCCCGTCCACGACCGGCATCCGGTCGGCGACGCGCCGCCGGGGTCAGCCGATGCGCTCCAGGATCGCCGCCGTCCCGAGCGAGCCGCCACAGCACATGGTCACAAGTGCGAGCTCCCCGTCGGTCCGCTCGAGCTCGTGCAGGGCCGTCGCGATCAGGCGGGCCCCGGTCGACCCGACCGGGTGGCCGAGCGCGATCGCCCCCCCGTTCACGTTGACCCGGTCGGCATCGGCCTCGTGCACCCGGAGCCACGACAGCACGACCGAGGCGAACGCCTCGTTGATCTCGACCAGGTCGAAGTCCCGCACCGACATCCCCGCCCGGGCCAGGATCTTGGCGGTGGCGTCGACCGGGCCGTCGAGCAGGTAGTAGGGGTCGGTCCCGGTGACCAACTGGTGCCGGAGCCGGGCCCGCGGGACCAGACCGTGGGCCCGGGCGACCGACTCCTCCATCCAGAGGACGGCCGCCGCCCCGTCCGAGATCTGCGACGACGTGCCCGCGGTGTGGCGGGCGCCCTCGACCACGGGCCGCAGGCCGGCGAGGGCCTCACGGGTCGTGTCGCGCAGGCCCTGGTCGCGCTCGACCAGCGTCGTGCCGGTCGTGCCGCCCGCCCCGTCGTCGCCGGGGACCGGCGCCGTCACCGGCACGACCTCGCGCGCGAACCGGCCTTCGGCCCAGGCGACCGCGGCCTTGCGCTGGGAGTGGAACCCCCATTCGTCGAGATCGGCCCGGGTCAGGCCCCGCCGGTCGCAGATCCGCTCGGCCGCCCCGAACTGCCCGTCGGGCGGATCGTCGTACGGGTAGTCGTCGCTCTTGTAGTGCCCGGGACCGTTGATCACCGCCGCCCCCAGCGGCACCCGCGACATGGCCTCCACACCGCAGGCGATCACGACGTCGGCACCGCCGGTCGCGATCAGGCCGGCGGCGATGTGGTTGGCCTGCTGCCCCGATCCGCACTGCGCGTCGAGCGTCGTGCACGCCGTGGTGTAGCCGAGGCGGGCGCTGCCCAGCCAGGCGTTGCGGGTGACGTTCGAGCCCTGCTCCCCCGCCTGGGTGACGCACCCGCCGACGACCTCGTCGACGAGGGCCGGCTCGATCCCCACCCGGTCGACCAGTGCCCCCAGGCCCGCCCGCAGCAGCTCGGGTGCCTTGAGGCCGGCGAGCCAGCCGTTGCGCCGGCCGATCGGCGTGCGGACGGCTTCGACGATCACCGGTGACCGCAGTCCCGCCGTTCCCGCCGCACCTGCCGTTCCCGCCGTGCCTGCCGTGCCCGCCATGTCGCTTCCCCCTCGTTCGCTGCGTCCGTCGGGGTGTCCCGGCGTGTCCGGCCGTGTCCGGCCGTGTCCGGCCGTGTCCGCGTGCACGGCACCCGGGGACGGCGCGCCCGCGCGGTGCTCCCGGACGGCTCGGAGCCCCGAGTCTAGGATCCGGGGCCTGGTGGACCCCCGGCCCGATCCCCACGACGACGCGGCCGGTGCGCTGGTGCACGGCTTCCACGATCCCGCCGCGCTGCCCCGTCAGGTCGAGGCCAGCCGCCGCGCCGCCGACGCCGCCCGCCGCGTCGTGGCCGGACTCGTCGCGACCCGGGTCGACGCCGAGGTCCTCGACCGGGTCACGGCGTCGCTCACCGAGGCGGCCGGGCTGCTCGAGCCGCACCGCCCGTCGAGTCGGTACTCGCAGACCCCCGGACTGCACGGCGGGGTCGGCGCCGACCCCCACGTGTGGGAGTCGCACCCGTTCATCGGGCCGTCGCACCCCCTCGCGCCGCCGTTCGAGATCCGTCGGGTGGGTGACCGGGCCGTGGGCACCGTGACCTTCCGGACCGCCCACGAAGGTCCGCCCGGGGCCGCGCACGGCGGCTTCGTCGCCGCGATGTTCGACATGGTCCTCGGGGCCGCCACCGCCGTCGTCGCGATGCCCGGCCTCACCGGGACCCTGACCGTCCGCTACCGCCGGCCCACCCCGCTCGACCGCGAGGTCCGGTACGAGGGCTGGCTCGAGCGGGCCGAAGCCCGCAAGGTCCTCGTCGCCGGCGTGTCCACGTGCGACGGCGAGGTGCTCGCCGAGGGCGAGGCGGTCTTCGTCCGGGTCGCACCCCACCGGTACGACCCTCCCGGCGACCCCTCCGGCGACCCCCCGGGCGGCCCCCCGGGCGACTCCGCCGACGGCTCCCACCGCGCCGTGGTGTAGACGTTGTCCGCTCCGTCCCGCTCCGTTCCGTCCCGCTCCGTACCGAGCCGAGCCGTCCCGGCCCGGCCGAGCCCCAGGAGGCCGTCGTGCCCATTCCCGAGCAGCGTGACCTCGAGGCCACCCGGGGCGTCCTCGGGCCCTGGTTCGCCCGGAGCTACGGCTGGCGCGACGTCGAGGTCGGGCCGATCCAGGGGCCGGCCCTGACCGGGTTCTCGAACGAGACGCTCCTCATGGACGTGACCGCGACCTGGGCCGACGGCGGTCGGCGCACCCGGGGACTCGTGGTGCGCGTCCAGCCCACCGCCCACACGGTGTTCCTCGAGTCGGACTTCGAGTGGCAGTACCGGGTGCTGGAGATCCTGGGCACCCGAACCGCGCTGCCCGTTCCCGTGGTGCGGTCGTTCGAGGCGGACCCGGCGATCCTCGGCGCCCCGTTCTTCGTGATGGACCGCATCGACGGCGCCCGGGTCCCGGCCGACAGCCCGCCCTACACCAGCTCGGGCTGGGTGCACGACGACTGCACACCCGAGCAGCGCCGGGCGCTCGTGACCAACGGACTCGACGCGCTCGCCGCCGTCCACGCGCTCGACTGGCACGGCCTCGGTCTCGACTTCCTCGACAAGCCGCAGTACGGCGCCCGGGGCTTCGAGCAGCAGCTGCGGTACTACGAGGCGTCGTTCGACTGGGCCGCACGCGACGAGGAGCAGCCCACGGTCCGGGCCGCGCTCGACTGGGTCCGGGCCCACGCGCCGGCCATGGACCCCGAGATCACGGTCTGCTGGGGTGACGCCCGCATCAACAACCAGCTGTTCGACGACGAGTGCGCGGTCGTCGCCGTGCTCGACTGGGAGATGGTCACCCTCGCCGACCCGATGATGGACCTGGGTTGGTGGCTGTTCCTCGACCGCCACTTCCACGAGGGTCTGCGCTGCGAGCGTCTGCCCGGGTTCCCGACCCGCGAGGAGATGGTGGCCCACTACGAGGCGGCATCGGGGCGCACCGCCCGTGATCTCCACTTCTACGAGGTGTTCGCCGGCGTGCGCTTCGGGGTGGTGATGATGCAGATCCGCAACCTGCTGGTCGAGTTCGAGCTGCTCCCCCCCGATTCCGACATGGGTCGCAACAACGCGGTCACCCACTGCCTCGCCGACCTCCTCGACCTGCCGAGCCCCGGCGACTTCACCCCGCTCTGGGGCTGACCCGACGGTGTCGTTCGCGACCGCGCGCGCCGGAGGCGTCGTCGACCTCATGGTCGGGCTGCCGCCCGCGCCCGGCGACCTCGCGTGGCGCGACTCCCTGCGCCCACTGCTCAAGGACGCGGACTCGCTCCAGGGCTTCGCCCACCCGGCCTCGTACATGTTCAAGAACCTGCCGAGCGAGCGCTTCGCCGACGATCCGCCGCGCGCCGTGCTCGAGGCGATGGACCGCTACGGGGTGACCCGGGCGCTCATCGGGGTCGCTCCCGACGACGACACCGCGGTGCGGGCCCTGCGCACCCACCCCGACCGCTTCCTCGGCGCCGTCTCGGTGGACCCCAACGCCGGCACCGCCGGGATCCGGGCCCTGCGCCGGGCGGTCGAGGACCTCGGGGTCCGGGCCGCCGCGGCCCTGCCGGCCGGGGGGCTGCCGCCCCGGTCCGTCGACGACCCCGTCTGGTTCCCCGTGTACGCCACCTGCATCGACCTCGGGATCCCGTTCATGCCCTGCATGGGGGTCCCCGGGCCCCGCGTCCCGTTCGCCCCCCAGCACGTGATGGGCCTCGACCGGGTCTGCTTCGAGTTCCCCGAGCTCGTGGTCGTCACCCGCCACGGCTGCGAGCCCTGGGAGGCGTTGATGGTGAAGCTCATGGTCAAGTGGCCCAACCTCCACTACTCGACCTCGGCGTTCGCCCCGAAGCACTACCCGCGCGCCATCGTCGAGTACGCCAACACCCGGGGCGCCGACCGGGTCTGCTACGCCGGGTACTTCCCCATGGGCCTCTCCTACGAGCAGATCTTCGAGCAGCTGCCGGGGGTCGGCTTCCGGGACCACGTCTGGCCCCAGTTCCTGCGCGGGAACGCCGAGCGGATCTTCGGGCTCTGACCCGGAGGGCCGACCCGGCGGTGCCGGGACCGAACCCCGGATCGCCGACCGGTGCTGGATAGGATCTGCCCATGTCACCGGTTGCCGTGGGCGCACGCCTGAAGTGCGAGAAGTGTGAGACCGAGGTGATCGTCGTCAAGGGCACCGACGGCGACGTGTCGTGCTGCGGGCAGCCGCTCGCCGCGCGGGAGGGCTGAGATGGCGAACCTGCTCGGAAAGCGGTACGTGTGCGCCGAGTGCGAGGCCACCGTGCTCGTGACGAAGGCGGGCGAAGGCTCGCTCACGTGCCACGGCCAGGCCATGGAGCCGGCCACCGCCAAGCCCCTCCCGTCCTCCGACTGAGCCTGCGGCGCCGGACGCGCCCGTGCCGGTCGTCGACCTCGACCCCGGCCTGGTCGCGGCCGGGCCCGCCGCGGTGGGTGCCGCGCTCGCCGACCGGATCGGCGAGCCGCTGCTCGTGCGCTTCCCCGCCGACGGGCTCGCCGGGGCCGACGAGCGGCTCCTGCGGCCGTGGCTGCGGACCGCGCCGGTCGCCACCCTCGGCGTGGGCGAGGCCCCCCGGGCCTACCGCGACGCCCTCGACTGCTGGGTGGGCGACGCCGCGACCGCCGGACGCCTCGGCGACGGCTTCGACCGGGCCCCCCTCGCCGCGCTGACCGCGGCGCTCCTCGTGCGCTCCGCCCCCACCGGGGTGTGGCCGGGTCTCGTGGCCGAGAGCACCGCCTACTCGATGCTCCAGGGGGGTCCCGAGTTCGCGGCCTGGCGGGCCTCCCGCACCGCCACCCCCGCCGATGCCCCCACCCTGGACGCCGACGACGCCCCCCGGGTCCGGGTGCGCGTGGAGCACGGGCACACGGTGGTCACGCTCACCCGCCCGGCCCGCCACAACGCCGTCGACGTCCGTCTGCGCGACGAGCTCGACGCCGCCCTCGGGACCTTGGCGGAGGCCCGGGGCCCGGTCATCCTGCGGGGCGAGGGGCCGTCGTGGTGCTCGGGGGGCGACCTCGACGAGTTCGCCACCTTCCCCGACCCGGCCCGTGCACACCTGGTGCGGCTCACCCGGTCGCTGGCCGGCCGCGTCCACGCGCTCGAGCGCCGCCTCGTCGTCGCGGTCCACGGCGCGTGCCTGGGCGCCGGGATCGAGCTGGCCGCGTTCGCGGCCCGCGTCGTCGCCGCCGACGACGTCCGCATCGGGCTGCCCGAGCTCGGCCTCGGGCTCGTCCCCGGCGCGGGGGGCACGGTGTCGATCCCCCGCCGGGCCGGGCGGTCCACGCTGCTGCGCCTGCTGTGGGCCGGGGATCCGATCGACGCGCACCGGGCCCGACGCTGGGGGCTCGTCGACGAGGTGGTGCCCCCCGCCCGTCTGGTCGAGCGGAGCCACGAGCTCGCGGCCGAGCTGTGAACCCGCGTCGCCGTGCACCGTGCGCAGCGCGCGGGAGGCAGGAGCTCAGAGGCCGAGGAACGACCCGCCGTCGCACACGACGGTCTGGCCCGTGACGTAGCCGGCCGCGGGGCCGGCGAGGAACACCGCCACCCCTCCGATGTCGCGCTCGGCGTCGCCGATCCGACCGAGCGCGGTGCGTCGCTCGACCGCGGTCTTGAGCTCGGGCCGGGCGGTGAACGCCCCGGCGAGCGACGGCGTCTCGGCCACCGGGGCGATGCAGTTCACGGTGACGCCGTGCGGTCCCCACTCGCGGGCCAGGCTCTTGGCCAACGCCCGCTGCGCGGCCTTCACCGCGCCGTAGACGGGGATCGCCGCACTCCCCTCCACCCCGGCCGGGGAGGTGACCAGGAGGAGCCGGCCCGCGGTCCCGGCGGCGATGAGGTGGGGGGCGGTGAGCTGCGCGGCCAGGAACGACCCCCACACCGCCGTGCGCGAGTTCTCGTGCCACAGGTCGGGGTCGAGGTCCTCGATCCGGTGGGCCCGGCCGCCCGAGAACGCGTTGTGGACCATGATCTCGAGTCCGCCGTACCGGGCGACGGTGGCGTCGACGCAGGCGGCGAGCGCCTCCCGATCGGTGCAGTCGGTCTCGATGCACACCGCCTCGTGGCCGGCGGCGCGGATCGCTGCGGCCACCGGCTCGCCGGTCTCGGCCCGGCGAGCGGCGACGACGACGTTCACCCCGGCCGCGGCGAGCGCCCGGGCGATGCCCTCGCCCACGCCCTGCCCCGCGCCGGTGACGACCGCGGTCCGCCCGGCGAGGCTCCGCTCCGCGGGGCTCATCCCGCCATCCAGACACCGCCGTCGGCGGGCACGGTCACCCCGGTCACGAAGTGCGCCGACTCCCCGAGGAGCCAGGCCACCACCGGCGCCAGGTCGAGCGCCGGATCGCCCGGACCCCCGAGGGCCGGGGGCGACAGCGCGAGCTCCGGGCTGCGCACCCCCGTCGGCTCGTGCTCCGGTGCCGGTACGACCACGTTGACGCGCACCCCGTCGGGACCCCACTGCCGGGCCGCCGACTTCGCCAGCACCCGGACCCCCTCGGCCGCGGCCGCGTACGGCGCGAGCCCCGCGGCCCCGGCCAGGCCCACCATCGAGCCCACGACGACGATCGCGCCGCCGGTCGGCCGCAGCACCGCGTAGGCCGCACCGAGCACGGTCAGGGTCCGGCCGAGCGTGCGCTCCCACACCGCGTCGAACCCCCCGTCGTCCACCTCGGTGATCGGCATCCGCACCCCGGCGTCGGGCTCGAGCGCGACGTGCACCACCCCGCCGACCCGCCCGTGGTCGCGCAGTACGACGGCGAGAGCGGCGTCGACCGCGCCGCGGTCGTCGAGCGCGGCCACGGGGAGATCGACGACGGTCGCCCCGGCCGCGGCGAGCCCGGCGGCGAGGCCGGCGCGCAGGCCCGGGACGGCGGCCCCGGTGACGACGACCGGACCGGAGACCACGCGCGGGCGCCGGTCAGACCCGGACCGGCAGGGACTTGATGCCGTTGATGAAGTTCGACCGCAGGTGGACGGGTGCACCGGCCGGCGCAAGGGTCGGGAGCCGGGCGAGGAGCTCCTCGAACAGGATGCGGGCCTCGAGTCGGGCCAGGCTGGCCCCGAGGCAGAAGTGGGGGCCACCGGCCCCGAAGGCCACGTGTTCGTTGGGGGTCCGTCCGACGTCGAAGGTGTCGGCCGCCGGGAACTGGGCGTCGTCGCGGTTCGCCGACGTGTACCACATGACGACCTTCTCGCCCGCCGCGATGGGCTGCCCGGCGATCTCGAGGTCGACCTGCGCGGTGCGCCGGAAGTGCATCACGGGCGTGACCCAGCGCAGCATCTCCTCGACCGCAGTGGGGATCAGGCCCGGATCGGCCACCAAGCGCGCGCGCTGGTCGGGGTGCTCGAACAGCGCGAGCGTGCCCCCGGTGATCAGGTTCCGGGTCGTCTCGCTCCCGGCGTTCATCAACAGCATGAAGAAGACGTCGACCTCGAACTGCGTGAGCGCCTCACCCTCGACATCGGCCCGCAGGAGCACGCTGAGCAGGTCGGTGCCGTCACCGGTCGTGCGGGAAGCCGCGAGCTGGTCGGCATAGGCGAACATCTCGGCGAGCGCGGCCTGCGAGTCCTGCTCGAACGTCGCGGTGTCGTCGGTGTCGTTCGACATCATCCGCTCGGTCCACTCGAACACCTGATGACGCTCGTCGTGGGGGACTCCGACGAGCTCGGCGATGACCTGCAGCGGGAGCTCCACCGCGAGGTCGTGCACGAGGTCGAACTCCCCCATGGCGGCGGCCCGGTCGAGCAGACCCACGACCATCGCCCGGACGTGTGGCTCGAGCGCGGCGATCTGGCGGGGCGTGAACCCCCGGTTGACCAGCTTGCGCAGCTTGGTGTGCCGGGGCGGGTCCTGGTTGATGAGGAGCTCCCCGGTCACCACGGGGTCCTTCGGATCCTGGATGAACACCGCCGGTGCCGACGCGAAGCGCTGCGGGTGGCGCGACACCTCGACCACATCGGCGTACCGGAACACCCCCCAGAAGCCGGGGCCGTCGGGCTCGGGGAAGAACGCCACCGGCGACTCCTCCCGCAGGGTACGGAAGAGGTCGTGGGGCGGACCCGCGGTGAACCGCGACCGGTCGAACAGGTCCAGGACCATCGCCGGAGGCTAACCCAGGCTCCCCGGAGCCGGATCGACGCGCAGCGCCCGGTTCACGACCCCGGCCATGGCGACGTCGACCACCCCGGACCGGCCGGCCCGCACGAGGCGCGCCGCGACCACGGCCCCGGCGAGACCGGCCATCGGGTCGGCGACCGCGTCGCCCGCGAACTCGGGGGCCTCGGGCCCCCCGGCGGCGACGGCGACCCCGCCCGCCACCGCGGCGTCGTCGCCGAACGCGACCCAGTCGGCGTGGAGGCCGCGGCGCCCGTACCCCGTGATCGACACCCACACCCCGCCGCGTGCCGCGAAGGCCTCGGGATCGAGGCCGAGGCCGGTGAGGGCCCGGGGCCGGGCTGCGCTGACCACGACCCGGGCCCGGGCGAGGAGGTCGGCGAGCTCGGCCCGACCGGTCGCGGTGGCGAGGTCGACGTGGCGCTCCTCCTTGTGCGCGTTGAGGGAACGCCAGAACGCGGGCGGCCCACCCCGGGCCCCGTCAGGACGGGCCACGTCCTCCACCTTCACCACCCGGGCGTCGAGCGTGGCGCCGATCAGCCGGGCGCACAGCGGCCCCGCCCACAGCGCCGACAGGTCCACCACCAGCGGGCGCTCGGACCCGGCCCCCCGGTGGTCGGCCTCGCCGGTGACCTCGACCGCCGGTCCGAGGAAGTCCTCGGGGGCCACGGCCACCGCCGCCGGGATCCCCAGCAGCTGGGCCCGGTCCACTGCGTCGGCGACCGATCGCTCGGTCGCGGCCGCGTCGACCCCGTCCCACAGCGGACCCGACCAGTCCCGGCCCATCCACGCCGGTACCGCGTCGCGGTCGTCGGGCCGGGCCAGGTTCATCGCGAACCAGCCGTCGTCGGCCGCGACCAGACGACACGATCCCCCGGCCGAGACCCGCCCGGACGGGGCGATCCCGAGGAGGTGCCGCCGCTCGGCGAGGATCCCCGGGCCGTCGACGCCGAGCTCGGTCCCGAGCCGTTCCGCCACGGCGTCGAGCCGGGCCTCGACCGCGGCCACCCCGAGGCCGCTCAGGGACCGTCCCCCTGCGTCGGCATCCGGAGGCGCGCGATCGGGGTGGCGTCGCAGGAACGCGAGCACGCCGCGCCGCGGTCACGGACGCACGGTCCGACGTGGTCCACCCCGGTCGATCGGGCCGTCACCGCCACCTCCACCCGCACTCCGGTCGCCTGCGCTCCGTGACTCCGGCGGCACCGGAGCGTCCGGAGCATGTTCTAGGCTCCACGGTCTTGGAATTCAATCTTGCCGACCTGTTCGAGATCGTCGCCGACACCTGTCCCGACCGTACGGCGCTGGTCGCGGGCGACGTCCGCCTGACCTACCGCGAGCTCGACGAGCGGGCCACCCGGGTGGCCCAGCACCTACGGGCCGCCGGCGTCGCGCCGGGCGACTGGGTCGCCATCCTCGCCTGGAACCGGGCCGAGTGGATCGAGGCCCAGCACGGGATCTACAAGGCCCGCAACGCAGTGGTCAACATCAACTACCGGTACGTGGCCGAGGAGCTGCGCTACCTGCTCGACAACAGCGACGCGGTGGCGATCTTCTTCGAGCGGGCCTTCGCCCCCATGCTCGCCGAGGTGGTCGGCTCCACCCCGAAGCTCCGACACTTCGTGGTGATCGAGGACGGCACCGACGACCCCGCCGCCGACGCCGCGGTGACGGCGCTCGGCGCGGTGGAGTACGAGGCGGCGCTGGCGGCGGCGTCCCCCAGCCGTGTCGGGCTCGGGCCCCGCTCCGCCGACGACCTCTACGTCCTCTACACGGGTGGGACCACCGGCATGCCCAAGGGCGTGATGTGGCGGGCCGAGGACATCTTCTTCGCCGCCCTCGGCGGCGGCGGGTTCGGCCAGACCCCGATCACCACTCCGGGCGAGCTGGCCGGGCGGGTGCCACCCGACGGCTCCGAGCTCCGCTCGATGGTCAACGCCCCGATGATGCACGGCGGCGGGCAGTGGGTCTCCTGGATCACGTTCTACAGCGGTGGCACCGTGATCCTGAACGTGGACCACCATTTCGATCCCGAGAAGGTGTGGCGCATCGCAGCCCGGGAGCGCGCACTCACCGTGATGGTGGTCGGCGACGCGATGGCCCGACCGCTGACCGAGGCGATCGACCGGCTTCCCGCCGACGTCGACATCTCCGGGGTGGTCTCGGTGGGCTCGGGGGGCTCGATCCTCTCGCCCGCGATCAAGAACGAGCTGCGGGCCAAGCTCCCCAACGTCTTCGTGCTCGACAGCTTCGGCGCGTCGGAGACCGGGGCGGCCGGCTCGGTGATGGACATGGACGGTCCGGCCCAGGGCCCGCGCTTCACCGTGAACGAGCAGATGACCGTGCTCGGGGAGGACTGGCGCCCGGTCGAGCCGGGGTCGGGCCACCAGGGGATGCTGGCCCGGCGCGGCCACATCCCCCTCGGCTACTGGAAGGACGAGGAGAAGACCGCGGCGACGTTCGTGACCGATCCCGACGGCGTGCGCTGGGTGATCCCCGGCGACCACGCCGTGATCGAGGCCGACGGCACCATCACGATGCTGGGGCGAGGGTCGGTGTGCATCAACTCGGGGGGCGAGAAGATCTTCCCCGAGGAGGTCGAGATGGCGCTCAAGGCCCATCCCGCGGTGTTCGACGCCGTGGTCGTCGGGGTTCCCGACGACCGCTTCGTGGAGCGGGTGGCCGCGATCGTGCAGGTCCGCGCCGGGCACCCGGTGCCGGAGCTCGCCGAGCTCCAGGAGTCGTGCCGGGCCCACATCGCGGGCTACAAGGTGCCCCGCGAGCTCCACGTCACCGACGTGGTCCCCCGCACGCCCGTCGGCAAGCCCGATTACCGCTGGGCCAAGCGACTCGCCCTCGGCGAGACCGACTGATCCGCTAGAGGGCGGCGTCGATCGCGGCGAGCAGCGCCGGGTCCTCGGGCTCGACCTGCGGACCGAAGCGTCCGACGACGGTGCCGTCGCGACCGACCAGGAACTTCTCGAAGTTCCAGCGGATGTCGCCGGTGTGCCCCTCGGCGTCGGCGGCCTGGGTGAGCACTGCGTAGAGCGGGTGCCGGCCGTCGCCGTTGACCTCGATCTTCTCGGTCAGCGGGAAGGTGACCCCGTAGGTCGTCGTGCAGAACTCGACGATCTCGTCGGGCGTTCCCGGCTCCTGGCCCAGGAACTGGTTGCACGGCACCCCCACCACCGTGAAGCCCCGGTCGGCGTAGCGCTCGTGGACCGCCTCGAGCCCGGCGTACTGCGGGGTGAGGCCGCACTTCGACGCCACGTTGACGACCAGGCTGACCCGGCCCGCCTGCGGGGCCAGCGCACCCCGGGTGCCGTCGATGGCGGCGATGTCGACCTCGTAGACGCTCATGGGCTGCCTCCGGTCCGGGCCCGCGTGGCGGGCGCTCCGAGGCTCATGTTCTACTACGACCGTCGCGATCCGGCGCCCGCCCGGGTCCCGACGGGAGGACGATCCGTGACCCAGCTCGGCTTCTGGTCCATCGCGCAGGAGGACCCCGACCGCCTCGCCCTCGTCGACCCCGACGAGCGACCGGTCACCGCCGGGGAGCTGCTGGCGTCCTGCAACCAGGTGGTCCACGGCCTGCGCGCGCTCGGCCTGCGGCCCGGTGACGCCGTGGCGATGCTCCTGCCCAACGGCACCGAGGTGTTCGAGTGCTACCTGGCGGTGCTCCAAGCCGGGTTCTATCTCGTCCCGATCAACTGGCACCTCGTCGGGCCCGAGGTCGCGTACATCGTCGCCGACTGCGAGGCCAAGGCCTTCGTCGCCCACGCCCGCTTCGCCGACACGGCCAAGGCCGCCGCCGACGCGATCGGGTTCCCGGAGTCGGGACGCTTCGCCGTGGGGGGCGCCATCGAGTCGTTCCGGCCCTACGAGGACCTCAAGGCGGGTCAGCCCGTCACGGCCCCCACCGACCGCACCACCGGTCTCGTCATGAACTACACGTCGGGCACCACCGGGCGCCCCAAGGGCGTGCGCCGCCCCCGACCCGAGGTCGTGCCCGAGGATCAGGCGGTGGGCTTCGCCGGGATGCTGTTCATGTTCCGTCTGGCCCCGTTCGACGACAACGTCCACATCTGCGGGTCGCCGCTGTACCACACCGCCGTGCTCGTGTTCGCGGGCGGGGCGATCCACCTGGGGCACACCGTCGTGATCATGGACAAGTGGACGCCCGAGGGGATGCTCGCGCTGATCGACCGGTACCGGGTGACCAGCACGCACATGGTCCCGACCCAGTTCGTGCGGCTGCTGGGCCTCCCGGAGGACGTCCGGGCCCGGTACGACGTGTCGTCCCTGCGTCACATGGTGCACGCCGCCGCGCCGTGCCCGCCCGACATCAAGCGGGCGATGCTCGAATGGTGGGGGCCGGTGATCGACGAGTACTACGCCGCCTCCGAGGGTGGGGGGACCATCGTGTTCGCCGACGAGTGGCTCGCGCACCCGGGCACCGTGGGGCGGGCCTGGGCGAGCTCGGAGGTCGTCATCCTCGACGACGACGGCAACGAGCTGCCGGCCGGGGAGATCGGCACCGTCTACTTGCACATGCGCTCCGGCGACTTCGAGTACTTCAAGGACAAGGCCAAGACCGACGACAGCCGCCGCGGCAAGTTCTTCACCGTCGGCGACGTCGGCTACCTCGACGACGACGGCTGGCTGTTCCTGTCCGACCGCAAGAACGACATGATCATCTCGGGCGGCGCCAACATCTACCCCGCGGAGATCGAGAGCGTGCTGATCATGCACCCCCAGGTCGCCGACGTCGCCGTGTTCGGCGTCCCCCATCCCGACTGGGGCGAGGAGGTCAAGGCGGTGGTCGAGCCGATCGACGGCGTGACCGGCGGTCCCGCGCTGGCCGCCGACATCCTCGCCTGGGCCGCCGACAAGCTGGCGAAGTACAAGACGCCCCGCTCGATCGACTTCGCGGCCGAGCTCCCGCGTGACCCCAACGGCAAGCTCTACAAGCGCAGGCTGCGCGACCCGTACTGGGAGGACCACGAGCGCGCGATCTGACCCCGGTCAGCGGTCGCGCAGGAAGGGGAACCGGGCACGGGTGTCGGCCACGTGGGCCGGGTCGACCTCGGCGAGGAGGATCTCCTCCGCGCCCTGCGGGCCTGCGTCGGTGGCGCTTGCGCACTCCTCACCGAACGGACCGATCACCGCGCTGTCCCCGGCGTAGTCGAGCCCCCCACCCGAGCCGACCCGGTTCACCCCGACCACGTAGGCCTGGTTCTCCACCGCCCGCGCCCGCAGGAGCGTGCGCCAGTGCTCCCGGCGGCGGTCGGGCCAGTTGGCGACGACCACGAAGCAGTCGGTGGTGGGCGCCGCGGCCCAGAAGTCCGGCGCGAAGCGCAGGTCGTAGCAGACGTGCAGGCTCACCCGGACGTCGTCGACGGTCACCGTCACGGGGTGGGTCCCCGGGGTGAAGCGCTCGTCCTCGCCCGCGTACCCGAAGAGGTGGATCTTGGCGTAGCGGTGGACCTCGCCACCGGGCCCGGCGAGCACGAGGGTGTTCGTGGGCCGGGCCCCTGCAGTGGCCTGCTCGGCCAGCGACCCGCACACCCAGACGCCGTGGGCCGCGGCCTGCTCGGCCAGGAACGCGGTGCTCGGGCCGTCGGGTGGCTCGACGATCCGCTCGGCCGCAGGCGAGAAGCCCGTGGCGTACATCTCGGCGAGCACGACGAGCCGGGCCCCGGCCCCCGCCGCCGCGGCGATCTTCGGCGCGAGCCGGATGTGGTTCGCGGCCGGGTCCTCCCACACGATGTCGTGCTGGACCGCCGCGACCCTCACGCGAGCCCCCGCAGCCGCCCGACCGCCTCCTCGAGGACCTCACGGCGCTTGGCGAACATGAAGCGCACCAGGGGCGCACCGGCGGCGACGTCGTCGTAGAAGACCACCGTGGGCACCGCCACCACGCCGCACCGGTGCGGCAGGGCGCGACAGAACGCGAGCCCGTCGGACTCCCCGAGCGGCCGGATGTCGGCGGTGAGGAAGTAGGTGCCGGCCGAGGGGTGGACGGTGAAGCCGGCGTCGGCCAGCCCCGCTCGCAGCAGGTCACGCTTGGCCGCGAGGTCGGCGGCGAGCCCGGTGAAGTAGGTGTCGGGCAACCGGAGCCCGGCGGCAGCGGCGTGCTGGAAGGGGGCACCGTGGACGTAGGTGAGGAACTGCTTCACCGTCCGGACCGCAGTGACCAGTTCGGCCGGGGCGCACACCCACCCGGTCTTCCAGCCGGTCATGGAGAAGGTCTTGCCCGCCGACGAGATCGTGATCGTCCGCTCCCGCATCCCGGGCAGCGTCGCCAGCGGCACGTGGACCGCGCCGTCGTACACCAGGTGCTCGTACACCTCGTCGGTGACCGCCACGAGGTCGTGGGCCACGCACGTCGCCGCGATCAGCTCGAGCTCGGCGGGCGAGAACACCTTGCCGGTCGGGTTGTGGGGCGAGTTGAGCAGCAGCACCCGGGTCCGGGGGGTGATCGCGGCCGCCAGCGCCTCGGCCGTGAACGAGTGGTCGGGCGGGGTGAGGGTCACGCAGCGACGCCGGGCCCCGGCCAGGGCGATCCCGGCCGCGTAGGAGTCGTAGTACGGCTCGAACGTCACGACCTCGTCGTCGGCCTCGAGCAGGGCGAGCAGCGTCGCGGCCACCGCCTCGGTGGCCCCGGCGGTGATCAGCACCTCGGTGTCGGGGTCGTAGCGCAGGCCCCAGAACCGCTCCTGGTGCTCGGCCACCGCGTGACGCAACGGCGCGATCCCGATGCCCGGGGGATACTGGTTGTCGCCCGCCCGGATGGCCGCGACCGCGGCCTCCACCACCTCGGGAGGCCCGTCGGTGTCGGGGAAGCCCTGCCCGAGGTTGACCGAGCCGGTGGCGGCGGCGAGGGCCGACATCTCGGCGAAGATCGTCGTGCCGAAGCCCTGCATCCGCTCGACCAGGTGGGCGGTCATGACCCGAGCCTAGGGCCGGTCGGTCGGCGGCGGCCGCCTCAGACGAGCAGCCGGTCCCGCAGGGCGGCGCGCACCGGGGCGTCCACCCCGATGGACTCCGCGTAGCCCGCCCAGTCGTCCCACTCGGCGCGCACGCGGACGATGGTCTCGGCCATCGACTCCGGGAAGGCGTTGCGCAGGTCGGCGCCGATGCCGCGGGCCGACTCGGCCCCGGCCGGGTCGTCATGGCCCCGCAGCACGTGGATCCGGTCGATCACCTCGCCGGTGAGCGCGTAGTCGGCGACGATGTCGGCGTCCGACACTCCGAGCAGCCCCAGGACCAGGGCGGCGAACACGCCGGTGCGATCCTTGCCCGCGGCGCAGAAGAACACCACCGGCTCCTCCGATGCGGCCACCCGCCGCAGCGCGGCCGCGTAGGCGCCGGCGCCGTTGCGCAGCATCGACACGTAGGCGTCGGGGGCGGTGATGAGCGTCCGGCGCACCGCTTCGTCGTCGAGGAGCGGGCGGGTGGTGTCGAAGGTCGGCAGGTGCACGTGCTCGGCCGACACCAGGGCGATCCCGCCCCACCCGTTGGTCTCGAGCTCGTGGGTGGTGCGGAAGTCGATGAGGGTCGTCACTCCGAGGGCGTGGACCCGCTCGACGTCGGCGTCGGTGAGCCGGTGGAGCGCGTCGCTGCGGAACAGGTGGCGATGGCGGACCCTGCGGCCGTCGCCCGCCGGGTAGCCCCCGAGGTCACGGAAGTTGACCGGGCCCTCGAGGGGCAGGCGGCGCAGCGCGGTCGGGTCGATCTCACCGCTGGTCATGGTCGGCCGCCTCTCGGGGGTCGGGGTCCGGGTCGGGGTCCGGGTCCGGGTCGGGCTCGAGCAGGTTGGCGCGCATCGCCGTCAGGGTCGTGTGGTCGACGCCGTGACCGGCGAGGTATCCGGCCCAGTCGCCGTGACGGGCGCGCAGGAGGCCGAGGAAGGCGTGCATGGTCTCGGCCCGCGCGTGGGCCATGTCGGGCGAGAGGTTCCGCCAGGCCCGCACGTCGGCCGGGTAGTCACGCCGGCTCGCCGCCTGGATCGCGTCGAGGGCGGCCTGGGTCCGGGCGTAGTCCGCCGCGATCGAGTCGTCGGGCACGCCGAGGATGCCGAGGACCATCGCCGCGGCCACCCCGGTGCGGTCCTTCCCTGCGTTGCAGAAGAACACCAACGGGGTCGCGGCCGGATCGGCGAGCAGCCGGGCCAGCCCGGTGAAGCACCCCGGGCCCTCGTCGAGGTAGCCGAGGTACCGCTCGGGGGCGGTTGCCGGTCCGGCGACGGGGGCGTCGGCACCCAGCACGGCGGGGCGGGTGGGGAGGTTGTGGTACCGGGCCCCGAGCCCGTCGATCCGACCGGTGCCCACGTGGGCGATCTCGTCGGGCGCGCGGAGGTCGACCACCGCGGCGAGCCCGAGCGTCCGCACCGTCACGACGTCGTCGGCGGTCATGCGGTGCAGCGCGTCGCTGCGGTACACCCGCCCCGCCCGGACCCGCTGCCCCGGCCCCGCCGGCAGCCCCCCGACGTCGCGGAAGTTGTGCAGGCCCGTCAACCCGACGACCGGGGGCACGACCTCCGCCGTCATGCGGGCGCCGCGCCGCCGGCGCCCCGCCAGCGCTCGTGGTCGACGATGATGAACACGCCCTCGCACTCGGCACAGAGGCGGTCGCCGGCGTGGATGGTGCCCTCGGCCCGCACCTTGCGGCCGTCGACCCCGACGTGGCGGGCGGTCAGGGTCAGGTCGGTCCGCAGGGGGGTCGGGCTGCGGTAGCGGATCGTGAGCGTGCCGGTCATCGCCCCGACCTCGGCGGTGATGTTGGCGATCCCGAGCATCTCGTCGAACAGCGAGGCGATGATCCCCCCGTGCACGCACCCGGGTGGCCCCTCGTACGCGGCGTCGAGGTTGGCGGTGCCGTGGACCACGCCGTCGTCGTCGACGCGCACCCGCACCGGTGGGGCCAGCGGGTTGGCCAGGCCGATCTGGGGCGAGAACGGGAAGTAGTCGTGGGGCGCCTGCGACGGCGTGAACGCGGGCACCGACAGGGTCCACTCGGGGGTGACCGGCGCGAGGTCGTCGGCCACCGCCTCGATCGCCGCCGCCGCCCGCCCGAGCGCCTCGGGGTCGGCCTCGGTGCGGACCAGTTGGTGGGTGATGCGCCGGACCGCCTCGGCCAGCCGCTCGTGGGCGGGACCGGGCGGGCTCACTCGTCGACGATGGCGATGGCCTGCTTCGGGCACTGGCGGACGGCCTGCTCGACCTTGGGGCGCAGGTCGTCGCCAGGGTGCTCCTCGAGGACGTAGAGGAAGTCGTCGTCCCGGACCTCGAACACCTCGGGGGCGACCGCCATGCAGATGGCGTTGCTCTCGCACACGTCGAAATCGACGACGACCTTCCAACCCATGCTCTGTCCCTCCGGTGAGTCCTGCCCGGATGCTATCCGGCGGGCCCGGTCCGCTCTAGTCCGTCGGTCGGGCCGCCCCGGGGGCCGGGGCGAACGGGTCGCGGCGGAGGTGGTGGCCGAGGTCACCGATCAGGTCCGTGAGGATCAGCCGGTCGGCGAAGCGCCAGACGCCCCCGACCCGCTCGAAGCGGTCGTGGTAGCGGCCGGCGATGATCGGCTGGAGCGGGAGGTCGTCGGTCTGCTGCAGCACCAGGTAGTAGGAGCGGGCCGTCGCGGCGTCGTCCGCGAGGTCGATCACCACGTTGGTGGTCACGTGCTTGGTCCGGGGCGTGCCGTCGGGGTAGCGCCGGACCATCCCCTCGAACGTGGCCAGCACCGCGGCGGCGCCGGTCTGGGAGTGGACGGCGTCGCCGGCGTCGGCCCGGTAGGTGGCGTCCGCGAACAGGTCGGCCGCGCCGGCGAAGTCGCCCAGGTCGACCCGCTCGGCGTAGGTCATGATCAGCGTCTCGATCGCGTGCCAGTCGTCGCTCGGCGACGGGCCCGGCGGGGGTGGGGTGTCGGGGGCCATGCCCGACCCTAGGTCACCGCCGGGGGCGGCGCCGGGCCCGTCAGCTGAGGATGTTCACCGCGCGGGCGACCACGAGCAGGATGATGACGACCGACAGCGCCGCCTGCACCATCATCGCCAGCTTCGCCCAGCGGCTCAGGGGCATCGCGTCGGTCGGGCTGAACGCAGTGGCGTTGGTGAACGAGACGTAGAAGTAGTCCACGAACCGGGGTGCCCACGCGTCGTCGCGGTAGGGCTCGGGCAACGTCCACTGCGGGAACAGGAACGACGGGGCCCGCTCCCTGTCGGCCGGGTCCGAACGGCCGACCGGGCCGCCCCGGTCCAGCTCCCAGTACCACAGGGCGAACACGATCACGTTGGTGAGCCAGATCGCGCCGCCGGTGAGCAGGAGCACCGCCGGGTCGTCGAGGCCGCGGCCCCGGGCGAGGTCGACGACCATCCGCGTGCCGACCCCGAGGTTGGCGACGGTGAGGATCCCGGTGAGCACGAGCGCGGCGACCCGCCAGCCGACGCCGGGGCGGGCCTGGGTCCGGGTGCCGAGGAGCAGCACCACCGCGAGCACCCCGGCGACGGCGTCGAGCACCCACCGGGGGTGGTTGGCCACGCGGTCGGGCACGATCGACATCAGGACCACCGCGACGAGGATGGCGGCCGTCGCCTCGGCCCGGCTCTCTCGTGACCGCTCCATGGTGGCGGCATTGTGCCGGGCCCGGGCGGTGGAGTAAAGCCTGGGGTCTGCGACCGGCGACCGGCGACCGGCGAACTGCGACCACGGAGGCCCGCGTGCCCCTCGGCGTCACCCAGGTGTTCCACGTCAACGTCAACTGCTCCGACCTCGACGCCGCCCTCGCGTTCTACCGCGACCGGCTGGGGCTCCGGACCGGCGTCCGCACCCGCCCCGCTGCACCCCAGGACGGCGCTGCGTTCCGGCTCGACGCGGCGCAGTGGGACGCCTGGGTCCTGCACGACGAGCGTGGCCTCGGCGCGGGCTGCGCGATCGACCTGCTCGAATGGCAGGTCCCCGAGCCGGTCGGACGCCCCGCCCGGGCCGACGAGCCGGGCTGGAACCGGATCGGGTTCTTCGTCGCCGACCTCGACGCCCGCTACGAGGCGCTCGTCGCCGACGGCCGGGTGGGGCACGGCGGGCCGCCCCACGAGACCACGATCGAGGGCGGTGCCCCGGTGCGCACCGTGGTGGTCGACGGGCCCGACGGGGTGCTGGTCGAGCTGGTGCAGACCGGCGTGGACCGGGTCGGGTTCGTGGCGGTCGGGGTGACCGACCTCGACCGGGCGGTCGCGTTCTACACCGAGGTGCTGGGCTTCCGGCTGCGGTTCCGTCGGGGCCCGCTGCGCCAGCCCGGCGACCAGCTCGGGCTGCCCGGTGAGATCGGCCTGGCCGCGGCCTACCTCGACGACCCGCGCGGCGACGGCTCGTTCATGCTCGAGGTCGTGCAGCTGCTCGACCCTGCGCCCCGCGTCGGCGCGCCCCGTCCCGCGCACGGGCTCGGGCTGTTCCGGTTGGCGCTCCTCACCGACGACGTCGCCCGCGACCACGACGAGCTGGTCCGGCTGGGCGTCCCGTGCTGGTCCCCGCCGGTGGAGCTCGCGATGGGACCCGGGCTGCCCCCGGTGCGCGCGCTGCTGTTCGAGGACCCCGACGGCACCGTCGTCGAGCTGATCCAGGCGCCGGGTCGAGCGGGCTGACCGGGCCGGCCCGCTCGCCGGATCGTCAGCCCTTGATCACCACCACCGGGGCGGCGAACTGGAGGTCGAGGCCCTCGACCGCGTCGGCGATGCCCGCCAGCGCGGCCATGGCCGGCCCGACCATGTGGGCGTCGAGCGCGGCCTGGTCCTCGTAGAGCTCGGTGACGTAGAACACGTCCGGGTTGGCGGTCTGGCGGTGCAGCACGTACATCAGCGTGCCCGCCTCGGCCAGGACGGCGTCACGGGCCTTCTCGAACTCGGCGACGATCTCGTCGCCCCGTCCCGCCTTGGCCGTGATGGTGGCCACCACCGACACCTTGCTCATCGTCGCCTCCCGTCGTGGATCCGGTCGTGGATCCCGTCGCGGACCCGTCGTCGGGCCCGTCGGTCGGGCACCCTAGCGAGCGCCACGCACCAGCGCACCGGGACGGGCGCCGGTGTCGACCCCGTCACGCATCACCACCTGGCCCCCCACGATCGTCGCGACGTAGCCCTCGGCCCGCTGCAGCAGCCGCGGGGCCCCGGCCGGGAGGTCGTAGTGCATCTCGGGTCGGCGCAGCGCGAGCCGGTCGAGATCGATGACGTTGCAGTCGCCCTTCCTCCCGACGGCGAGGACACCCCGATCGCCCAGGCCGTAGAGCGCCGCCGGGTCGCTGGTCATCTTGCGGATCACGAGCTCGAGCGGCAGCCGGGCACCCCGGGTCCGGTCGCGCACCCAGTGGGTGAGCATGTAGGTCTCGATCGACGCGTCGCAGATGGCGCCGACGTGCGCGCCGCCGTCGCCCAGACCGAGGGCGGTGGCCGGGTGCAGGATCATCTCGCGGATGGGGTCCTGGGTGAAGTTCGCGTACCCGAGCAACGGCCGCAGGAGCAGCTCACGCCCGTCGTCCCCGAGCAGGAGGTCGAAGTACAGGTCCCACGGGTCCACGCCCGCGCGCGCGGCCTGCGCGGCGAGGGACTCCTCGGGCCCGGGCTCGTAGTCGGGCGGGTCGCCGAGCCGGAAGGTGCGGTCGAGCCCGAGGCCGATGAAGGCCATCCGGGGATCGGCCGCCGGGGCCTCGGCCAGGATCCGGGCCCGCAGCTCGGGATCACGCAGCCGGGCGACCTTCTCCGCGAGCGGCAGGGGCTCGATCGCGAGGTACGACGGGCGGTCCCGCAGGGCGTGGAACGTCTGGAGGCCGAGGAGCAGCCCGAGCGGGCGGCCCGCGACCTGGGGACGGACCGGGATGCCCCGGTCGTGGACCTGCCCGACGAGGTCGAGCATCTTCTTCCACTGGTCGGGCTCGATGTCGTGCTGGAGCAGGGCGAACGTGATCGGCCGGCCGGTCTCCTCGGCCAGGCGGACCATCCAGTCCATCTCCCGGTCGGGCGCGGCGAGGTCCTCACCCATCACGCCGGCGGGGGCGAGCTCGAACACCCCGGTCCCGGCCGCGGCGAGGGCCCGACCGAGCGCGAAGCACTCGTCCTCGGCGGCGAACGTGCCCGGGACCGGCTCGCCGTCGATGGCCCGGTGCGCGATGGTGCGCGAGGTGGAGACGCCGAGCGCGCCCGCCTCGATCCCCTCCTGCACGATGCGGGCCATGGCCGCGATGTCGTCGGGCGACGCCGGCTCGTTGCGGGCCCCGCGGTCCCCCATCACGTAGCCGCGCACCGCGCCGTGGGGCACCTGCGTGCCGACGTCGAGCATGAGGGGCTGGGCGTCGAGGAAGTCGAGGAACTCGGGGAACGTCTCCCAGCCCCAGCGGATCCCCTCGGCCAGCGCCGTGCCCGGGATGTCCTCGACCCCCTCCATGAGACCGATCAGCCACTCGTGGCGGTCGGGTGCGGCCGGGGCGAACCCGACCCCGCAGTTGCCCATGACGACGGTGGTCACCCCGTGCCAGCACGACGGCGCCAGCGTCGGGTCCCAGGTGACCTGGCCGTCGTAGTGGGTGTGCACGTCGACGAATCCGGGGGTGACCAGGCAGCCGGCGGCGTCGATCTCCTCGTGCCCGGCCGCGGTCACGGTCCCGACCTCGGTGATCACGCCCCCGTCGACGGCGACGTCACCGGCGAACGCGGGCGCCCCGGTGCCGTCGACGACGGTGCCGTTGCGGATGACGAGCTCGTGCACGGGAACCCCCTCCGGTCCCGGCGACCTCCGGCGACCCGTCCGGTGGGCCGCCCCTGGACCGCGGGCCGCCCGAATCGTAACGTGTCCCGGTCCCGGTCCCGGCCCGGCGAGGGAGGAACCCGTGCCCCTGCACCCCCAGCTTCCCGTCGATCTCACCGATCTCGACGCCTTCGTGGCGGGCGTGCCCCACGATCAGTTCGACCGCATCCGGGCCGAGGCACCCGTGTACTTCCACCCCGAACGCGACGCCCCGGGCTTCTGGTGCATCACCCGCCACGACGACCTCCACCGCGTGAGTCACGAGTGGGAGGTGTTCTCGAGCGAATGGGGGATCACGCTGCACGAGGCCGACGAGGAGCAGCTCGCCCAGCAGCGGATGATGATGCTCATGATGGATCCGCCCCGCCACACGCGGTTGCGGCTCCTCGTCAACAAGGGCTTCACCCCCCGGATGGTCGAGCGGCTCCACGAGCGCGTCCGTGAGGTCACCCGCGACATCGTCGACTCGATCGTCGACCGGGGCGCCTGCGACTTCGTCGTCGACATCGCCGCCGAGCTCCCTCTGCAGGTGATCGCCGAGATCATGGGGGTCCCACCCTCCGACCGCCACCAGCTCTTCGTGTGGTCGAACCAGATGATCGGCTCCGAGGACCCCGAGTACGCGGTGTCCGAGGAGGTCGCCCAGACCGCGATGATCGAGATGTTCGGGTACGCCAACGAGCTCGCGACCCACAAGCGCGCCAACCCGGCCGACGACATCGTCAGCGTGCTGCTCCAGGCCGAGGTCGACGGCGAGCGGCTCAGCGACCTCGAGTTCGACCTGTTCTTCGAGCTCCTGGCCATCGCCGGCAACGAGACGACCCGCAACCTGATCTCGCACGGGATGCTGGCCCTGATGGAGCATCCCGACCAGCGCGAGCTGCTCGTCGAGGACCGCTCGCTCCTGCCCAACGCGATCGAGGAGATGCTGCGGTACGCATCCCCCGTCATGTACATGCGGCGCACGGCCCGCGAGACCTTCGAGCTGCGCGGCGAGACCATCCAGGCGGGCGACAAGGTTGCGCTCTGGTACATCGCCGCCAACCACGACCCCGCGGTGTTCCCGGATCCCCACCGGTTCGACATCCGGCGCGAGACCGGCGACCACGAGGCCTTCGGCGGGGGCGGTCCGCACTTCTGCCTCGGCTCGCACCTCGCCAAGCTCGAGATCACGGTGATGTTCGACGAGCTGCTCACCCGGATTCCCCGGATGGAGCAGTCCGGGCCGGCCGAGCGCCTGCGCTCCAACTTCATCAACGGGATCAAGCACCTCCCGGTGACGTTCCCCGTCGGGTGAACGACGCCGCCGGGTCCGGCGCCGACCCCGGCCTCGACCGGCCGGCGCTGCACGAGTGGCTCCCCGCCCACGTCGCCGGGCTGCAGCCGCCGTTCCGCTTCACGCTGGTGGCCGCCGGGGGCTCGAACCTGACCTACCGGGTCGACGACGCCGGGGGTCGCGCCGTCGTGCTGCGGCGCCCGCCCGTGACCGCGGTGCTGGCCACCGCCCACGACATGGGCCGCGAGTGGCGCATCCTCGATGCGCTCCATCGCCACACCGATCTGCCCGTCCCCACTCCCCGCGCGCACTGCGACGACCTCGACGTCGTCGGCGCGCCGTTCACGGTGATGGACTTCGTGGACGGCCGGATCGTGCGCACCCCCGCCGACAGCGCCGGCTTCGCCGCCGCGGAGTACGCCACGGCCACCGACTCGCTGGTGGCGGTGCAGGCCGCGCTGCACGCGGTCGACGTCGACGCGGTCGGGCTCGGCGACCTGGCCCGGACCCGCACCGACTACGTCGCCCGTCAGCTGCACCGTTGGATGACCCAGCTCGACCGGTCCCGGACCCGCGACCTGCCCGTCGTCGACGAGGTGCACGCGACGCTCGCGGCGTCGATCCCGCCCGAGTCGGGGCCGCCCGGCCTCGTCCACGGCGACTACCGGTTCGACAACTGCGTGCTCGGTCCCGACGGCGCGATCACGGCGGTGCTGGACTGGGAGCTCGCCACCCTCGGCGACCCGGTGGCCGACTTCGCGTGGAGCTGCTGCTACTGGACCGGCCCCGACGACCCCGCCCCGTTCCTCGAGGCGGCCCCCACCCTCGACCCCGGATTCCCGACCCGGGCGGCCGTGGTCGAGCGGTACGCGCGCGCCTCGGGCCGGGACCTGGCCGCCCTCCCCTGGCTCGAGGCGTTCTCGTACTGGAAGATGGGCTGCCTGGTCGAGGGGGTGTACGCCCGGCGCCTCCGGGGCGCCACGGGCGGGATGGGCGTCACCGACCCGGGGACGATCGCGGACCGGGCCGAGCGCTTCCTGCGCCACGCCGCCGAGCTGCTCTCCCGGATCTCCTGACCGGGCGACCACAATGGGGTTCCCCCGGCTCCGCCGGGGCCGACCACCACTCGGGAGGGCCCCGTGGCGCGCAACCGCATCCTGATCGCCGTCGGCGTGGTCGCCGCCGTGGTCGCCCTGGCCCTCGTGGTCGTCGTCGGCACCTCGGGCGACGACGCCCGGATCGCCACGCCCGACGAGCGGCGCACCCCGCCCACCACGGGCGCGGTCCCGCCCTCGGCCCCGGTCACCGCGCCCCCCACCGCGCCGCCGACGACCGCGCCCGCGGCGCCGACGACCGCGCCAGCACCCCCGCCCACGACCATCGTCATCCCACCGAGCACGGCCGCACCCGCGCCGCCCACCAATCCCCCCACCGCTCCCCCGACCGTGCCCCCGACCGTGCCGCCCACGCCGCCCCCCGGGCCGACCGACCCCGGCATCACCCCCACCGAGATCCGCGTCACGGTGATCGCCGACTCCCCGGACGCGGTCGACGGCGTGAAGGCGTGGGTCGCGACCGTGAACAAGAAGGGCCTCGCCGGGCGCACGGTGGTCCTCGACGTCGCCCTCGTCGGCGGTGACCCCGTCGCCTACGCGGCCGCGGTCGAGGCGGCGTGCACGAGCTCGTTCGCGATCGTCGGGTCGCAGTCGGTGGGCGACCGCGGCGTCGGCACCGCCACCACCTGCGGGATCCCCGTCCTACCCGCCCGCGCGTTCTCCGACGAGCAGCGCCGCGCGCCGAACACCTTCGCCGCGGTCCCGACCGATCCCACCCGCATCCAGATCGGTGGCTTCCAGTGGTTGGCGAAGACCCGGGACGGGTGCTGCGCGCAGTACGTGGTCCGCTCGACCGACCCGGCCCGGGCTGCCGCCACGATCGCCTCGGCCGCCGCCGCCGACACCGTGCCCGGGTTCACCGACGTCGGCGGGACCGCCCTCGCCGACGACGCCCCCCAGAGCGCCTACGCCCCGTCGGCGACGACGATGCAGACGGCCGGCGCCACCTTCGGGCGCAGCGACCTCGGGTTCCCCTCGACCATCCGCTTCCGGGCCCAGGCCGCGGCCCAGGGCGTCGACGACGTGACCTGGTTCTGCCTCGACCAGTGCTACGACCCGGACTTCACCGCGCAGGGGGGCTCCGTGGTCGACGGCACCTTCGTCCAGGTCGGGATCGTCCCGTTCGAGGACGCCGACGCGGTCCCGGCGGTCAAGAAGTACCTCGCCGCCGGGGGTCCCCGCAGCCAGGTCGGGGTCGAGTCGGCCGCGGCCGGGGCGCTGTTCCAGACCGCGGTCACCAAGGCCGCCGGTCCCGACCGCGACAAGAACGCGATCACCCGCGCCGCCGTCCTGGCTGCGCTCGGCAAGATCCGGTCGTTCGACGCCGGTGGGCTGATCGGCCGGACCGACGTCGCCGGGCAGGTCCCCAACGGATGCTTCGTGCTGGTGCGGGTCGACGGCGCCGGGTTCACCCGGGCCACCCCGACCAAGCCGGGCGAGCTCGACTGCGCGCCCGACAACCTCACCCCGGCCCGGTGAGCCCCTCCCCGTCGTCGGGGAGCACCGGGAACGGCGAGCCGGCGACCTCGGTGCCGACGGCCCGGAACATGGAGTCGTAGCGGCGGCTCCGGAACCGCCATCCGTCGCCGTCGCGGACGTACACGTCGTGGTAGACGCCGGCGAACCGCACCTCGGTGCCGTCGGCACGCAGGCCGAACTCCGAGATGTACCACCGGCCGGTGGCCCGCCCGGGCTCGGGGTCGTCGACGGCGACCCGACCCGAGAGCAGGGCGTGCACGATCACCGACCACCCTCCGAGCAGCCCCCGCAGGAAGGCGGCGATCTCGGCCCGGCCCCGCGGCTCGCCGTACCCGGTGACCGTCCACACGCCGTCGTCGACGAAGCACGCCGCCACCGCGTCGACGTCCATGCGGCACACCGCGTCGGCGTAGCGGTGCACGAGGTCCCGCACGGCCAGCTCCGTGGCCACCGGGTCCGACGCCGGGTCACGCCCCCGGTCGGCCGTGGCGCTGCTCACGACGGGCGCCGACGGCGACGCCGGGCCAGGCCGGGCGGCGTCCACGGCTCGACCGCGCTCACGTCGGTCCCGGGCGGCACCACGGCGTCGATCGCGTCGAGGGTGTCGGGGTCGAGGCGGACCTCGGCCCCGGCCAGCACGTCGTCGAGCTGGGCCCGGGTGCGGGGCCCGATGATCGCCGAGGTCACCGCCGGGTGCTCGAGCACGAAGGCGTGGGCGAGGTGGGTGAGCGACACCCCGGCCGCCTCCGCCACCGGGACCAGGGCCTCGACCACGTCGAGGCGGCGCTGGTTGGCCGGGTCCTCGAGCGGACGGGCCCCGGCGCTGCCGAAGCCCCGGGCCAGGCGGGAATCGGGGTCCACCGGCCGGTCCCGGCGGTACCGACCGGTGAGCCAGCCGCCGGCCAGCGGGCTCCAGGGGATGACGCCGATGCCGTAGCGCTCGCAGGCCGGGAGCACGAACCGCTCGATGCCCCGCATCAGGACGGAGTACGGCGGTTGCTCGCTCACGAAGCGCTCGCGGCCCCGGCGTTCGGCCGTCCACTGGGCCTCGACGATGAGGTCGGCCGGGAAGGTCGAGTGCCCGATCATCCGGACCTTGCCCTGGTGCACGAGATCGCTCAACGCCCCGAGCGACTCGTCGAGGTCGGTGACCAGGGACGGTCGGTGCATCTGGTACAGGTCGATGTGGTCGGTGCCGAGGCGACGGAGGCTGTCCTCGCAGGCCCGCACGATCCAGCGCCGGGAGCCGTCGCCCATGTTCGGGGCGTCGCCCATGACCCCCATGAACTTCGTGGCGATCACGACGTCGTCGCGACGGCCCCGGATCGCCTTTCCGACGATCTCCTCGGACTCACCCGCCGAGTAGACGTCGGCGGTGTCCACGAAGTTGATCCCGGCGTCGAACGACGCATGCATCATCGCGATGCAGTCGTCGTGGTCGGGGTTGCCCCACTTCCCGAACATCATCGCACCGAGGCAGTACGCACTCACCCGCACCCCGCTCCGGCCCAGCACCCGCATCTCCATGCCTGCGTCTCCTCGTCGGCTCGGTGGTCGGCACGCGCCGACCGGATCAGGCTCCCGCGCGCACGGTGCGGAAGAACTCGCGGACGTCGGCCACGAACAGGTCCGGCACCTGCATCGCGGCGAAGTGCCCACCCCGCGGCTGCTCCACCCAGTGCGTGATGTGGTAGCGGTGCTCGGCCCAGGACCGCGGGGTGCGGGTCACTTCGCCGGGGTAGTTGGCGACCCCGGTGGGCACACCCACGAACGCCTGGGGCAACGCCGCGCGCCCCGCCTGACGCATCTCGTAGTAGAGCCGGGTCGACGACGTCGCGGTCGCGGTCACCCAGTAGAGGGTGATGTTGGCGAGGAGCTGCTCACGGGTGAACGACGCCTCGGGGTCGGGTGCGCCGTCGGACCACGCCCCGAACTTCTCGACGATCCACGCCGCCAACCCTGCGGGCGAGTCCTCGAGCCCGTAGCCGAGGCTCTGGGGCTTGGTGCCCTGGATCTCCTGGTACCCGGCGCCGGTCCGGCGCCACTCGGCGGTGCGGGCGAGATCGGCGAGGTCGGCGGGGGGCAGGTCGGCCGGATCCGCCCCCTCGGGTCGGGGCACGGCGAGGAAGTTGAGGTGCAGGCCCGCAACGTGGGCCGGGTCGAGGTCGGCCACGTTGGCGCAGACGATCGAGCCCCAGTCACCCCCTTGCGCGCCGTAGCGGTCGTAGCCGAGCGCGGCCATGAGGCGCGCGTAGGCGGACGCGATCCGGCGCGGGTGCCAGCCCGGCTCCGTGGTCGGTCCCGAGAAGCCGTACCCGGGGAGCGACGGGGCGACGACGTGGAACGCGTCGGCCGGGTCGCCCCCGTGGGACCGCGGGTCGGTGAGCGGGCCGAGCACGTCGAGGAACTCGAGCACCGAGCCGGGCCACCCGTGGCTGATCAGCAACGGCAAGGCGTCGGGCTCCGGTGACCGCTGGTGCACGAAGTGGATGCGCTGGCCGTCGACCTCGGTGACGAACTGGTCGAACGCGCCGAGGCGGGCCTCGACCGCCCGCCAGTCGAAGGTCCGCCAGGACGCCAGCAGCGCCTCGAGGTAACCCCGATCGGTGCCCTGGTCCCAGCCGGTGCCCGCGACCTGGTTGGGCAGCCGGGTCCGGACGAGCCGCTCCCGCAGATCGGCGAGGACGGCCTCGGGCACCTCGGGCCGGAACGGCGTGACGACGAGGTCGGCGGGATCGGCCACGGCCGGTCAGACCTGGGCACCGGGCGGCAGGGCCCGGTCCAGCAGGGCGGCGTGGCGGGCGGCGAGGAGCGTCTCGAAGCTCTCGCTGGTGTCGATCCAGAAGCGCCCGGCCCGGATGCCGTCGAAGACCAGCGCGGCCGCCTCGACCGGCGGGCGGCCCCGGTCGCGGATCAGGTGCCCGAGGGCGTCGGCCACGAACCAGTGGTCGGGCGCCTGCGCCTCCCCCGGGGGCTCGTCGGGACGGTTGCGGGTCGAGCGGGCGATCTGCGTGTCGACGGCCCCGGGGACCAGGCACGACACCCCGATGGCCGAGCCCTGGGCCGCGAGGTCGTGGGCCAGGCTCTCGGTCAGCGCCGCACAGGCGAACTTCGACACGACGTACGGCCCGCTGTACGCGACGGTGCTCACCCCGGCGATCGACGACGTGTTCACGATGTGGATCTCGGCGTCGGGGCCGCCCCGGGCCTCCTGCTCGAGGAGGCGGGGCACGAACGACTGGAGGCCGTACAGCACGCCCCAGAAGTTGACCCGCATCACCCATTCCCAGTCGGCCCGAGTCCGCTGCCACGACACCCCGGCCTGGAACACCCCGGCGTTGTTGTGCAGCAGGTGGACGGCGCCGAAGCGCGCGAAGGCGGCGTCGGCGAGCGCCTCGACCGCCGCCGGGTCGCCCACGTCGGTGACGACCCCGAGCACCTCGGCGCCCGCGTCGCGCACGAGCGCCACGGTCTCGTCGAGCGCGTCGGCCTGCACGTCGGCGGCCACCACCTGCATGCCCGACGCTGCGGCGTACTCGGCCATGCTCCGGCCGATGCCGCTGCCGGCCCCGGTGACGACCGCGGTCCGGCCCTCGAAGTCCTGCACGGCGCGCCGCTCAGCGGACCGTGCGGAAGAAGTCCCGCACGTCCTCGACGTACAGACCGGGCTGCTCCATCGCCGCGAAGTGCCCGCCCCGCGGCTGCTCGCGCCAGTGGGTGATGTTGTAGGAGGCCTCGGCCCAGCGGCGGGGCGGGCGGATGATCTCGCGCGGGTAGATCGCAGCGCCGGTGGGGACCTCGACCCGCTGCCCCGCGACCCAGCCGTCGCCGACCCGGTTCTCGTAGTAGAGCCGGGCCGACGAGTGCGCGGTGCCGGTGCACCAGTAGCACATGATGTTGGTGAGCAGCTGGTCGCGGGTGAAGGCCGACTCGACGTCGCCGCCGCAGTCGGACCACGAGCGGAACTTCTCGACGATCCAGGCCGCGAGACCCGCGGGCGAGTCCTCCAGCCCGTAGCCCAGGGTCTGGGGCTTGGTGGCCTGGATCTGCATGTACCCGCTGTCGGTCTCGAAGTACCTCGCCATGTCGGCGAGCCCCTGCTGCTCGGCCTCGGTGAGCTCGCCGGGGTCGCCGCCGGGCGGGCCGCCCGCCACCACCATGTTCAGGTGGATCCCGGCGAGGTGGGCCGGGTCCACCAGCGCGAGCTGCGTGGTGATGATCGAGCCCCAGTCGCCGCCCTGGGCGCCGTAGCGGTCGTAGCCCAGCCCGGCCATGAGGGTCGCCCAGGCCCCGGCCACCCGCCGGGGACTCCAGCCCCGCTCGGTGGTCGGCCCGGAGAACGCGTAGCCCGGGATGGACGGGGCGACCACGTGGAAGGCGTCGGCCGGGTCGCCGCCGTGTGCACGGGGGTCGGTGAGCGGGCCGATGACGTCGAGGAACTCGACCACCGAGCCCGGCCACCCGTGGGTGATCAGCAGCGGCAGCGCGTCGGGCTCGGGGGACCGCTGGTGCACGAAGTGGACCCGCTGGCCGTCGATGGTGGTCAGGAACTGGTCGAAGGCGTTGATCCGGGCCTCCTGGGCCCGCCAGTCGTAGGCGTCACGCCAGTACGCGACCAGGTCCCGGACGTACCCGAGCTCGCTGCCGTAGTCCCACCCCGCACCCGGGATCTGCTCCGGGAGGCGGGTCCGGGCCAGCCGCTCCTGCAGATCGGTGAGGGTGGCCTCGGGAACGGCGACCGTGAACGGGGTGACCTCCAGGGCCATGGGTCCTCCTGTCCGCGGGCGGGTGCCGGGCGGGTGGCGGGCGGGTGGCGGGCGGGTGGCGGGCAGGTGCCGGGCGGGGGTCCGGCGGACGGCCGGCGGACCGCGGACGCCCGGTCCGGAACTGGAATACGTTCTAGCCGATGGACCGTCGGACTGCATTGGTGACGGGGGCGAGCCGGGGCATCGGGAAGGCCACCGCGCTCGCGCTGGCCGACGCCGGGTTCGACGTCGCGTTCACGGCCCGGACCGTGCACGAGGGCGACGGGATCGACGACTCCGACCGGGGCGGCCGAGCCGTGCCCGGCAGCCTCGACTCGACCGCCGCGCTCGTGACCGCCGCCGGTCGCCAGGCGCTGCCGATCGCCATGGATCTGCTCGACCGGGCGTCCATCGTCGCCGCGGCGGACCGCGTGTTCGACGCGTGGGGCCGCCTCGACGTACTCGTCAACAACGCGGTGCACACCGGGCCCGGGTCGATGGTGCGCTTCGCCGACACGACGATCGAGATGATCGAGACCAAGGTGCAGGCGAACGCGGTCAACCAGGTCGTGCTCCTCAAGGCGGTGCTGCCCCGCATGATCGCGGCCGGGGGCGGGCGCATCGTCAACGTCACCTCGGCCGTCGCGATCAGCGACCCCCCGGCACCGGCCGGCGAGGGCGGGTGGGGGTCGGCGTACGCGATGTCGAAGGGCGCGTTCCACCGCCTGGCCGGGATCATCGCGGCCGAGCACCGCGACGACGGGATCGTCATCGTCAACGTCGAGCCGGGCTTCGTGGTCACCGAGCGCATGGAGGTCAACGCCCGGGCCCTCGGCCTCGAGGGCGTCTACCCGGGCGCCCCGCCGACCGTGCCCGCCGCGGTCATCGCCTGGCTCGCGGACTCCCCCGACGCGGTCGCCCACAACGGCACGACCGTCTCGGCCCAACGCTTCGCGAAGGAGCACGCGCTGCACCCCCGCTGGTGGTGAGCGTCGGCCGCACCGACGCCCCGATCAGCGCCGGACCGCCGCGTGCCCGAGGCTGGTCTCCGCCCACGACGTGAGCGCCACCCCGTGCAGGCTCGCCCGGCCTCCGCACACGATCGGAACCCACTGTTCGGGCTCGGCGGCGATGTGCACCCGGCCCTGGGCGTCGACCCGGTCGCGCTCGTACAGCACCCGCTGGTTCTCCGCCGGCCACAGGTCGATCGGCTGCCAGGCGTGCTCCTGCACGAAGGCCTGGAGATCGGCGACGTCGGGGAACGCCGCACCGAAGCGCTGCGCCCACACCGGGTTGAAGGCGACCACGGTCTCGCCGTGGGCGGCGGTGGTACCGAGGTACATGTTGGCGAGCGGGAAGGCCAGGGTCTTGGCGATCAGGTACAGGAGGTCACGAGCGTCGTCGTTGTGGATGTCGGCGAACGGGAACGTGCCCTTGCCCCCGTGCACCGTCACCACCTCGTCGCCGGGCGAATACCCGAGGCGCGCGGCCAGCGACGGCCACGGCGACTCCTCCTCCCACTCCGCCACGCACAGCCCCACGACCCGGGCGGGCTGACCGAACACGCTCTTCGAGGTGGTCCCCACCCGCTGACCACCGATGTTGCGCAGGCACAGCTGCACGGCCCGACCCACGGTCGACGAGCCCCGACCCGCCGCGCCGCCCATGCAGCCCGCCTCCATGTCGAAGCCGAGCTCGGCCCGCCGGGGCCCGTTGACCACGAGCACCGGGGTCACGCTCGAGGTGGTCGCGGCGAGCGCCGACCAGTTGAACTGCGGTTGCAGCACCGCCTCGAGCGCCGCGACCACGTAGCCGAACGCCGCCGGCGCGACCCCCGCCATCGCGGCGTTGACCGCCGCCTTCTCCACGGTGGCGGGCACTGCGGCCGGCGCGAGCACCCCCAGCACGTGGTCGGCGGGCAGGGGGGTGGCCGCGAGCAGGGCACCGACCGCGTCCTCGGTCGGCGGGAGCAGCGGCAGGCCGTCGCCGAAGCCCGCGGCGAGCGACCACTCGTGGAACGCCCGGGGGTCGGCGGGGGCCTCGAGCCGCTCGCTCGCGAACTGCGGGCTCACGCGGTCGCCCCCAGGCACTCGAGCAGGCGGGGGTAGAACGCCCGGGCGATGGCCCGGCACTCGTCCTCCTCGCGGGTCTCCAGCGGGTAGGGCAGCACCAGCTGGCGCAGGCTCGCGTGCCCCTTGAGGGTGGCGATCCGCGTGGCGATGGTGACGAACTCCTCGGTGATCACGACGACGGCGGGCTTGCCCAGCTCCTCGACCAGCACGGTGTCGTGGACACTCCACGACGTGCACGAGCCTCAGTTGCCGAGCCCGACCACCCCGATGTCGACGAGGCGCGACCACTCGTCGAGGTCGCTGCGGGTGCGCTCCCCCTCCTCGCCCACGCGGTCACCCACCCAGAGGAGGGCGGGCGTCGCGCCGTCGGCGCGCAGCATCTGCTCCCACTCGTCGACGACGGCGATGTAGGACCGCCAGGCCCGGTCGAGCCGGAGCCCCACCACCTTGCCCGCGATGGGGGCGCCCACGGCGAACGTCTCGGTGGCGTCGGCCCGGGGCGCCACCACACGCGGGTCGAGGATGGTGATGGTGTCGGATCCCACGGTCGCTCCCCCTGGCTCGCCCGGGAGCATAGGGTGCACGGACCGAGCAGGAGCTGCCATGACCGACGCCCCCACCTCCGAGCACCGCCCTGCCGATCCGGCCGACCACGCGGTGGACCTCGGCCGGATCGGGATCTGGACCTTCGCGCTCGACGCCCAGCCCGCCGCGGCTGCGGCCGAGATGGCCGCCGAGATCGAGGCGCTCGGGTTCGGCGCGATCTGGGTCCCCGAGGCGGTGGGGCGCGACCCGATGGTCAACGCGATGCTGATCCTGGGCGCCACCGACCGGATCGCCGCGTGCACCGGGATCGCCAGCATCTACGCCCGGGGCGCGATGACCATGGTGTCGGGTTGGAAGGCGATCAGCGAGGCGTACCCGGGACGGTTCCTGCTCGGGCTGGGCGTGAGCCACCAGCCCGCGGTGGAGGGCATGCGCCAGCAGACCTACGGTCCACCGCTGGCGTCGATGCGCGAGTACCTCGACGCCATGGACGGCGCGCTCTACCTCGGCGCCGCGCCGAGCGTGGCACCCGAGCGCTGCCTGGCCGCGCTCGGTCCCAAGATGCTCGCGCTGGCCGCCGAGCGCACGCGGGGCGCCCACCCGTACTACGTGCCGCCCGAGCACACCGCGATCGCCCGGGCCACGCTCGGACCGGGCCCGCTGCTCGCACCCGAGCAGAAGGTGATCCTGGAGACCGACCCGACGACCGCGCGCGCCATCGCCCGCGAGAACATCACGGGGTACCTGAGCCTGCCCAACTACGCGAACAACCTGCGTCGCCTCGGGTTCACCGAGGAGGACATCACGCAGTGCTCCGATCGCCTCGTCGACGCGATCGTCGTCTGGGGCGACGTCGAGGCGGTCCGGGCCCGGGTGCAGGCGCACCTCGACGCCGGCGCCGACCACGTGTGCCTCCAGGTCCTCCCCTACTTCGAGGGCGAGCGGGTGCGGCGGGACTGGGCGGAGCTGGCCGCCGCGCTGTGCTGAACGCCCGCGCCGACGCCGACGCCGACGCCGATGCCGGTGGTGGTCAGGCCGGGGCGACGGCGGGCCAGGGGGCGGCCCGCTCGAGCTGACCGGCCAGCCGGAACAGGGTGGCCTCGTCGCCGAAGCGGCCGACGAAGTGGACCCCGACCGGGAAGCCGGAGGCGGTCCGGTGCAGCGGCACGCTCATCGCGGGCTGCCCGGTGACGTTGGCGATGGCGCAGAACCCGCTCATGGCCGACAGGTACGGCAGCGCGTCCGACATGCGGGCGCCGTTCGGGTCGAGCACTCCGATCGGGGGCGGGAGGATCGCCATGGTCGGCGAGAGCAGCACGTCGTAGTCACCCATCCACGCCGCGACCGCACGCCCGGTCGCGTGCATCAGCCCGACGGTCTGCACGTACTCCTCGCCGGTCACAGCCCGGCCCCGCTGCACGACCGCCTGGATCCACCCGTCGATGTCGTCGTCGGCCAGGTCCCGGCCGAGCTCGGCGAGACGGCGGTCGATGGCGTTCGCGACGTGGGTCGCCGAGATCGCGCCCGTGACCTGGGCGGGGAGCGTCGGGAGGTCGGGCCACGCCGCCGGCGTCACGTGGTGCCCGAGCGCCTCGCACAGCCGGGCCGCGGCGGCCAGGGCCTCGGCCGCGTCGGGGCCGGGCTCGAGTCCGGTGCCGGGCTGGCGGTCGAGCAGGGCGATGCGCAGGGGACCGGGTTCCGTGGTCACCTCGTCGAGGTAGGGCCGCACCGGTGCGGGCGCGACGTAGGGGTCACCGGGGAACGGCGCCGAGGTCGCGTCGAGGATCGCCGCGCTGTCGCGTACGGACCGGGTCACCGCGTGCCCCACGGACATGCCGTTCCACCCCTCGCCCGCGTACGGCGCGTGGGTGACGCGGCCCCGGGTGACCTTGAGGCCGAACAGCCCGCAGGCGGCGGCCGGGATGCGGATCGACCCGCCTCCGTCGGTCGCGTGGGCGGCCGGCACCATCCCGGAGGCGACCGCGGCGGCAGCCCCGCCGCTCGAGCCCCCCGCCCCGAGCGTCGGGTCCCAGGGGTTGCGGCACGGACCGAACAGGCCGGGCTCGGTGCTCGTGCTCGTGCCGAAGCCGGGGGTGTTGGTCTTGCCCAGGATCACCATCCCGGCCCGACGGAGGCGGGCGACGAACTCGCTGTCGGCCGCGGCGACCACGTCGGCGAACAGGCGCACCCCCTGGGTGCTCGGCAGCCCGGCGACGTGGGCGTTGAGGTCCTTGACCAGGTACGGGACCCCGGTGAGCGGCCCGGCGGGCAGCCCCGCGGCCACCTCGGCACGCGCGGCGTCGTCGCGCCGGGACACCACGGCGTTGATCTCCGGGTTGCGGGCGTCGATCGCGGCGACGGCGGCGTCGAGCACCTCGCCTGCGGACACCTCCCCGGCGGCCACCAGGGCGGCGAGGCCGAGTGCGTCGTGGGCGACGTAGTCGCGGTGGTCCATGGCTCCCCCGTTCCCGACCGTCGGCGCCCGGGCGCCGGTCAGTCCTCCTGCTGGGTGTGCTGCGAGGCGTCGTCGAGCGCGTTCTTGACGATCTTGCCCGTGGCGGTGCGGGGCAGGGGCTCCGACCGGATCTCCCACTGCGACGGGACCTTGTAGTAGGCGAGCGCCTCCCCCACCCACGCGGCGAGATCGGCGCCGGTGACCGACGCGCCCGGCACCGGGACCACGTAGGCCTTGACCTCCTGCCCGAGGTCGGGGTGGTCCACTCCGACGATGGCGGCCTCGAGCACGTCGGGGTGCTCCTCGAGCCGGTACTCGATCTCGATCGGGTACACGTTCTCGCCACCCCGGAAGATCAGGTCGCGCTTGCGGGAGGCGAGGTAGAGCCGGCCGTCGACGATGCGGCCGACGTCGCCCATCCGGTACCAGCGCCCCGGCCAGAACGCCGCGGCGGTGTCCTCGGGTCGGTTCCAGTACCCCGGCATGATCATCGGTCCCCGGGCGCACACCTCGCCCTCCTCGCCGAGCGGGACCGAGTTCCCGTCCTCGTCGCGGATGTCGAGCTCGACGCCGGCGTTGGGCCGACCGACCGAGTCCGGGTGCGCGTCGTACTCCGCCCCGGTGTTGGTGGTCACGAGCGCGGCGGTCTCGGTGGATCCGTAACCGACCGACATCGTCTTGCGCAGGTGCGGGAAGAGCTGCTTGGTGCGCTCCTGGAGCGCGGGCGGGATGGGTGACCCACCCCCGCCCAGGTTCACCAGCGAGGTGAGGTCGTACCGGGTGACGTCGGGGTGGTTGATGAACCGGGTCAGCAGCGTGGCCATGAAGCCCCAGCTGGTGACCCGCTCCGACTCGATCACCTTCATCGCCACCACCGGGTCGAACTTCCCGGTGAGCCACACGCCCCGGAAGCCGGCGGCGAGCGACATGACGGCGGCAGCGTGGAGCCCCGAGACGTGGAACAGCGGGCTGGTCACCATCGCGCAGGGAGGGAGCGGTGGCGGCGCGTCGGGCGGCGGGGGCGGGGCCAGCATCATCGACCGGGCCCCGCTGATGAACTGCGCGGTGAGGAACGCGATGACGTTGCGGTGGGTGTTGATCGCCCCCTTGGGCCGGCCCGTGGTGCCGCTCGTGTAGAGGATCACCGCGGCGTCGTCCTCGGCGATCGGCTGCTCGGGCAGCGGCGCGTCGGCGTGCGCCCGCCAGATCGCCTCGAAGCCGTCCTCGATCACGACCGTCGGCACCCCGGCGTCCTGCGCCCCGAGCCGGGCCAGCCGGCGCGCGTCGCCGACGAGGACCTTGGGGTCGCAGTCGGCGACGCCGTAGCGGATCTCCGGCTCGGTCCACCACCCGTTGAGCCCGACCGCGATCGCCCCGAGCGAGACGCTCGCCCAGAACGTGACGATCCACTCCGGGGAGTTCGCCCCGAGGATCGCGACCCGGTCGCCCGGGCCCACGCCGTACTCGTCGCGCAGGACCGCCGCGGTGGACGCGACCAGACGGGCGTGCTCGGCGAAGGTGAACCGCCGGAAGTGCTCGGCGTCGCCGGTGAACGCGGCGTACTCCATGTCCCCCTGGGCGACCGAGTTCACGAGCATCTCACGCAGCGACCGGGCCCGGTTCGCGACCACCCGGAGCCGCTCGCCCGCCACCTCCTCCTCGACCACCTCGAAGAAGCCGCCGGGGCCGAGCAGCTGGGCCTCGACCTGCTGCACCTCGACGGGGACGTCGGACGGGTACGGCACCGCGCTCATCGTGCACTCCCGGTCTCGGCGGCCAGGGCCGGGGCCAACGCCGCGATCAGGTCCCGGATCTCCCGGGCACAGGCCTCGAACACGGGCAGCTCCCCGCCGGCCGGGTCCTCGACGTCCTCCCACTCCTCGAGGTCGACGGCGTCGAGGTCGAGCGCGGCGAGCCGGTCGGCCAGGGGACCGGGGCCGGGTGGGAGGTCGCGCACCAGGCGGCGCAGCGTGGCGGTGCGCGGCGCGGCCTCGGGGTGGACCCGGCGCACGTACTCGACGTGCTCGCGGGCGAGCGCCACGACCAGGTCGGCGTCGGCGCAGTGGTCGTCGCGCAGCTGCAGGCTGCGGTGGACGGGCGGCCGGACGTCGACGCCGGTCAGGGCGTCGCGGGTCCGCCAGCTCATGGGCATCCCCTCGACCACGTGGGTCCCGGCGGTGGTGATCCGCACGGCACCGACGTCGGTGACCTCGGCGTCACCGAGGTGCGCGGCGAGGATCGCCCCCGCCATCACCGAGCGGGCGGCGTTCCCGGTGCACAGGAACACGACGTGGGGGGTCGGCGTCGGCATGCGGGCCGGACGTTAGCCCCGTCCGGGCCCGGGTCTCGCTACGCTCCCGCGCGTGACGACCGAAGCGCCCCGCGCCGCCCGGGGGTTTCCGCTGCGGCCCGTGCTGGTGCCCTTCGTGGTCTCGCGGCTGATCGCCGACGCCCTGATCGTGATCATGGCCGTCGCCCGGCCGGCGGCGACCCTCGGGGGTCGCGTCCCCGAGACGCCCCTCTACGCCGGGCTGGCCAAGTGGGACGGCTCCTGGTACCTCGAGATCGCCCGCCGCTGGTACTGGCTCGACTACACGCCCGGGTCCGAGTCGCCGTGGCCGTTCTTCCCGCTGCTGCCCGGCCTGCTGCGGGTCGGGGGCGGGCTCGGCCTGTCCGAGGCGCTCGTCGGGGTGGTGGTCAACCACGCCGCGTTCCTGGTCGGCCTGGTCGGCCTCTACCGCATCGCGTCCCGGCACTTCGACCGCCGGGCCGCCGGTCTCGCGGTCTGGGCGATCGCGCTGTTCCCCGCCTCGATCATGTTCTCGATGGTCTACCCGTCGGCCATCATCTTCGCGGCGAGCGTGTGGGCGTTCGACCTGGTCGAGGAGCGCCACGACCTCGCCGCCGGGCTCGTGACGATCGCCGCGGTCATGGTGCGGCCCAACGGATTCCTGGTGGCGATCGCCTTGGCCTTCGCGGTGCGGTGGAACCCACGGCGGGTCCTCGTGGTGTGCGGGCCGGCTGCGGTCGCCTTCGGCGCCTGGTGCTGGGTGAACCTCGCCGCGACCGGCGACGCGCTCACCTTCTTCAAGGCCAAGGACGGCTGGCCGGAGATCGACGTGGTCGACTTCGTGCTGCGCGACCGCAAGATCGCGGTCCCCCACGTGCTCCTCGCCCTCGCCGCGGTCGCCGCGGTCGTCGTGGTGTGGCGGCGGCTCCCCGTCGCCTGGCTGGTCCTGACCGGCCTGTTCCTCGTCGTGCCGCTGTTCACCGGCATGGTCGGCCTGGGCCGGTACGCGGGCGAGACGTTCCCGCCGTTCGTGGCGGCGGGCGAGATCCTGCGCCGCTGGCCCCGTGCGATGGTCATCGCCTTCTTCGGCGCGTGCGTGGCGGTCATGGGCGTCTGCACCTACTGGGTGGTGTACCTCGACTACATCCCCTGAGCCACCGGTGCTCCTGGGCCCCTGGTCCGGAGCCCGGGTCAGTAGCGGGTGTAGCCGCCGTCGACGACCAGCTCGTCGCCGGTGTGGAACAGGTAGGTGGGGTCGGCGAGGAACACCGCGGCCGGGCCCATGTCGACCGGGTCGGCCCACCGCCGCACCGGCGTGCGCTCGGTGGTGTTGCGCACGAACTTCTCGCTGCGCCGCCCGGGCTCGTTCATCGGCGTGCGGGTCCAGCCCGGCAGCATGGCGTTGACCCGGATCCGGTACCGGGCCAGCTCGACCGCGAGGCCGCGGGTGAGCGCGAGCATCCCGTGCTTCGACGCGGCGTAGTGCTGGAGGTGGGGGGCGCCGTGGACGGTCGAGATCGACGACATCCCGACCAGCGACCCACCCTCACCCCGGGCGACCATGTGCCGCGCCGCCTCCCGGAACGACAGGAACGCGCCGTCGAGGTTGACCCGCAGCACGGCGCGCCACTCGTCGAGGCTCATGTCGACGAACGGCGACGACGCGCCGATCCCGGCGTTGGCGAACAGGCAGTCGACCTTGCCCATCTCGGCCACCGCGGCGGCGAAGGCGGCGACCACCGCGTGCTCGTCGCCGACGTCGCAGACCTGGGCCAGGACCCGGGACCCGGTGTCGGCGAGCGCGGCGGCCGCCGCCTGGTTCTTCCCGGCGCTGGTCCCCCAGACCACCACGTCGGCACCGGCGTCGGCGCAGGCCCGGGCGATCCCGAGGCCGATCCCGCTGTTGCCCCCGGTCACGAGCACGACCCGGCCGGTCAGCGCCCCCGGACGACTCACCCGGACCCCTCGGTGAACCCCGCGCCGGCGTGCGCGTCGGGGTCTGGAGGCACGGCCGGGCCCCGGGCCGGGTGGTGCCGGTACCGGACCGGGTGGGTGGTCGCGGGCGCGCCGTCGGGACCGTCGACCACGATCGCCCGGGCCCGCAGGTGCGGGTCGGCGACCATGTCGACCCGGTCGTTGACCGGCGCCACCGGGGCGCCGGCCGCGGCGAGACGGGCCACCGCCTCGGCCCGGTCGAGCGCGCCGACCGCGTCGGCGATGCGGGCCCGCAGCTCGTCGGACCGGTCGAGCTGCTCGGCGAGGGTGAGGTCGCGGGCGTCGGCCAGTCCGAGCCCGTCGCAGATCGCGGCCCAGAAGTGCGGCTCGGTGATCGCACCCAGGCTGATCCAGCCGTCGCGCGCGCGGTACAGGCCGTACCCGGGGGCGCCGGACATGCGCCGACCGACCGACGCGACCGGGCCCGGGGTCACCGCGCCGGTCCAGGTCGCGAGCAGGTCGGTCATGGCGAGGTCGATGACCTCGCCGTCGCCGTGGCGCACCTGCCGGACCAGCGCGGCGCAGATCGCGAAGGCGGCCGCGAGGCCGCCGGCCACGTCGGCCCACGGCACGCCGTGCCCCGCCGTCGGCTCGCCACCGTCGGGCCGCAGCACCCCGGCGAGCGCCTGGTAGTTGACGTCGTGCCCGGGGACGAGCCGGAACGGGCCGGTCTGGCCGAAGCCCGACAGCGACAGGTAGACCACCGCCGGGTTGCGGGCCCGCACGGCGTCGGGGCCGATCCCGAGCCGGTCGGCCACCCCGGGCCGGAACCCCTCGGTCACGACGTGCGCCTCGGCGGCGAGGTCCAGGGCGCGGGCGAGCCCGGCCGGGTCCTTCAGGTCGAGGACGATGCTGCGCTTGTGCGCGTTGATCGTCGCGAACAGGCCGGCGAAGGTGCGCATGGGGTCACCCCCGGGCGGCTCGACCTTCAGCACGTCGGCCCCGAGGTCGGCGAGCAGCTGGGTCGCGTAGGGGACGGGTCGCCAGATCCCGAAGTCGAGGACCCGGATGCCGTCGAGCAGGCCGGCCCCGGGGCTCACGGCCGCACCCCCGGGCCGGGCGCCGGCCCGGCGAACCCGGCGACCGTGCCGGAGGCGATCACGCCCAGGATCCGGTCGAGCGCCGCCGCGTCGGCGTCGTCGAGGTGGCGGGCGAAGTGCTCGCGGACCCCACTGCGGTAGAGGCCGTGCGCGTCGACGAGGCGCGTGCGGCCGGCCGGGGTCAGCACGGCCCAGGTGCCGCGCCGGTCGTCGGTGCAGCGCTCGCGGGTCACGAGTCCGGCGTCGGCCATCCGGTCGACCAGGCGGGTGAGGCCGGAGCGGGTGAACCACACCCGGTCGGCGAGGTCCTGCATGCGCAGCCGGCGCCCGGGCGCCGCGTCGAGGGCCACGAGCGCGTCGTACCACGCGAGCGGCAGGGCCCGACCGTCGACCAACGTCGCCTCGAGGGCGCCGACGACCACGGCGTGGGCCTCCACGAACCGCCGCCAGACGTCGAGGCGATCGGGGGCCGCGGGGGCCGCGGCGGCCGGGCCGGGGGCGGCGGCGGTCACGGCTCGTGAGCGTATCGGCCCGGCCGCGACCGGGCCCGTACCCTCCGGGAATGGCGCTGACGGTGCAGCGGGGTCCCGACCGGTTCCGGACACGCACCGACTGGCTCGACTCGTGGCACTCGTTCAGCTTCGGCCCCCATCGGGATCCCGCCAACACCCACCACGGCTTGCTGGTCGTGCACAACGACGACCGCATCGCGCCGGGCGCCGGGTTCCCCACCCACGGGCACCGCGACATGGAGATCGTCACCTGGGTGCTCGACGGCACGCTCGAGCACCGTGACTCCGAGGGCAACCACGGCATCATCGAGCCCGGCCTGGCCCAGCGCATGTCGGCGGGGCGGGGCATCCGCCACTCCGAGGCCAACGCGAGCCGGACCGCACTCCTGCACCTGGTGCAGATGTGGGTCGTCCCCGACACCGCCGGCACCGATCCCGGGTACGAGCAGCGCTGGGTGGCCGACGCGCTGGCGGGCGGGGACCTGGTCCCGATCGCGAGCGGGCAGGGCCACGACGGCGCGGTGGTGCTCCGTCAGCGCGACGCGGTGTGCCGGGTCGGCCGACTGGCCCCGGGCGCGCCGGTCACGGTGCCCGCGGCCCCGTTCGTGCACGTGTACGTCGCGCTCGGTGACGCCGACCTCGACGGCGCCGGCCCCCTCGCCACCGGCGACGCCGTGCGCGGCACCGGAGCCGGAAGCCTGCGGCTCACCGCGGGGGCCGCGGGGGCCGAGGTGATCGTCTGGACCACCGGCTAGGCGGCCGTCAGCCCGGGTCGACCGCCCGCCACCCGGTCGCCGGGTCGGCGGGGTCGTAGCGCCGGACCACACGCGCCGGCACCCCGACCGCGACCGAGAAGTCGGGGATCACCCCGGTCACCACCGATCCCGCGCCGATCACCACGTGGCGACCGATGCGGGCGCCGGGCAGCACGATCGACCCGTGGCCGAGCCACGACCCCGCCCCGATCTCGACCGGGCGCGGGGCGGCGAACTGGCGGCCGATGGGCACGTCGGGATCCTCGTAGCCGTGGTTGGCGTCGGTGATGTAGACGTGGTGCCCGGTGAACACGTCGTCGCCGATCACCACCGACTCGTGGGCCACGATGCCGCTCCCCCGGCCGATGAGGCAGCCGTCGCCGATCGACACCACGATGTCGCGGTCGAGCACGTGCTCGGGCGAGACCCCGGCCGAGAGCGTGCAGTGCGGTCCGACGATCGAGCGCCGACCGATCCGGATGTGGCGCTCGCCGTAGAGGGCGGTGACGGGGAAGCAGATCGCGCTCCCGGCGCCGAACGCCGCGAAGCGACGGGCCCGCCGGTGCCCGGGCCCGATCGAGCCGGCGCGCTGGGCCCAGGCGTAGGTGCCCTGGAGGGCCGTGCCCACCCAACGCCCGACGGTGCCCATCCCCGCTCCTCGCCCCTGCTCCTGGTCTCCGCCCCCGGTCGGGCCGTGCGGACACTAGCGAGCGGTGGCACCCGCCGCCCCGGACCGCGACAATCGGTCCGTGCGCCGCCGCCCCTCGCCCCGAGTCCGCGCCGCGGTCCTCACCGCCGCCCTCGTCGTCGCCACTGCGGCGCTCACCGCCGCGTGCGGCGGGGGTGGGACCGACTCCGCGGCCCGGCCCACCACCGGCAAGGGCATCTACCTCGCCAACTGCGCGACCTGCCACGGCGTCGACGGCCAGGGTGGGGTCGGGCCCCGGCTCGCCGGCGTCGCCGCCCGGTACCCGGACGTCGACGCCCAGATCGCCCTCGTCACCAACGGCCTCAACCGCATGCCCGCGTTCGGGGGCCGACTCGACCCGACCGAGATCCGCACGGTGGTCGAGTACACCCGCACCGACCTGCGGGGCTGAGCCCGACGCGGCCCGACACCGCGGGCGACGGGCCAGGGACGGTAGGTTCGCCCCGTGGACCTCGACGGTCGGGTCGCCATCGTCACCGGCGCGAGCCGCGGGGTCGGCGCCGCCACCGCGCTCGCGCTCGGAGCGG
>CAIUKV010000142.1 GCA_903899845.1 uncultured Actinomycetes bacterium
AGGTCTTCGGCGACCCCAGCGTGCTCGAGCGGTTCGTCGCCGACGCCGCGCTCTGAGCCCGGCGCCGGTCCGGGCTCAGCCCGCCGGGGCCATGGCCCGCACGGTCGCGTGCAGGTCGTCGCCGGTCGCGAAGACCGCGGGCGCGGTCGTGGTGACGCCGGCCCGGGCGTACTCCGCCACCCGGGCCGCGCACTGCGCAGGCGTGCCGTGGACGATGAGCTCGTCGATCAGCGAGTCGGGGATCTGCTCGAGTGCCCCGGCGCGGTCGCCGGCGGCCCAGCGCTCGTTCATGCCCCGGATGGCCTCGCCGCGGCCGAGCCACTCCTGGAAGGCCGCGTAGGCGGGCACGGTCATGTACGCCGCGATCATGCGCCGACCCAGCGCGCGCAGCGATCCGGGATCGGTGGTGGGCAGCACCATCATCCGGCAGACGAGCTCACGGTCCGGCCCCACCTCGGCGGCGATGCGCGCGATGTCGTCGGGTGCGCACCAGTTGGTGATCGCCCCGTCGCCCTCGCGACCGGCGAGCCGCAACATCGCCGGACGCAGGGCGCCGACGAGGATGGGCGGCGGCTCGGGCACCGCGACGTCGAGGCGGAAGCCGGTCACCGAGAACGTCTCGTACTCGGCGGTCACCTTCTCGCCGGCGAACGCCGCGCGCAGGAAGCGGATCGTGTCGCGGACGCGGGCGTACGGACGGTCGAAGGGAAGCCCGTTCCAGTTGGTCACGATCGTCGGCGACGAGCAGCCGATCCCGAGCGCGAAGCGGCCCGGCGCCGCCTCGCACATCGACGCCGCCGCACCGGCGAGCGTGGCGGCACCGCGGGTCGACGCCGGCAGGATCGCGGTGCCCAGCCGGAGGCTCGGGGTCCACGCGGCGGCGAGGGTCAGGGGGACGAGTCCGTCGTAGCCGCCCGCCTCGGCCGACCACACGTCGGTGTAGCCCAGGGCGACGCACTCCTCGAACCACGCTCGGTGGTCGGCGAGGGTGACGCCGGGAAAGGGCACGGTGATGCCGTGGCGTTGCGGGACGGCCATGGTCAGTCCTCCGGCTCGGGCCGCGAAACCCGCGGCTCCTTCACGATGGCGGTCTGGCTCGCGGTCGCGAGCAGCAGTTCGTCCTCCGACCACAGGTGCACCGTGCCGTGCCCGAGCCCGTCGCCGACCGCGTGGACGCGGATGTCGGCGAGGATCCACTCCGTCGGGTGGTTGCGCACCATCCGCAGGGTGTTGTCGAGGCTGCTCGAGGCCAGGCGGTGCCCGCTCGCCTGCCCGATCCCCATCGGGACGTAGTCGCCCACGATCGCCAGGGCAGCGGCCTGCGCGTCGGTGCCCCAGGGGTTGCGGACCCACACCGCCGACCGGCCGTCGGCGAGCGGGGCGCCGTCGAGGTCCTCGAGCTCGCGGAGGCGGGCGGCCCGCACCTCGAGCGCCTCGGCGATGGTGCCGGCGTGCTCGGGGCGCAGGGCGCGGGGTGGGCACGCGGCCGGGGCGGGGACGGCCGGCCGCTCGGCCCACTCGTGGCGGAACGACAGCGACCGTCGGCCGGTGGCGGCGAGCACGGTGAAGATCTCCTGGCCGTCGACCCGGGCCAGGACCCGGCACTGGCTCGTGGCGTGCCCCCGCACCACCTCGGTCACCTCGAGGTCCACCGTCGTCCCGGGCCGGGTGAACTCGAGGAACTGGGCCGTCGCCCAGGTGACCGGACGACCGGTCACGACCTCGAGCACGGCGATGGCGGCGCCGAGCCCGCAGCCCCCGAACAGCGCCCCGAGCCCCGAGCAGAGGCGGCGCTCCACCGGGAGCGCCCACGGGTCGCCGTCACGCGCGGGCGGGCGGAGCCCGTAGAAGTCGAGGGCGTCCACGAGCGCCGGATGCTACCGGTGGGCCCGGAGCACCCGGCCGGGTAGCGCCCCGGTGTGCTCGCCGTGGTCCACGACGACCTCGCCGGCGACGACCGTGTAGTCGTAGCCGCGCGCCCGCTGCACGTAGCGCCCGGCGCCCCCGGGGAAGTCGTGGTGGTACTCCGGCACCTCGAGGGCGAGCGCGTCGAGGTCGATGACGTTGCAGTCGGCCACGGCGCCGGGGCGGATCGTGCCCCGGTCGATGCCGAACGTCGCCGCGGTGTCGCTGGTGAGCCGCCGCACCGCCTCCTCGACCGGCATCGCCCCACCGTCGCGGGCCCAGTCGACCAGGAGCGTGGTCGGGCCGCTCGCGTCCATCGTCTGCCCGACGTGGGCCCCCGCGTCGGCGAGGCCGATCATCACCAGTGGGTCGGCGAGCATCTCGCCGATGGCCGACCGGTCGCGGTTGAGGAGCGGCCAGACGAGCACGAGCGCCCCGGCGGTCTCGAGCGCGAGGTCGACGAACGCCTCGACCGGCGTGACCCCCCGGGCGTCGGCCACGCCGACGAGCGAGCGGTCCGGGGTGCAGTCGTACCGTGCCGTGCCGTCGGGTCCGTTGCACACGAAGAAGGCGTCGAGTCCGGCCCGGTCGGCGCGGGCCACCTCGACCAGCCGGGCGCGCCGGACCGGGTCACGCAGCACCGCGAGGCGCTCGCCGAGCGCCAGGTCGCCGAGCGCGAACCACTCGGGATGGGCGTCGAACGGGGTGCGGTGGGCGATGCCGGTGAGGAGCCCGATGGGGCGCGTGGAGGTCTGGGGCCGGATCCGGGCGCCGTGGGCCGCTGCGGCACGGGCGAGGGCGACGGCCCGACGGAAGTGGAGGCCCTGCTCCGGGGTCTGGGTGAGGTTGAACGTGACCCGACACCCGACCGCGGTGGCGACCCGGGCCATCCAGGCCAGCTCGGCGTCGACCCGGGGCTCGGCCGGCCCGTCGCCGTCGAAGCGCGGTGCCACCTCGACCACCCCACCGGGTCCGACCGCGTCGGCGAGCACGGCCAGCTCGGCGTCGTCGGCCCAGGTCCCGGGGACGAACCGCCCGTCGGGCACACGGTGGCGCAGGGTGCGCGAGGTCGAGAACCCGACGGCCCCGGCCCGCCGCGCGTCGCGGACGAGCCCGGCCATCGCCGCGAGCTCCTCGGCGGTCGGGACGGCACCCTCGTCGTGGGCCCGGTCGCCCATCACGTAGTACCGAACGGCCGCGTGCCCGATCATGCCGCCCACGTGCACGCCCTTGGGGATCCGCTCGAGCCAGTCGAGGTACCCGGCGTAGCCCTCCCAGTCCCAGGGCAGCCCGTCGAGGATCGACGACCGGGGGATGTCCTCGACCGCTTCCATCATCGCCGCGAGGTACCCGTGGTCGCTCGCGCGCACGGGCGCGAAGGTGACGCCGCAGTTGCCGACGACGACCGAGGTCACCCCGTGCCAGCACGAGGACGTCGCGATCGGGTCCCAGGCCAGCTGGGCGTCGAGGTGGGTGTGCACGTCGACGAAGCCCGGGGTCACGAGGCGGCCGTCGGCGGCGATCTCGCGCCGACCCCGCCCGGGCACCTCGCCCACCGCGACGACGGTGCCGTCGGCGATCCCGACGTCGGCCGGTCGCAGGGGCCCGCCGAGCCCGTCGGCGAGCCGGCCGCCGCGGATCACGAGGTCGAGCGCCACGACCGGAGGTTAGGCCCGGCCCCCGTGCTGGACCCGGGTCGCGGCCCGGCCTAGGATCTGACGACCCGTCAGATCGGGATCGGTCCGGTTCCCGACCGGCGGCCACGAGAGCGGAGCCCACGATGCCCACGCCTGAGATCCCCCTGATCGTCTCGGTCGACGACCACGTGGTCGAGCCGCCCCACCTCTGGGAGCGGTGGCTGCCCGCCAAGTACCGCGACCAGGGCCCGAAGATCGTGCGCCGGGGCCTGGGCGAGATGGAGTTCACCGGCGGCACGTCGTACCGCATCGTCTTCGACGACGCCGGTCCGCAGGCCGACTGCTGGGTCTACGGCGACCTGGTGGCGCCGCACAAGCGCCACGTCGCCGCCGTGGGGTTCGAGCGCGACGACATGACGTTGTCGCCGATCACCTACGACGAGATGCGGCCCGGATGCTTCGACCCGGTCGCCCGCCTCGCCGACATGGACGTGAACCACGTCGAGGCGTCGCTGTGCTTCCCGACCTTCCCGCGGTTCTGCGGCCAGACCTTCCTCGAGGGACCCGATCCGGCCGGGCTCGGCCTCGCCTGCGTCCAGGCGTACAACGACTGGATGGTCGAGGAGTGGTGCGGTGGCAGCGGCGGCCGCCTGATCCCGCTGATCATCATCCCGCTCTGGGACGCCGACGCCGCCGCGGCCGAGGTCCGGCGCAACGCGGCACGCGGCGTGCACGCCGTGTGCTTCAGCGAGATCCCACCCCACCTCGGTCTGCCCAGCATCCACTCGGGCTACTGGAACCCGTTCTTCGCCGCGTGCGAGGAGACCGACACGGTCATCAACATGCACATCGGGTCGTCGTCACGCATGCCGTCGACCTCGGCCGACGCGCCGGCCGCGGTGCAGGCCACGCTCTCGTTCGGCAACGCCATGTCGTCGATGACCGACTTCCTGTTCTCCGGCGTGCTCGTGGACTTCCCGCGGCTGACCCTCGCCTACTCCGAGGGCCAGATGGGTTGGGTGCCCTACATCCTCGAGCGCGCCGACGACGTGTGGGAGGAGCACCGGGCGTGGGGTGGCGTGCGGGACCGGATCCCCGAGCCGCCGTCGACCTACTACTACGACCACATCTACACGTGCTTCTTCCGCGACCGGCACGGGCTGGCGTCGCTCGACGTGGTGGGGGAGGACAACGTCACGTTCGAGACCGACTACCCCCACACCGACTCCACCTGGCCCCACACCTACGCGGTGGCCGAGAAGATGTTCGCCGGGCTCGACGCCGCCACGATCCACAAGCTCGTGCGCGGCAACGCGATCCGGATGCTCTCGCTCGACCTGACCTGACCCCACGCGCCGTGTCCGGGTCCGCCCGCGGGCGCCTGCTCGTCGCCGCTCCCACCCTGCTCGATCCCAACTTCGTCCGGACCGTCGTGCTCGTGATCGAGCACAACGACGAGGGTGCGCTCGGCGTCGTGCTGAACCGCCCCACCGACACGCCGGTGGGGGAGATCCTCCCGGACTGGGCCCCCGCCGCGGTCGCCCCCGGTCGGGTGCATCTCGGCGGGCCGGTCCAACCCGACGGGATGATCGGCCTCGCGATGCTCGACTCGGTGGACCCGGTCGACCGCCCCGGGATCACGGGGCTCTGGCCCGGGGTCGGCGCGGTGGACCTCGACCACCCGCCCCCGGACGGGTCGGGCCTCCTCGGCGTCCGCTGCTTCGCCGGGTACGCCGGCTGGGGCCCGGGGCAGCTCGACGGCGAAGTGGCCACCGGCTCGTGGTTCGTCCTCGACCGGGCGCCCGACGACCTCTGGACGCCCGACCCGGGCGACCTCTGGGTCCGGGTGCTGCGCCGGCAGCCCGGGCGCATCGCCCAGTTCGCCCACGCCCCGCTCGACCCGTCGGCCAACTGAGCCCCACCGGGCACCCCCGGGTCGGGCGCCCGCACGATCGTGGCACCGACTACGGCACAATGGGGGGGATGCATGCCGTGGCGATCCGCGTCGAGGTCCACGTGCCCGGGAGCCGGTCGCTCAAGCAGAAGCGCGCGGTGATCCGGCCGGTGATCGACGGGCTGCGCCACCGGTTCCGCTGCGCGGTCGCCGAGACCCGCTTCCAGGACCAGTGGCAGCGGGCCGAGATCGCGGTGGCGCTGGTCGCCGCGAGCGCGGCGCACCTCCAGGAGCAGGTCGACGCGGTCGAGCGGTTCGTCCACGCGGCGCCCGACCTCGAGGTCTGTGCGCTGGAGCGCGTGCCGTTCGACGGGGAAGGGGTCCTCGCGCCGTGACCGCGACCCGGGGCTCCGGCCGTCAGTACCCGCGCACCGCCCGCATCAACGAGGTCGTGCGCGAGGCGCTCGCCGATGCGCTCGAGCGCACCAGCGACCCCCGTCTCGCGATGGTGACCATCACCGGCGTCGACGTCACCCGCGACCTCCGCCACGCCAAGGTGTACTACGCGGCGCTGGGTCGCCACGACGACGACCTCGACGCGGCGCTTCGCAGCGCCACGCCGTACCTGCGCGGCGCGCTCGGGCGCCAGGTGCGGATGAAGTGGCTCCCCGAGCTCGAGTTCGTCCTCGACCCGGCCATCGAGCAGGGGCAGCGGGTGGAGGAGATCCTGCGCGCCATCCGCGACGGCGACGGCGCCGAGGACCCGGGCTCGTGACCGGCGAGCCGGCGGGTCCCGACCCGCTCGAGGCGGCCGCCGCCGCGGTGCGGGGCGCCCGGCAGGTCGCCCTGGCCTGCCACGTCAATCCCGACGGCGACGCCCTCGGGTCGATGCTGGCCTTGCTGCACGTGCTCCGGGCCGCCGGACGCGACGTCGTCGCATCGTTCCCCACGCCGTTCCGGGTCGCGCCCCACTACCGGGACCTGCCCGGGCTCGACCTGCTGGTGTCGCCGGCGGAGTTCCCGACCGAGCCCGACGTGATGATCACCTTCGACTGCGGCTCCCTCGCCCGCCTCGGGGACCTCGAGCCCGCGGCCAAGGGGGCACGCGCCCTCGTGGTCGTCGACCACCACGTGTCGAACGAGCGCTTCGGTACCGTCAACCTCGTGGACCCCGACGCGGCGGCGAGCGGCGTCGTCGTGCAGGCGCTCGTCGACCGTCTCGGGCTCCCGCTCGACCGTGACGCCGCCGTCTGCCTCTACGCCGCCCTCGTCTGCGACACCGGTCGGTTCCAGTACGCGTCCACCACCCCGGCGGTGTTCGACCTCGCCCGCCGCCTCACCGAGTTCGACGTCCCGGTGCCCGAGCTCTCGCGCCGGCTGTTCGAGGAGCACCGCTTCGCGTACCTCCAGCTCCTCGGTGACGCGCTGGCCCGGGCCGAGCTGGTCCCCGAGCACGGCTTCGTGTGGACTGCGGTCACCCAGGACATGCTGCGGCGCCACGGGGTCTCGATCGACGAGGTGGAGGGGCTCATCGACATCCTCCGCCGGGCCGAGGAGGCCGAGGTGGCCTGCGTGCTGAAGGAGGAGGCCGACGGCACCGTCCGGGTGAGCCTCCGCTCGCTCGGCTCCGTGGCGGTGGACGGCATCGCCGTCGCGCACGGGGGCGGCGGCCACCGGTTCGCGTCGGGGTTCAGCGCGGAGGGTGACGTGCGCGACGTCGTCGCCCGCATCCTCGCGGCGCTCTGAGCCCGGGGCGCGCGCGGTGCAGTCGGGCCTGGTCGTCGTCGACAAGTCCCCGGGGTGGACCTCCCACGACGTGGTCGCTCGGCTCCGCGGGGTGTACGGGCAGCGCCGGGTCGGCCACGCCGGCACCCTCGACCCGGACGCGACCGGTGTGCTGCTCGTCGGCCTCGGCCGCCTGACCCGGCTCCTGCGCTACCTCCAGGCGACCGACAAGGAGTACGTGGGTGAGGTCGTGTTCGGGATCGCGACCGACACGCTCGACGGCGCCGGGACCGTCACCCAGACCACGGCGATGCCGGTGACGCGGGCCGAGGTGGAGGCCGCGACCCGCGGGTTCCTCGGCACGATCGAGCAGGTTCCGCCGATGGTGTCGGCGGTCAGGATCGGTGGTCGCCGCCTGCACGAGCTGGCCCGGGAGGGGACCGAGGTCGACCGGCCCGCCCGCCCCGTGCACATCGAGCGGATCGACGTCGAGGACTTCGTCCCCGGCGCGCACCCCGTCGCGCGGATCCGGGTGGTGTGCGGCAGCGGCACCTACATCCGATCGCTCGCCGCCGATCTCGGTGCCGCGCTGGGTGGGCCCGCCCACCTCGGCGCGCTGCGGCGGGTCCGCGTGGGGACCTTCACCGAGGCCGACGCCCGTCCCGTCGACGCCGTGGCCGCCGACCCGGCCGGGGCGTGCCTGAGCCCGGCCGAGGCGCTGCGGGGCCTCGCGACGCTGGTCGCCGACGCCGCCACCGCCGTGGTCGTGGGCCACGGGTCGCCGCTGCCCGATGCGCTGGTCGCGCCCGGGGAGCCCGGGCCCTTCGCCGTGCTCGACGCCGCGGGCGCGCTGCTCGCGGTGTACGAGCGCCGCGGCTCCCGGCTGGCGCCCACGGTCGTGCTCGCGGAGTAGCACAATGGCGGCGATGGTGGTCACCCCGCTCGACGAGTTCGTCGCCCGCCCCGAGGGCGCGGTCGTGACGATCGGCGCCTACGACGGCGTCCACCTCGGGCACCAGGCGGTGCTGCGCCTGGTGCGCGAGCTCGCCGACGCCCGGGGGCACGAGGCGATCTGCGTCACTTTCGACCGGCACCCGGCCGAGGTGGTGCGACCCGGCTCCGCGCCGCCGCAGCTGACGTCGCTGCCCCAGAAGCTGGAGCTGCTCGCCGCGACCGGCTTCGTCGACCGCACGTGCCTCGTCCGCTTCGACGAGGTCCGGAGCCGGGAGCCGGCCGAGGTGTTCGTGCGCGACGACCTGGTCGGACGCCTCGGCACCCGCCTCGTCATCGTGGGGGCCGACTTCCACTTCGGGTACCGGCGCCACGGCACGGTCCGGCTGCTCGAGCAGATGGGGGCCGAGCTGGGCTTCGAGGTGCTCGGGCTGGGCCTGGTCCCGATCGAGGGCGAGACGAGCGGCCTGCCGTACTCCTCCACCGAGATCCGGCGCCTGGTCGGTGCCGGTCGGGTCCGGGAGGCGGCTGCGCTGCTCGGGCGCCCGCCCCGGCCCCACGAGGTCTGGGGCGAGGTCGAGACCGGCGACGGTCGGGGCCGGGACCTGGGCTTCCCCACGGCCAACGTCGGGGTCGAGGCCCGGATCTGCCTGCCCGCCGACGGGATCTACGCCGGGACCTACGTCACCCCCGACGGCGTGGAGCACCCGGCGGCCATCTCCCTCGGGCGCCGTCCCACCTTCTACGAGGCCCAGGACCGGTCCCTGCTCGAGGTCCACCTCCTCGACTTCACGGGCGACCTCTACGGCCAGCCCGCCCGGGTCCGGTTCGTGGAGCACCTCCGGCCCGAGCTGCGGTTCGACTCGGTCGCCGACCTCGTCGCCCAGATGCGCGCCGACTGCGCCCGGGCCGCCGCCGTGGTGGCCGAGCACCGGGCCTGGTAGCCTCTGCGGGTTGCCGACACCCGTCGGCGCTCTCTCCCCTCGAAGCAAAGGCTCGAGCGCACGCATGCCCGACAAGGCCGCCACGATCGAACAGCACCGCCTCCACGGGACCGACACCGGCTCCCCCGAGGTGCAGGTGGCGATCCTCACCGAGCGGATCAACCACCTCACGGAGCACCTGAAGGTCCACAAGAAGGACCATCACTCGCGCCGTGGCCTGCTGATGCTCGTCGGCCGCCGTCGGCGGTTGCTCGACTACCTCCGGCGCAACGACGTCGAGCGGTACCGGGCGCTGATCGCCAAGCTCGGCCTGCGCCGGTAGGACCGGAGACCCGAGGAGCGGATCGCCCGCTCCTCGTCTCGCGTCAGGGACACTGGCGCGAGCCGACCGGCGAGGTCGCCGTCGGTTGTCAGTCGCCAAGGCCCGGGTCGCCCCCGCACCGTGCGGGAGGCTCGGACCCTGACAACTGGGAACCGCCGGGCCCCGCCGCCCGAACAAGGAGCGTTCCCCGATGGCCGAGGCCATTCGCGTATCCGGCCCCGTCAACGACGCGGGCCTCGTCATGTCGTTCGAGACCGGACGACTCGCCCAGCTCGCCGACGGGGCGGTCGTCGTCCAGCTCGGCGACACCACCCTGCTGTCGACCGTGGTCACCAGCAAGCCCCGGGAGGGCATTGACTTCTTCCCGCTGACCGTCGACGTCGAGGAGCGGATGTACGCCGCCGGGAAGATCCCCGGCTCGTTCTTCCGCCGCGAGGGCCGGCCCGGCGAGCAGGCGATCCTGACCTGCCGCCTCACCGACCGCCCGCTGCGGCCGTCGTTCCCCGAGGGCTTCCGCAACGAGGTCCAGGTGATCGCCACCATCCTCGGGGCCGACCTCGAGAACCCGCACGACATCGCGTCGATCAACGGCGCGTCGGCTGCGCTGATGGTCTCGGGCATCCCGTTCAACGGCCCGATCGGCGCCGTGCGCATCGCCCACATCGACGGCGCCTGGCACGCCCACCCCACCTACGAGGAGGGTGACCGCTCCACGTTCGAGATGGTGGTCGCCGGTCGTCGTCTCCACGACGGCGACGTCGCGATCATGATGGTCGAGGCGGGCGGCACCGAGGCGACCTGGGACCTCTACGAGGCCGGGGCCCCGAAGGTCGACGAGGACGTGCTCGCCGACGGGCTCGAGTGGTCGAAGCAGTGGATCAACGCCTCGATCGACCTCCAGCTCGAGCTGGTGCGCGCGGTGCAGGCGGCCAAGGGTCCGATCGAGGTCATCGGCTACGACGTCCACGTCGACTACCAGACCGACGTCATGGACGCGGTGCGCGCCGCCGTGCTGGCCGAGACCAAGACCGCGATGGCCACGGCCGACAAGAACGCCCGCAACTCCCACCTGGCCACGATCGAGTCCGGGCTGATCGCCACCCTGGTCGGCAGCGACGACGCCCCCGGGCAGTTCGCCGGTCGGGTCAAGGAGATCAAGGCCGCGTTCCGCTCGCTGCAGAAGCAGGTCGTGCGGACCCGCATCGTGGAGGAGGGCGTCCGCATCGACGGGCGCACCACCACCCAGATCCGGCCGCTGTCGGCCGAGGTGGACCTCTTCCCCACTGCGCACGGTACCGGCCTGTTCCAGCGGGGCGAGACCCAGGTGCTCACCGTGACCACGCTGGGCATGCCCCGCATGGAGCAGATGCTCGACACCATCGGCGTCGACGACCGCAAGCGCTACATGCACCACTACAACTTCCCGCCGTTCTCCACCGGTGAGACCGGTCGCGTGGGCTCGCCCAAGCGTCGTGAGATCGGCCACGGCGCCCTGGCCGAGCGGGCCCTCGTGCCGGTGGTCCCCGACGTCGAGGAGTGGCCGTACACCATCCGGGTCGTCTCCGACGTGCTCGCGTCGAACGGCTCGACCTCGATGGCGTCGGTCTGTGGCTCGACCCTCTCGCTCATGGACGCCGGCGTGCCGATCAAGGCGCCGGTGGCCGGCATCGCCATGGGCCTCGTGTACCACGAGGGCCGCTACGTGACCCTGACCGACATCCTCGGGGCGGAGGACGCGTTCGGCGACATGGACTTCAAGGTCGCCGGGACCCGGGACTCGGTCACTGCGCTGCAGCTCGACACCAAGATCGACGGCCTGCCCGCCGAGGTGCTCAAGCAGGCGCTGCACCAGGCCAAGGACGCCCGGATGCAGATCCTCGACGTCATGGACGCGGCCCTCGCCGCACCCCGCGACGACGTCAAGGGCAGCGCGCCGAAGATCGTGAGCTTCGAGATCCCGATGGACAAGATCGGCGAGGTGATCGGGCCGAAGGGCAAGGTCATCAACACGATCACCGCGGAGACCGGCGCCGACGTGTCGGTGAGCGACGACGGCGTGGTGGGCACGGTCACGATCGGCTCGAAGGAGTCGAGCTGCGTGGCCGAGGCCCGGCGCCGGATCGAGCTCATCCTCGACCCGCCGACCGCCGAGCTGGGTGCGATCTACACCGGCCGGGTCGTCAACGTCACCAAGTTCGGGGCGTTCGTCAACGTGCTTCCGGGCAAGGACGGCCTGCTCCACATCTCCAAGCTCGGCCGCGGCAAGCGGATCGAGCGGGTCGAGGACGTGCTCAACCTCGGCGACGAGGTCGAGGTGAAGGTCGACGACATCGACAAC
>CAIUKV010000143.1 GCA_903899845.1 uncultured Actinomycetes bacterium
CGCTCGGGGGAGGGGGCGCGGCCGGGGTGCTGCGCACGACCCGGGCCGGCGCCCGGTCGTCGGGGACCCCGCCGGTGCTGCGCACGACCCGACCCGATCGGGCGGGCGCCTCGGCCGGGGCCTCGGCCCCGGCCGCCGGAGCGGCGGGCTCGGGTGCGGCGGGCTCGGGGGTCGCCTTGGCCGGCGTCTTCTTCTCGGCCGCCTTCTTCGCCGGCGGCGCCTCGTCGACGATCGGCTCGCGCCGGATCCCCTTGGCGTCGGCCAGACGGCGGACGCGGTCGGCCATCGGGTCCTCGATGCTCGAGGAGTGGTTCTTCACCCCGATCTTGAGCTCTTCGCACAGCTCGAGGCACTCCTCGTTGCTGAGCCCGAGCTCACGGGCCAGTTCGTAGATCCTGATCTTCTTCGGCAACGCCTCAGCTCGTCCCTTGCGTCATGGTGGATCGCGGTCGGGGCCGGGATCCACCGGTCATTGTCCCAGTCTCGCGCGCAGTGCCTCGATCTCGGTCGTCGGGATCGGGTGGCGCAGGGCCCGCTCCAGCGCCCGCCGCCGGATCGCCGTCTCCAGACAGGCGCCCGTGGCGGGCGGCCCGCAGAGCCAGGCTCCCCGGCCCGGACCCGCTCCGATCCCGACCGTCCCGTCCCCGCCCCGGTGGAGGCGGATCAGCCCGGTCGGCTCGGCCCGTCGGCGACAGCCGACGCAGGTCCGCAGCCGCTGCGTGCGCCCACTACCCGTCGTTCCCCTCCTCGTCGCCCGACGCGCCCTCCGGGGCGGCGGGCTCGTCGGCCGGGGCGTCGGTCGACGCCTCGGCGGTGGCCTCCGGCCCGGCGGCCACGGCCTCGGCCGGGGCGGCCGAGGCGTCGGGAGCGTCTGCGTACCCGGCGGCGGCGGCCGAGATGGCCTCGCCCCCCTCGGCCGGCTGCCACACCAGCTCGCCGGACTCGTTCTTGACCCACTCGCCCTCGTCGTACTCCTCGGCGGCGGGCTCCTCCTGGGCCTGGTTCTCGCTGCGGATGTCGACCCGCCACCCGGTGAGCCGTGCAGCCAGGCGGGCGTTCTGGCCCTCCCGACCGATGGCCAGCGAGAGCTGGAAGTCGGGGACGATGACCTCCGCGGTGCCCGACGCCTCGTCGATGCGGACCTCGCGGACCCGGGCCGGCGCGAGCGCCTTGAGCACGAACTCGGCGGGATCGTCGCTGTAGGGGACGATGTCGACCTTCTCGCCCCGCAGCTCGTTGACGACCATGCGGACGCGTGAGCCCCGTGCGCCCACGCAGGCCCCGACCGGGTCGACGTGGGGGTCGTTGGAGGCCACGGCGATCTTGGTGCGGTGCCCCGGCTCGCGCGCGATGGCCTTGATCTCGACCACGCCGTCGACGATCTCGGGGACCTCGAGCTCGAACAGCCGCTTCACCAGGCCCGGGTGGGTCCGCGAGACGACGATCTGGGGACCCTTGGCGGTCTTGCGGACCTCGACGATGTACGCCTTGAGCCGCGAGCCGTGGTCGTAGCGCTCGTTCTGAGCCTGCTCGGCCTGCGGGAGGAGCGCCTCGACCCGGCCGAGGTCGAGCAGGGTGTAGCGCTGGTCGGTCTGCTGGATGATGCCGGTGACGATGTCACCCTCACGCCCGGCGTACTCCTCGTACTTCATCTCGCGTTCGGCGTCGCGGATGCGCTGGAGGATGACCTGCTTCGCGGTCTGGGCGGCGATGCGGCCGAAGTCGGAGGGGGTGTCGTCCCACTCGCGGACGACCACGCCCTCCTCGTCGAGCTCCTGGGCGAAGACCTTGATCTCGCCGGTCTCGACGTCGATCTCGACCTCCGCCTCCTCGGCGGCGTCGGGCATGCGCTTGTAGGCGGTCACCAGCGCGTTCGCGAGCGCCTCGAGCAGGATGTCGATCGAGATGCCCTTCTCGCGCTCGATGTTCTCGAGCGCCTCCATCATGTCTGAGTTCATGGCCACCCGTCCTCGTCAGTGCCTCGCCGACGCCGCCGGCGTCGAACCGTTCCCACCGGGCGCACCCGCGCCCGGCGTCGTCGACTTCGCCGGTCGACCCGCCGCCGCCTTCCCGGGCTTGGCCGCCGGCCCCCACTCGAAGACCGTGCGGGCCTGCACCACCTCGGCGTAGGCGACGCGCCGACGGTCGCCGTCGACCTCGACCTCGATCCCCTCGTCGTCGGCGCCGACCAGCAGCACCCGCTCCCGGCGCGGACCTCCGGGTCCGGTCTCCGTCTTGAGCGAGACCGGCGTGCCGAGGGCCCGACGGAAGTGGGCCGGGGTCCGCAGCGGGCGCTCCAGCCCGGGGCTCGAGACCTCGAGCAGGTAGCCGCCGGGCAGCGCCGCCTGCACGGCGGGATCGGCGTCGAGCACCGGCCCGAGCGCCTCGGTCGCCGCGGTGACCGCCTCGAGGTCGACCCCGCCGGGGCGGTCGATCAGCACCCGGAGGGTCCGCGCCCGCGCCGAGCCGCTGAGCTCGATGTCGTAGCACTCGAGGCCGAGCCCCTCGAGGGTCGGGGTCAGGACGGCGGCGAGCTGGTCGGTGGTCGGGCTCGACACGGCGTCCTCCTCGGTTCCTCGGTGCCCGGCGGGTCTCGGCGGGTCTCGGTGGTTCGTGTGCTGGGGGCCCCGGACCGGGTCCGACCGGGGCCGGGCGACGAAACGAGCAACAAAAAACGTGGGCTCGCGCCCACGTTGCCGACGGTCACCCAGGGGTGTCCGTCCGGGCCGGTCTCGTCGACGGGCGGGGTTCTCAGGTCGGGGTCGGGTCGGGGTCGGATCAGTGGTGCTCGGGCTTGCGGAACCCGGAAGTATACCCGATCGGTTCCGGACGCCCCGGGGGGCCGGGATCCGGTCGGAGCCCGGTCGGGGCCCGGCATCGGGCCCTGCGCCCGCCCTGGGCCCGCCCTGCGTCAGACCCCGGCGAGCCGGGCGGCGGCCTCGGCAAGGGGGAGCTCGTCCTCGGTGCCGTCGGCCCGGCGCCGGCGCTCCACCACGCCCCGGGCCACGCCCTTGGCCCCCACCGTGATCCGCCACGGCATCCCGAGCAGGTCGGCGTCGGCGAACTTGACCCCGGGGCTGGCCTCGCGGTCGTCGTAGAGTACCGTGACGCCGGCGGCCCGCAGGTCGGCGTAGAGGGCCTCGGCGGCCTCGACCACGGCGGCGGTGTCGCCCTTGCCCGGGAGCGCCACGAGGTGCACGGCGAACGGCGCCAACGCGTCGGGCCACACGATCCCGCGGTCGTCGTGGTGCTCCTCGACCACCGCCGTGACGATGCGCGACACCCCGATGCCGTAGCAGCCCATCACCATGGGGTGGTCGTGGCCGTCGGCGTCGGTGTAGGCGGCCCCGAGGGCCTCGGCGTACTTGGTCCCGAGCTGGAAGACGTGCCCGACCTCGATGCCCCGATCGACCGAGAGGCGCGCGCCGCAGCGAGGGCACGGGTCCCCGCTCACCACGCTCACGAGGTCGGCCCAGAGGTCGACCCGGAAGTCACGGCCGAGCACTGCGTGGCGGACGTGGTGGTCGATCTCGTTGGCCCCGGTCACCCACGGCCGCTCCTCCCCCACCAGCGGATCGGCGACGACCAGCGCCGCGCCGGTGCAGTCGGGGCCGATGTAGCCCTTGGGGAGGTCGGGCCGGGCCGCGAAGTCGTCGTCGGTGTAGAGGCGGGCCGAGCGGGGCGCGAGCGCCTGGGTCAGCGCGTACGGGTTGACCTCACGGTCGCCGGGGACGAGCGCGAGCCCGAGCTCGCCGTCGACGTCGAAGGCGATGCACTTCAGCAGCTCCGACGGCTCGACCCCGAGGTGCGCAGCGACGCCGGCGATGCCGGGGAGATCGGGGGTGTGGACCCGATCGCGCGCCGGGGCGTCGACGACCGGCACCTCCTGGTGCAGGCGACCGTGGCGCCGGGCCGCCTCGACGTTGGCGGCGTAGTCGCAGCTGGTGCACCAGACGAAGTCGTCCTCGCCGATCGCGGCGACGGCCATGAACTCGTGGTTCACGTCGCCGCCGATCTCACCGGCCTGGGCCTCGACCGCCCGGAAGGTGAGCCCGCAGCGGTCGAACACGCGCTGGTAGGCGGCGTACATGTCGGCGTAGGTCCGCCGGAGGTCGTCGGTGTCGGCGTGGAACGAGTACGCGTCCTTCATCAGGAACTCGCGTGCCCGCAGCAGGCCGAAGCGCGGGCGCAGCTCGTCGCGGTACTTCCAGTTGATCTGGTAGAGGTTGACCGGCAGGTCGCGGTAGCTCGAGTACTCCCCCGCCACGAGGGCGGTGATCGCCTCCTCGGCCGTGGGCGAGAGGCAGAAGCCCGCATCCTTGCGGTCGGCGAGGCGGAACATGAGCGGGCCGTAGGTGGCGTCGCGCCCGGTGCGGGCCCACAGGTCGAGGGGCTGGGCGATCGGCAGGAGCACCTCCTGGGCCCCGGCGGCGTCCATCTCCTCACGGACGATCCCCTCGACCGCGGCGAGGACCCGGCGTCCGAGCGGCAGCCACGAGTAGATCCCACTGGCCACCCGCCGGATGCACCCGGCCCGCAGCAGCAGGCGGTGGCTGTCGATCTCGGCGTCGGCAGGGTCGTCGCGCAGGGTCCGGAGGAACAGGGCCGACATCCGCATCGGTCGGAGGCTACCGGCGGCGTCCGGCCGACCGGGGCCCGAACCCCGACCCCGGAGGTCGGAAATATTTCCGACCTTTCCGCTGGCATTTACAGGCCGGCGGTCGTACACTCCCCGCCTGATCCGAGCCCGCGGCGCCGCGGGCCTCCCCGGCCAGGAGCACCCATGATCGACATCGACGAACTCCGGCGCCACTCCCTCGACCCCGTCGTCGCCGACGAGATCGCGCGGTTCGAGGTCAACGCCCGCCGCTACATGGCCGGCGAGATCGACGACGACGCATTCCGGGTCTTCCGCCTGAACCAGGGCATCTACGGGCAGCGCCAGGGCGGCTTCAACCAGATGATCCGGGTCAAGATCCCCTACGGCCGGGTCGAGCCGGACCAGCTCGAGATGTTCGCCCACATCGCCGAGACCCACTCGCGGGGCTGGGGCCACCTCACCACCCGCCAGAACCTGCAGTTCCACTTCGTGCAGCTCGAGCAGGCCGCCGAGGTGCTGCGGCTCCTCGCCGCGGTCGGCCTCACCAGCCGGGAGGCGTGCGGCGACACCGTGCGCAACGTCGCGGGCTGCCATCTCGCGGGGGCGTGCCCGTACGAGGTGGTCGACATCAGCCCGTGGGCCGAGGCGGTCAAGGACCACTTCCTGCGCAACCCGCTGACCCAACGGCTGCCCCGGAAGTTCAAGATCAACTTCTCGGGGTGCGCGACCGACTGCGGGCAGGCGATGTTCAACGACATCGGGGTCGTCGCCGTGTCCCGCCCCCGACCCGACGGCACCACCGAGCCGGGCTTCCGCGTGTTCATGGCCGGCGGGCTCGGGGCCAACCCCCACCCGGCCCAGGCCGTGGAGGAGTTCACCCCCCGCGAGGACCTGCTGCCCACGATCGAGGCCGCGTTGCGCGTGTGGGCCAACTTCGGCAACCGCGACAACAAGCTCCGGGCCCGGATGAAGTGGCTCGTCGACACCATGGGCATCGACGAGCTGCGCACCCGCATCCTCAAGGAGCGCAAGCTGCTCATCGGCTCGGCCACCTACCCGGGCGGGGTCCCCGCCGCCGTCGTCGCGTCCGGCGACGCCCCCGCGGGCGTGGGGACCGACGCCACCGCCATCCCCGGCACCCCGGTCGGGTTCTCCGGTCTGGCCCCCTACGCCAAGTGGGAGCTCGCCAACGTGGTCCGGGGCCGGGCCAACGGCACCGTGAGCGCCTACGCGCACTGCCGCCTCGGCGACATCACCCCCGCGCAGTTCCGCGGCCTCGCCGACCTCCAGCGGGAGGTGGGCTGCGAGGTCCGGATCACCAACCGGCAGAACTTCGTGCTGCGGGGCCTGCGCGAGGACCAGCTACCCCGGGTGTTCGAGGCGCTGGCCGCCGTCGACATGGCCGCCGCCGGCGCCGAGCTCGTGCGCGACGTCGTGGCCTGCCCCGGGGCCGACACCTGCAACCTCGCGGTCACCCAGTCGCGGGGCCTCGCCTCCGACATCGACCGCGCGCTCGAGGAGGCCGGGCTCGCCGAGGTCGGCGGCGTGCGCATCAACATCTCGGGCTGCACGAACTCCTGCGGGCAGCACCACATCGCCGACATCGGGTTCTTCGGGCTCGAGCGGCGCGCCCACGGGCAGGCCGCCCCGGGCTACCAGATGCTGCTGGGCGGGCGGGTGGGCGACACGGAGATCGAGTTCGGTCAGAAGGCCACCAAGGTCCCGGCCAAGGCCGCGTCCACCGCGGTGGTGCGCGTGGTCGGGACGTACGCGGCCGACCGGCAGGCCGGCGAGACGTTCGCGGCGTGGCTGGCCCGCAGCGGCGGTGCCGCCACCGTGGGCGCGACCCTCGCCGACCTCGACGCGTTCCCCGACCCGGCCACTGCGCCCGACTTCTACGTCGACTTCGACGAGACCGGTCCGTACGTGTCGTCGGTGGGCGAGAGCGAGTGCGCCACGTGACGACCGTCTCCGAGGTGCGTCCGGTCGGCCCGGCCGAGGACGCACCGATCCCGACGACCGTCGAGGGGCCCGTCGAGGGGCCCGGCGCGCCGCCCGGGCCGACGGCGGTCGCCGACCTCGACGAGCTCCACCGGGTCAGCCGCGACCTCGAGGCGCGCCCGGCGGCGGGGGCGGCGCGCGCGGCGATCGAATGGGCGGTCGACCGGTTCGGCACCGGACTGGTGCTGGCCGCCTCGTTCCAGGACTGCGTGGTGATCGACCTCGCCGTGCAGGTCGATCCCGCGATCGAGGTGACGTTCCTCGACACCGGGTACCACTTCGCCGAGACGCTCTGGTACGTCGAGCAGGTGCGGCGGCGCTACGACCTGAACCTCCGGGTCGTCGGGGCCGACGTGCCCCCGGACGACCGCTGGCTCACCGACACCGACGCGTGCTGCGCGGCCCGCAAGGTGGCGCCGCTCGCCGCAGCCCTGCAGGGGCGCGCCGCCTGGATGAGCGGCCTGCGTCGGGCCGACGGACCGAGCCGCACCGCGACCCCGGTGGTCGGCTACGACGTCGGACGGGGCCTGGTGAAGGTGAACCCCATCGCCGCGTGGTCCGACGCCGACGTCGCCGCCCACGTCGCGGCCCGGGACCTCCCGGCGCACCCCCTCGTCGACCGCGGGTACCCCTCCATCGGCTGCTGGCCCTGCACCCGCCCGGTCGACACCGGTGCCGACCCCCGGGCCGGCCGCTGGGCGGGCAGCGCCAAGTCGGAGTGCGGACTCCACGGCTGAGCCCGGGTCCGCCTGGCAACATCTCCCCATGCCGACGCCCCCCCGCACCCGGTCGCGCCGGGGCACCGGGCGGTCCGACGTGACCGCGACCGGGTCGAGCGGTCGGACCCGGGTGGCGGTCCGGGCCGGTGCCGCGGCCGGGTGGCTGTCGCGGATCACCGGCCGGGGCGCCGGGGCGACCATCAGCGGTCGCGTCATCAACCGGATCGCGCCGGACGCGCTCGCCGAGCTCGGTCGGGGCCTGCGGATCACCCTGGTGTCGGCCACCAACGGCAAGACCACCACGACGCGACTGCTGACGGCGGCGGTGCGCACCAGGGCCACCCCGGTGGCGACCAACCACACCGGCGCCAACCTGACGTCGGGCCTCGCCCCGGTGCTCGCGGCCGCCCGACGACCCGGCCTCGCCGTGCTCGAGGTCGACGAGCGGGTGCTGCCCCGCGTCGTCGACCCGCTCGCCGCCGAGCTGCTCGTGCTCGGGAACCTCAGCCGTGACCAGCTCGACCGCTTCGGCGAGGTCCACGCCGTCGCCGCGGCGTGGCGCCGGGTCGCCGAGGCGCACCCCGATCTCCACGTGGTCGCCAACGCGTCCGATCCCCACGTGGTGCACGCGGCCGGACCCGCCCGCACGACCTGGGTCCGCCTCGGTCTGCGCTGGCGCGCCGACGCGGCGACCTGCCCGGTGTGCGCCGCGCTGCTCGACTGGGGCACGCGCTTCGCCTGCCCCGCCTGCGGCTTCGCCGAGCCCGACACCCCCCACCGGCTCGACGGCGACACGCTGGTGCTCGACGGCGAGCGCGTGCCCCTGCGGCTCGGCCTCCCCGGTCGCTGGAACCTCGACAACGCCGCGCTCGCCGTCGCCGCGGCCGTGCTCCACCACGGGGTGGACCCCGCCGTGGCCGCGGCCGCCGTGGGCAGCGTCGACACCGTCGCCGGCCGCTACATGACCGTGCCCCTCGCCGACGGGCGGCGGGCCCGGGTGCTGCTCGCCAAGAACCCGGCCGGGTGGTCGGAGGTGCTCGAGTGGGCCCGGGCCGAGGGGCGCCCGGCCGTGATCGCCGTGAACGCCCGCGTCGCCGACGGCACCGACCCGTCGTGGCTCTGGGACGTGCCCTACGAGCTGCGGCGCGGGCTGCCCACGGTCGCGGCGGGCGACCGCAGCCTCGACGTCGCGGTCCGCCTCCGCTACGCCGAGGTCGACCACACCGTCGAGCCCGACCCCCGCCGCGCCGCCCTCGCCCTCCCCGGCGACGAGCCGGTCCTCGTCTGCAGCTACACCCAGTTCGCCGCGCTCTACCACCGCTTCGGGACCTCCGATGCGTGACGCGCCGCTGCGGATCGGCCTCGTCTACCCCGAGCTCCTCGGCACCTACGGCGACCGCGGCAACGCGCTCGTGCTGGCCCAGCGGTGCCGGTGGCGCGGGATCCCGGCCGAGATCGTGGAGGTCGCCGCCGGCGATCCCGTGCCCGCCACGCTCGACTGCTACCTGCTCGGTGGGGGTGAGGACGACCCGCAGCACCTCGCCGCCGCCGGCCTGCGGGCCTCGCGGGCGTCGCTGGTGCGGGCCCACGAGGAGGGCGCGGTGGTCTTCGCGGTGTGCGCCGGGTTCCAGCTCCTCGGGCACTCCTACGTCGCCGCCGACGGCACCGTGCTCGACGGGATCGGCCTGGTCGACGCGCGCACGACCGCGGGGCCGACCCGGCTGATCGGCGAGGTCGTGGTGGAGCCCGACGCACCCCTCCCGCTGCTCACCGGCTTCGAGAACCACGGCGGCCGCACCACCCTCGGACCCGGCGTGCGCCCGCTCGGGCGGGTCCGGGCGGGCGGGGGCAACGGCGACGGCTCGGGCACCGACGGCGCCCGGGCCGACCGGCTCGTCGCGACCTACCTGCACGGTCCGGTCCTGCCCCGGAACCCCGCGCTCGCCGACCATCTCCTCGCCGAGGTGCTCGGGCCCCTCCCCCCGCTCGACTCCGTGTGGGAGGAGCGCCTGCGGGCCGAGCGCCTCGCCGCCGGGTCGCGCACCGGCCTCGCCCGGTGGTGGCAGCAGCGCCGCCTGGCCCGGGGGTGAGCGATGAGCGCTGACGCATGGTTCACCCTGGTGGTGGTCGTGGCGACGATCGCGGTCCTGATCAGCGAACGGGTCTCCCCGGCGCTCGCGATCCTCGGGGCGACGGTCGTGTGCTTCGTCACCGGGGTCATCGACCAGGCCCAGGCGTTCGCCGGGTTCGCCAACGACGCCCCCATCACCGTCGCCGGGCTCTACGTGCTCGCCGGCGCCACCGAGACCACGGGCGCGCTCCAGGGGATCACCGACCGCGTGCTCGGCGGTCGCCGTCGGGGCGCGGACGGGTCCCGGGGTGAGGACCGGTCCCGGGGCGAGCGGCGCGACCTCGCCCGGGTCGTGGTCCCGGGAACCGCCGCGTCGGCGTTCATCGCCAACACCCCTCTCGTGAGCATGGTCGCGCCCCGGATCGTGTCGTGGGCCCGCCGCACCGGCCGCAGCCCGTCACGGTTCCTGATGCCGTTCAGCTACGCGGCGGTGTTCGGCGGGGTGATCACCGTCATCGGCACATCCACCAACGTCACCGTGTCGGGTCTCCTCACCGCGTCGGGACGGGCGCCGCTCGGGATCTTCGAGATCACCCCGGTCGGCCTGCCGCTCGCGGTCGTCGGCGCCGCGCTGCTGATCGCCCTGACCCCGCTCCTGCTCCCCCGACGGGACTCGGCGGTCGAGGCCGATGCCGCCACGGTGCGCGAGTACACGATCGACATGACGGTCCCGGCCGGCAGCCCGCTCGTGGGCCGGTCCGTCGCCGAGGCCGGCCTCCGGAACCTGACCGGGGTGTTCCTGGTCGAGATCGAGCGGGCGGGCGCCCGCATCGCGCCGGTGCGGCCCGAGGAGACCCTGCACGCGGCGGACCGGCTCACCTTCGCCGGCAACGTCGAGCGCGTCCTCGACCTGCAGCGCATCCCCGGGCTCGTTCCGGGCGAGCACCACCACGTGCTCCAGGCCACCGACGCCCGTGCGCCGCAGACCTTCGAGGTGGTCATCGGCGACGACTCGCCCCTGGTCGGCGCCACCTTGAAGGACGCCGACTTCCGAGCCCGCTACGGCGCCGCCGTGCTCGCGGTCCACCGGTCCGGCGAACGGCTGAGCGGCAAGCTCGGCGAGGTGCGGCTCCGGGCCGGCGACCTCCTCCTCGTGCTCGCCGACCCCGACTTCGGTCGGCGGTGGCGCGACCGTCACGACTTCCTGCTGGTCTCGACCGTGGAGGGCGGGACGCCCCTGCGCCGCAACCGGGCCCGGGCGGTGGAGCTGATCACGCTGGCGTTGGTGGTCGCCGCCGGCACCGGCCTGCTCGACCTGCTCCAGGCGTCGCTCCTCGCGGCCCTCGCCGTCCTCGTCATCGGGGCCATCACCCCGGCCGAGGCGCGGCGGGCGATCAACTTCGAGATCGTCCTGATGATCGCAGCGAGCTTCGGCCTCGGCGCTGCGGTCCAGTCGAGCGGCCTGGCCGCCGAGATCGGCGGCTTGCTCGTCGACGGCCTCGACGTGCTCGGACCGGTCGGGGTGCTCGCAGGCGTGCTGATCGCCACCATGGTGCTCACCGAGCTGCTGTCGAACAACGCGGCCGCAGTGCTCATGTTCCCCGTTGCGCTCGCGGCGGCCGACGCCGCCGCCCTCGACGTCCGCCCCTTCGCCGTCGCGATCCTGATCGGCGCGTCGTGCTCGTTCCTGTCGCCCATCGGCTACCAGACGAACCTGCTCGTGTTCGGCATGGGCAACTACCGATTCCGCGATTTCACCCGGCTCGGCGCCCCGCTGACCCTGGCGACGGTCGTCGTGAGCCTGATCGTGATCCCGATCGTCTTCCCGCTCTGAGGCGGGTCTACTCGTCGGCGAGCTCGCGGATGCGGGCGATCTTGTCGGCGGACCGGTTGGCGTCGACCCCGCGGAGCTCGATCAGCTGCTCCCGCTCGGCCGCGGCGATCGCCTCGGCGTCGGCGTCGGCGGCGGCGAGGCGGGCGTCGATCCCCTCCGCGACGATGGCCTCGGCCTCGGCGATCAGGGCGTCGACCATCTCGGCCTCGGGTACGACCCGGACCACCTGCCCCTTCACGAACAGGTGTCCCTTGCCCCGTCCGGCCGCGATGCCCAGATCGGCGTCGCGGGCCTCACCGGGACCGTTGACCACGCAGCCCATCACTGCGACCTGCAGCGGGATGTTGCGGGCCTCGAGCGCCGCCTGGGCCGCCGTGGCCACGGCGATGACATCGACCTCGGCCCGGCCACAGCTCGGGCAGGCGATGAGGTCCACGCTGCGACGCTCGCGCAGGCCGAGCGCCTCGACCAGGGTGCGTCCGGCCCGGGCCTCCTCCACCGGATCGGCGGTGAGCGAGAAGCGGATGGTGTCGCCGATCCCCTCGGCGAGGAGGGTGCCGATCCCGGCCGCCGACTTCACGAGGCCGGCGGGCGGCGGACCCGCCTCCGTCACCCCGAGGTGCAGCGGGTGGTCGACGGTGTCGGCGAGGAGCCGGTAGGCCGCGATCATCAACCCCACGTTGGAGGCCTTCACCGAGATCTTCACGTTGTCGAAATCGACCTCGCGGAAGTGGTCGAGCTCGCGGACCGCGGACGCCACCAGCGCCTCGGGCGTGGTCCCGCCGTACTGCGCGGCGATGTCGGGGTCGAGGCTGCCTGCGTTGACCCCGATGCGGATCGGGAGGCCGCGGTCACGCGCCTCGGACGCCACCAGCTTGATGTGCGCGGGCTTGCGGATGTTGCCCGGGTTCAGGCGCAGCGCGTGCACCCCGGCCTCCATCGCCGCCAGCGCGAGCTTGTACTGGAAGTGGATGTCGGCGACGATGGGGATGGGCGAGCGGGCCACGATGTGGGCGAGCCCCTCGGCCGCCTCCTCCTCGTTGCAGGTGCAGCGCACGATGTCGCAGCCGGCCCCGGCGAGGGCGTAGATCTGGGCCAGCGTGCCCTCGACGTCGGCGGTCTTGGTCGTGGTCATCGACTGCACCGTCACCGGGGCGTCGCCACCGACGGGCACGGTGCCGACCATCACCTGACGGGTCTTCCGGCGCGCGATCACGACCCTGATGCTACGCGGCGGGTCTCACCGGGCGGGCCGCCGGGCCTGCGCGCCGGCCGGGCGCACGCCGCCTCAGCGAGCCAGGTCGCGGATGTCGAGGATCATCGCCGAGACGCCGAGCATGAGGAACAGCGCCAGCACCACCGCGGTGACGGGCATGAGCCGGCGGAAGTCGACCCGGACGGTCCGGCCCCGGATCCGCGACGCCACCGCCTCGTACCCGACGATCACCGCGTGCCCGCCGTCGAAGGGCAACAGCGGGATGAGGTTGAACAGGGCGAGCACGAGGCTCACCGCCCCGAGCAGGTAGAGGAGCCCCCAGACGTCGCCCTCCACGATCGTCGAGCCCTCGTCGACGATCCCGATGAGCGAGCGGGGCCGCTCCTGGTCGGCCACCGATCCGGGCGCGGGCGCCTGGCTCGTGAAGTTGCGCGAGTACCGCTCGACCCCCGCCGGTGAGAAGATCCGGGCGATGCCCTGGCCGGTGGCGACCGTCACGTCGCCGAGGGTGCGGAACCCCTCCGGGATCGCCGCGAGGGGCGACACCTCGCGCACGGCCGTGGCCGGGGAGACGCCGAGGAAGCCCTGACCGTCGCGCTCGCCCGGCGTCGCCCGCAGCGCGATCCGCTCGCCGTCACGGAGGACGACGAACGTCGTCGCCTCACCGCCCCGGGTCTCGATCGCCGCCTTGAGGTCGTCCCAGGATCCGACGGGGCGGCCGTCGACCGCGACGAACTCGTCGTCGGCGCGGACCCCGGCCTGTGCGGCGGCGCTGTCGGGCACCACCTGGCGCACGGTCGTGCTCGGGCCCTCGACCAGGGCGCCCCGCCCGGCGATGGCCACGGTGAACAGCACCCAGGCCAGCAGGATGTTGACCGTGACCCCGGCGAGCACCACCACGAGGCGCCGACCGTTGGTGGCGCGCCGGTAGGTGCGGGCCTCGTCGGCCTCGGGCACGTCCTCCAGATTGCTCATGCCGATGATGCGCACGTAGCCACCGGCCGGGATCGCCTTGATCCCGTACTCGGTCTCGCCCCGCCGGAACGACCAGAGCCGCGGCCCGAAGCCGAGGAAGTACTCGGTCGCCTTCATCCCCGAGCGCCGGGCCGCGATGAGGTGCCCGGCCTCGTGGAGCATGACCATGGCGATGAGGCCGACGATGATCGCGGCCACCCAGGGTGCGGCGATGAAGCACAGCACCAACCCGGCGAGGATCACACCGAGGACGACCGTGTTGCCCCGGCGGGTCTCGCTCAGCTGGACGTGGTCGAGCGGGTCCTTCATGCGGCCTCGGCGATCCGGTCGACGACGGACCGGGCGTGCGCCCGGGCCTCC
>CAIUKV010000144.1 GCA_903899845.1 uncultured Actinomycetes bacterium
CCGTGTCGACCGCGGCGTCGACCAGGGCCGCGCTCCCGGCGAGGGGGAGCTCCCCGGCCCCGGCGTCACGCGCCGCGCCACCCGGGTGCGCCCCCGGCCGGTCGACCCCGCTCATGCGGACCGCGGCCCGGCGATGCGCACCCGGGGGTCCAGGAGGGCGTAGGCGACATCCGCGATCAGGTTCGCGAGCACCACGGCCGCGCCGGCGACCAGCAGCCACGGGATCAGCACGGCGGTGTCGCCGTCGCTCACCGACGACACGAGCAGGGTGCCCATTCCCGGCCGCGAGAACACCCGCTCGGTGATCACCACGCCGCCGATCAGCGCTCCCGCGTCGAGCGCGACCACGGTGACCATGGCCGTCGACGAACCCCGCAACCCGTGCTTCCACACCACCCGGCGCTCGCGCAGGCCCTTGGCCCGGGCCGTGCGCACGTGGTCGGCCTGCAGCTCTTCGATCAGCGCCGCCCGCTGGTACCGGCTCCACCCCGCCACCAACTGCACCGACAGCACCAGGACGGGGAGCGCGAGCTCGCGCGCGGCCGCGACCGGACCTCGCCCCGTCGGATCGGGCACCGAGTAGAGGACGGGTCCGTCGATCCCGAGCCATCGCGGCAGGTCGTAGGTGAACAGCTGGATGGCGAGCAGACCGAACCAGAAGGTCGGGAGCGCGAGCCCGGCGATCGCCAGCGCACCGAAGGCGTGGTCGCGGGTCGACCCGGGTCGGCGCGCCCCGCTCACCGCGATGACGACCGCCAGCACGAGCGACACGACCATCGCCCACCCGACCAGGGGTGCGGTGGCTGCGAGCGCGTCGCCGATGAGCTCCGCCACCGACCGGTCGGAGCGCAGGCTCCGGCCCCAGTCGCCCGTCACCACGCCCCGCATCTCGTCGAGGTACTGCACCGCCAGCGGCCGGTCGAGCCCCAGCTGCGCCCGGACCCGCTCGAGGCAGCCGGCGTCGCGGGAGGTCTCGCAGCGGACCCGGGCCGGGTCGACGCCGAAGGACCGCACCACCACGAACACGAGCACCGAGGCCAGCACGAGGACCGGGATCGACACGAGAACACGGCGGAGGACGTACCTGCCCATGAGCCGGACGATTGTCCCACCCGCCCGGGACCGGACGGGGGACGGTCAGGGGGTCGGACCCACCGACCGCCCCGGCCCTACCGGAGGGTCCAGCGCTCCAGGTTGAAGAACGGCCCCTCGGTCACGTTGTCCTGGAGCGGCCCGCCGACCTGGCGCGGGTTCCACACGAACAGGGTCGGCAGCTGGAACAGCGGGAGCGAGGCCATGTCGGCGGCCAGGGCGGCCTGGCCCTGGGCCACGCTCGCCACTCGGGCCACCGGATCGACCTCACGATCGGCTGCCGTCCAGGCCGTGTCGATCGCCGGCGACGAGGTCCGGGTGAAGTTCTGCCCGACGAACCCGTTGGCCCGGGTCGGGATGTTCTGCGAGCAGAACACCACGCACAGGCCCGGGTCCGGCGTCCCGACCTGTGCGTACAGCGCCGCCGCGAACCGGCCCTCGGGGATCTGCCTGCCGAAGAGCAGGTCGGCGCTCGCGTTGCGGATGGTGACCGCGAACCCGGCCTGGCGCAGCTGACTGCGCCACAGCTGCTGGGTCAGGGCCCGGCTCTCGTTGCCGGTCGTCGTCGCGATCGTGAACTCGGCCCGCCGGCCGCCCTTGGCCCAGACGCCGTCGGAACCCTTCGCCCAGCCGTCACCGGTCATGAGCGCCTCGACGCGCGCGAGGTCGCGGGTGTACCCCGCGTACGCCGGGCGGTAGTACTCGGGGAACGACGGCACGACGAAGCTCTGGAGCACCCGGCCCTCGCGGACCGCCGGGCGCACGATCTGGTCGACGATCGTCTGGCGGTCGGTCGCGTACGCGACGGCCTGGCGGACCGCGAGCCGGTCGAAGGGCGGGGCGGCGCTGTTGAACCAGAATCCCTCGTAGCTGTTGCCGGAGCCGACCACGTAGTCGAGGTCGGCCCGGTCGAACTGGTCGAGCATGCCGGTCTGGGGCTGGGGGTAGGCCGCGGCGACCTGCCCGCTCTTGAGCGCCTGCACCTCGGCGCTGGACTCGGTGATGAACTGGAACACGACCTTGCCGATCGACGGGACCGTGCCCCAGTAGCCCGGGTTCGGCACCAGGGTGATGCTGCGCCCCTTGTCCCAGCCCCGCTTGCCGCCCTGCATCTTCCACGGGCCGCCCGAGAATGCGTAGCCGTCCTTCATCACCCGGTTGCGGTCGCGCCCCTCGAGGAGGTGACTGGGCAGGATGTAGTAGAAGCCGCCGAAGAGGTCGCGCCACGCCGCGTAGGGCTCGGAGAACGTGACCACCGCGGTCTTCGGGTCGCTCGTGTCGATCGCGGCGATCGCCGTGTACCCGGTGGTGTCGTAGATGTCGTCGCTGTCGACGATCTGCTTCCAGGTGTAGGCGAAGTCACGCGCGGTGATCGGCGTGCCGTCCGACCACTTCGCCGCCGGAGCGATCGGGTAGCGCACGACCATCGGCGGCCCCGGCTCGAGGGTCGGCGCACCGGCGAGCACCGGGCCGGGCACGTACTCGCCCGCCGGGCTCACCCGGAACGCCTGGGGCAGGGTCTGCACGCCGAGGATCCAGTTCCCCCAGCTCAGCCCGGCGCAGCTCGCGATCCAGTCGGCGCAGAACGGCTCCTGCTGCGCCGCCAGGCGCAGCACTCCCGACGCGGCCCCGGCCTGGGTCCGGGTCCCGGCCCCGGCCGGCACCGCCGACGCGCCGACCGCCGCCAGGGCGACCGCCATTGTCACGATCCCCGCCGCCGTGCGCCCGCCCCGCCTGCGTCGCATTCCCGTCCTCCCGGTCGCGGACCCGACGGCCCGGCCCACCATGAGTAGCAGGCCGACCCGGGGGAGCATCGGCATCCCGGGGCCGGTTCTTGAGCGGCCCCAATCGCCGGGGCGGCGGCTCAGGCGACGCGCAGCGCGAGGATGACCGAGGCGAAGACGAAGATGATGGCGGTCACGACCGTGAGCCGGTCGAGGTTGCGCTCGACCACGGTGGACCCGGCCATCGAGCCGCCCAGCTGACCGCCCCCGAACATGTCCGAGAGGCCACCACCGCGCCCGGAGTGGAGCAGGATCAAGAAGATCAGGGTCAGGGCCGACAGGACCTGGATCCCGATGACGATGGCGTTGATCACGGCCCCGATCCTAGCCTCCGGGCCTCCTAGCCTCCGGGCCTCCGGGCCTCCGGGCCTCCGGGCGCAGTGGGCGATCAGCGGCGCCACTTCAGGAGCCGGGCGAACTCGTCGGGGTCGAGCGACGCCCCGCCCACCAGGGCGCCGTCCACCTCGGGCATCGCCATCAGGTCGGCGATGTTCCCGGGCTTCACCGACCCGCCGTACTGGATCCGCACGGCGTCGGCGAGCTCCCCGTAGAGGTCCCGCAGGGCGCCCCGGATCACGCCGATCGTCGCGTCGGCGTCCTCGGGCGTCGCGTTGCGCCCGGTCCCGATCGCCCAGATCGGCTCGTAGGCCACCACGCACCGCTCGAACTGGGCCTTGGTCACACCGGCGAACGCGGCCCGGGCCTGCCCGGCGACCTTCTCGGCGGTCCGCCCGGCCTCGCGCTCCTCGAGCGTCTCCCCCACGCAGATGATGGGGGCCATCCCGTGGCGCAGCACCGCCTGGACCTTGCGGTGCACGACGTCGTCGTCCTCGCCGAAGAGCTGGCGGCGCTCGCTGTGACCAACGATCACGTAGCGGACGTTGAGCTTGGCCAGCATCGGCGGACTGACCTCGCCCGTGTAGGCGCCCTGGTCCTCGAAGTGGCAGTTCTGCGCCCCGAGCGCGAGGTCGAGCTGGTCGCTCTCGATCAGGGTCTGCAGTGAGCGCAGGTCCGTGAACGGCGGGCAGACCACGACGTCGATGCCCTCGTACACCTCGGCGTCGACGATGTAGGCGAGCTTCTGGACGAACTGGATCGCCGCGTGGTGGTCGTGGTGCATCTTCCAGTTGGCGGCGATGATCGGACGACGGTCGGGCACGGGGGCTCCTCTAGCGGGACGACGGGGCGGAACGCAGCGCCTGGAGGCCGGGCAGGTCGCCCAGCTCGATCAGCTCGAGTGCCGCGCCGCCGCCGGTGCTGACGTGGTCGACGCGGTCGGCGAGGCCGAACTGGCGGACGGCGGCGGCGCTGTCGCCCCCACCCACGACGGTGAATCCGGGGCAGGCGGCGACCGCCTCGGCGACGCCGACGGTGCCCGCCGCGAAGGGCGCGACCTCGAACACGCCCATCGGGCCGTTCCACAGCACGGTGGCGGACGCGGCGACGGTCGCCGCGTAGTCGGCGACCGTGGCCGGGCCGACGTCGAGGCCCTTCCAGCCGTCGGGCATCGCGTCGGCTGCGACCACGCGGGTCTCGGCGTCGGGCGCGATGTCGGTGGCGACGACGACGTCGCTCGGCACACGAACCCGCCCGGTGTCGAGCAGCCGGGCGCAGGCGTCGACCATCGCGGGCTCCACCAGCGAGTCGCCGACCGTGTGGCCCTGGGCGAGGAAGAACGTGAACGCCATCGCCCCGCCCACGAGGACCGTGTCACAGCGGTCGAGCAGGGCCTCGATCACGCCGAGCTTGTCGCTGACCTTCGAGCCGCCCAGCACCGCCACGAACGGGCGGTCGGCGCCGGCGAGCAGTCGGCCGAGCACCTCGACCTCCCGGGCCAGCAGGCGTCCCGCCGCGCTCGGGAGCACGCGCGGTGGTCCGACGATGCTGGCGTGGGCCCGGTGGGACGCCCCGAAGGCGTCGTTGACGTAGGCGTCGTACCCGGCGGCCAGGCTCGCGGCGAAGCCCGGATCGTCGGCCTCCTCCCCTGCGTCCCAGCGCAGGTTCTCGAGCAGCACCACGGCGCCCGGGCCCGCCGACGCTGCGCACCGCTCGACCTCGGGGCCGAACACCCCCGGGGCGAGCGGGACCTCGCACCCGAGGAGACCGCCGAGGTGCACGGCGACCGGAGCCAGCGACGACGACGGATCGGGGCGGCCCTTCGGGCGCCCGAGGTGGCTGGCCAGCACGACCGTCGCCCCCCGGTCCCGCAGGTACCCGATCGTCGGCAGCGCCGAGACGATCCGGAGGTCGTCCTCGATGACGCCGTCGCGCAGGGGCACGTTGAAGTCGACCCGCACGAGCACGCGCGCGCCGCGCGCGAGGTCGAGGTCCTCCAGGACGGGGACGTCCACGGTCACGGGTCGGGTTACTGGGCGCCGACGAAGCCGACGAGGTCGACCAGGCGGTTCGAGTAGCCCCACTCGTTGTCGTACCACCCGAGGATCTTCACCAGCGTGCCGTTGGCCATCGTGTCCTTCGCCGAGAAGATGCACGACGCCGGGTTGCCCACGATGTCGGCCGACACCAGCGGGTCCTCGGTGTAGACGAGCACGCCGCGGTAGCTGGGGCTGCCGGCGGCATCGGCGAACGCCTCGTTGACCTCGGCGACCGAGGCCGCGGTGGCCAGCTCGACGCTGAGGTCGGTGATCGACCCGGTCGGCGTGGGGACCCGCAGCGCCATGCCGTCGAGCTTGCCGTTCAGCTCGGGCAGCACGAGGCCGATGGCCTTCGCCGCCCCGGTGCTGTTCGGGATGATCGAGAGCGCCGCGGCGCGCATCCGGCGCAGGTCGGCCTGGCCCTTGCGGCTCGGCTTGGCCAGGTCCTGGAGCGACTGGTCGCTGGTGTAGGCGTGGACCGTCGTCATCATCCCCTTGACCACCCCGAAGCGGTCGTTGAGGACCTTGGCCATGGGAGCCAGGCAGTTGGTGGTGCAGGACGCGTTGGAGATCACCTGGTGCGCGGCCGGATCGAAGACCTCGTCGTTGACGCCGTAGCAGATCGACGCGTCGGCGTCACCGCTCGGCGCCGAGATGACCACCCGCTTCGCGCCGCCCCGCAGGTGCCCGGCCGCCTGCTCCCGACCGGTGAACAGGCCGGTGGACTCGATCACGACGTCGACCCCGTGGTCGCCCCACGGGATCTCGGCCGGATCCATCGTCTCGAGCTTCACGATGTCGCGACCGTCGACGGTGATGCCCGTGTCGGTGTGGCCCACCTCGTTGCGCAGCACTCCGCCGACGGAGTCGTGCTTGAGCAGGAAGGCCATCGTGTCGCTGTCGCCCATCGGGTCGTTGATCGCCACCAGCTCCACTCCGGCGCCCGGCCCCTTGGCCAGGAGGGCCCGGGTGAACGAGCGCCCGATGCGACCGAAACCGTTGATGCCGACTCGGATCATGTGTGCTCCCTGCTCGTGCGCGTACGCGTCGTCGGACCCGTACTCGGACTTGGACTCGGACTCGGACCCGGACCCGGGGCTCCGGGCCGAGGGCGGGCACGACGGATCCCCACTCCGCCCGGCCGAGGAGACTCCAGCAGAGCCGCCAACGCCGGGGCCAATCTTCGCGGGTCGTGCTCCGGATCCCGCGGATCGCCCACCGGGGCGGTGACCACCTCGGCCCCCAGGGCCGCGAACCGGTCCGGGTCCACCACCAGGGCGCCGCCCGCCGGGGCCAGGTACACGTCGACCCGGGCCCCGTGGTCCCGGACCGCGGCGAGGTGGTCGGCGGCGTCCATCCCGGCGGTCTCGGCGTCCTGGGTGCGGAGGTTCCCCACCTGGACCACCATCCCGGGCGCCGCGCCCACGGCCCCGGCGAGGCCACCCACGGCCAGGACCGCCAGCACGCTGGTGTAGAGCGACCCCGGGGCGAGGACGATCTGGTCGGCCGCCGCGATCGCGGCCAGGGCGTCGGGCACGGGTCGGGCCCCGGCCGGGACCACTCCCACCCGACCGATCCGCCCCGGGGTGGTCGCCACCGCCACCTGGCCCTCGACCGTCCGCCCGTCCACGTCGGCGACGAGGACCACGGACTCGGCGGTGGCGGGCAGGGCCCGGCCCCGGGACCCGAGCAGCCGAGCCGCCTGGTCGAGGGAGGCGACGACGTCGCCGGTGGTCTCGAACAGCGCGGCGAGCACGAGGTTGCCGACGGCGTGCCCGGCCAGGGCGCCGTCGTCGAAGCGGTGCTCGAACGCCCGGGGCCACACGGCGTCCTCGTCGGCCATGGCCACGAGCGCCTTGCGCAGGTCCCCGGGCGGGAGGATGCCGAGCTCGCGCCGCAGGCGTCCCGACGACCCCCCGTCGTCGGCCACCGTCACCACCGCGATCAGGTCCCCGGCGTAGGTCGCCACCGCCCGCAGCACGTTGGCCAGCCCGTGGCCCCCGCCGATCGCGACGACCCGGGGACCGCCGTCACGCACGGTCGACGTCCCGGTGCAGGACCCGCGGCTCGACGCCCTGGCGCCGCAGCACCTCGGCGAGCGCGTCGGCGATCACCACGCTGCGGTGCCGACCGCCGGTGCAGCCCACCCCGATGGAGAGGTAGACCCGCCCCTCCTTCTGGTAGGCGGGGAGCAGCAGCGCGAGGAGGCGCTCGAGCTCGGCGACGAAGGCGGTCGCCTCGGGCTGGCCCATCACGTACTCGCGCACCGCCGGGTCGTGGCCGGTGCGGGCCCGCAGGTCGTCGATCCAGTGCGGGTTGGGCAGGAAGCGGCAGTCGAAGAGCAGGTCGACGTCCACCGGGATGCCGTGCTTGTACCCGAACGACACCACGCTCGTCTGGAGGACGTTCTGGGTCGGGGCCCCCTCGCCGAAGAGCTCGTGCAGGCGGCTCCGCAGGGTGTGCACGTTGAGACCGGAGGTGTCGACCACCAGGTCGGCCTGCCCCCGGAGACCCTCGAGCAGGCGGCGCTCGCGCGCGATGCCCTCGGGGACCCCGTCGCCGGCGGCGAGGGGGTGGCGGCGGCGGGTCTCCTCGAAACGCCGCACCAGGGCGTCGTCGGACGCGTCGAGGAACACCACCCGGGTCGCGATCCCCACGGCCCGCAGCTCGCCCAGGGCGACGTCGAGGTCCTCCACGAACGCACCCGACCGGACGTCGACCACGAGCACGAAGCGGCTGGGCTCATCGCGCCCGCGGGCGAGCTCCACCACCTTCGGGATCAGCGCCGGCGGCAGGTTGTCGATCACGAAGTAGCCGAGGTCCTCGAGCACGTCGGCCGCGCTCGACCGCCCCGCCCCGGACATCCCGGTGATGATCGTCACGTCGAGGGCGGTCATGTGGCCATGCTCGCGCGTGGCGGTCGGTCACCGTCGGGCCCGGGGGGCCCGTGCAGGCGCTCGTACACCGCCCGACCCACGGCGTCGGGCAGCCACGACAGCGCGAGGAGGTCCTCCTCGGCGCAGGCCCGCAGGGCGGTGACCGACCCCTTCTCCTTGAGCAGGCGGGCCCGCCGGGCCGGGCCCAGGCCGGGCACGTCGTCGAGCACCGACCGGGTGGCCCGGGCCGCCCGTCGGCGGCGGTGGTAGGAGACCGCGACCCGGTGGGCCTCGTCGCGCACCTGCTGGAGCAGGTGGAGGGCCTCGGAGCCCCGCGGGATGCGCACCGGGTCGGGGTCGCCGGGCCGGTAGACCTCCTCGAACCGCTTGGCCAGGGCCGCCACCGGCAGGTCCTCGAGCCCGAGATCCTCGAGCACCCGCACCGCGACGCCCAGCTGCCCCTTGCCACCGTCGACCAGGATCAGGTTCGGCGGGTACGAGAACCGCTTGCCCGCCCGGGCCCCCTCCTCGCGCTCGGCGAGGTACCGGCGGAACCGACGGGTCAGCACCTCCTCCATCGCCGCGAAGTCGTCCTGGCCGTCGACCCGCCGGACCTGGAACCGGCGGTAGTCGGACCGCTTGGGCAGGCCGTCCTCCATCACCACCATCGACCCGACGACGTCGGTCCCCTGGAGGTTGGAGATGTCGTAGCACTCGATCCGCAGCGGGGCCTCGGGGAGTTCGAGTGCCTCCTGCAGCGCCGTGAGCGCCCGGGCCCGGGCATTGTGGTCCGACGCCCGCTTGAGCTTGTGGCGGGCGAACGCCTCCTCGGCGTTGTGCGTGACCATCGCGAGGAGCTCCCGTCGGGCGCCCCGCTGCGGTGCCCGGACCTTCACCGGGCCGCCGCGCCCGAGGGCGAGAAACTCCTCGTAGAGGCGCCGGTCCTCCGGCTCGACCGGCACGAGCACCTCGCGGGGGACGTCGCCGGGGCCGGCGTCCCCGTAGAGCTGCTCGAGCACCTTGCCCACGAGCGCGGGCGGGTCGACCTCCTCGACCTTGTCGACGATCATCCCCTTGCGGCCCACGACCCGGCCCCGCCGCACGAAGAACACCTGCACCGACGCCTCGAGCGGGTCCTCCACCAGGCCGACGACGTCGAGGTCCTCCTCCTTGGCCGCGACCATCTGCTGGCGCTCCACGGCCTTGCGCACCGACTGCAGCTGGTCGCGCAGACGCGCCGCCCGCTCGAACTCGAGCGCGTCGGCCGCGGTCGCCATCGCCGCCTCGAGCCGGTCGAGCACGGGGCCGTGCTCACCGTCGAGGAAGGCGAGCAGGTCGGCGACGAGGGCGTCGTAGTCGGGCTTGGTGATCTCCCCCACGCACGGGGCCGCGCACTTCTCGATGTGGGCGTACAGGCAGGGCCGTCCGAGCCGGTGGTGGCGGTCGAACTTGGCCGGGGTGCAGGTGCGGATCGGGAAGGTCCGCAGCAGCAGGTCGAGCGTCTCCCGGATCGCCCAGGCGTGGGCGTAGGGCCCGAAGTACCGGCGCCCGGGCCGCTTCTCCCCCCGCAGCACCATCGCCCGGGGCCACTCCTCGTCGAGGGTCACCGCCAGGTACGGGTACGACTTGTCGTCGCGGTAGCGGATGTTGAAGCGGGGCCGGTGGCGCTTGATCAGGTTGTACTCGAGGAAGAACGCCTCGATCTCGTTGCGGACCTCGATCCACTCCACCGAGGCCGCGCTCGTGACCATCTGGCGGGTCCGGGTGGCCAGGGTCTCGGGCGGGGCGAAGTAGCTGAGCACCCGACTGCGCAGGTGCTTGGCCTTGCCCACGTAGAGCACCCGGCCGTCGGCGTCGAGGAACTGGTACGAGCCGGGGCCGTCGGGGATCGTGCCGGGGGCCGGCCGCGGGACCATGCCCCCATTGTCCCACCCGGGACGTTCCCCGGCCCGGGCCGAGCGTCCCGTGCGACCACCGGACTCCCGCCGGACTCCCGCCGGACTCCCGCCGGAGGTCCCCGGGCGCCCCCGGGACACCCCCGGTGTCCCACGGGGCGTTACGCTGGCTCGCAGGCCGGCCTGGTACTCCGGTCGAACATCAGTCCCGGGGCCGACACCCCCGCGGTGGGCGACCAGGCTGTCCCCGCCGGCCACCACCGGGACCCCCCGAGCAGGACCCGAGACCGATGCTCCGACTCCAGGCTCCGCTGCCGGACCGCTACACCCTCGCGACGCCCGAGGAACTCGCCGAGATGATCGCCGCGGCCAAGGCCGCCCTCGGCGACCGCCTCCTGATCCTCGGGCACCACTACCAGCGCCCCGAGGTCATCCGCTGGGCCGACATGCGGGGCGACTCGTTCAAGCTCGCCCGCTTCGCGGCCGACGACGACCGGGCCACCGACATCGTCTTCTGCGGCGTGCACTTCATGGCCGAGTCGGCCGACGTGCTCACCGGCCCGCACCAGCGCGTGATCCTCCCCGACCTCAACGCCGGGTGCTCCATGGCCGACATGGCCGACCTCGACCAGGTCGAGGAGTGCTGGGAGGCGCTCACCGCCGTGACCGACATCGACCGGGTCGTGCCGATCACGTACATGAACTCGTCGGCGGCCCTCAAGGCGTTCGTCGGCCGCCAGGGCGGCGCGGTGTGCACCTCGTCGAACGCCCGGGCGGTGCTCGAGTGGGCCTTCGCCCAGGGACCCGACACGAAGGTGCTGTTCTTCCCCGACCAGCACCTCGGGCGCAACACCGGGATCGCCATGGGCTACACCGAGGCCGACATGCGGGTCTGGAACCCACACCACGAACGCGGCGGCCTGACCGAGGCCGACGTGAAGGAGGCGACCTTCCTGCTGTGGCGGGGCTGGTGCTCCGTGCACCAGCGGTTCAGCCCCGACCACGTGCGCGACTTCCGGACCCGGTACCCCGAGGGCGAGGTGGTCGTGCACCCCGAGTGCCGCCACGAGGTGGTCGCCCTCGCCGACCGGGTGGGCTCCACCGAGCGCATCCTCGAGTGGGCGACCGAGGCGCCGCCGGGCTCCGTGCTCGGGGTCGGGACCGAGATCCACATGGTGCAGCGCATGGCCACCGAGATGCCCGACAAGACGATCGTGTCGCTCGACCCGCTCGTGTGCCCCTGCTCCACGATGTTCCGCATCGACGAGCCGCACCTGGCGTGGTGCCTCGAGTCGATCGTGGCCGGGGACCCGGTGAACCAGATCGCGGTGGACGCCGAGACCGCGCAGTGGGCCCGGGTCGCACTCGAGCGCATGCTCGAGATCACCTGAGCCGACGGGCGACGTCGGCCCGGCCCGGTCCGGTCCGGCCGCGGGGCTCAGGCCTGCTTGCGGGTCCGCAGCACCAGCAGCCGTGGGATCGCGGCGGCGTGCGCGTACTCGGGCGCACGCGCGATGAACCCGGGCGCGGGCGCCGGCTCGTCCATGTGCTCCACCAGGAGCCCCCGGTCGGCGAGCACGTTGACGTACCGCGACAGGGGCCGGTGCACGAACGGCAGGTGCACCCCGGGGGCCACCTCCTCGACCGACACGTCGTCGGGGAGGTAGGGGCCCAACCGCCAGTACTGCTCCTCGAGGATGTGGTCGTCGATCCAGCCGCTGCCCGGGGCCTGGAGGAGCGGGTGGTTGAGGAACAGCACGAAGCAGCCCCCCGGCGCGAGCACGCGCGCGATCTCGTCGATGGCGGGCTCGAACGGGTCGACGTGCTCGAGCACCAGGCAGGCCATGACGGCGTCGACGGCCCCCGTCGCCACCGGGAGCGCGGTCGCGGCGCCCCGGAGGTAGGCCGGGCCCCCGGCCCGGTCCCGGGCGGCGCGGATCTGGGCCCACGAGCCGTCGACCCCGATCACCTCGGCCCCGAGCGCGGCGACCCGGCGGGCGAGCTGGCCCTCGCCGCACCCGAGGTCGAGCACCCGCCGGAACCCGGCCAGGTGCGCATCGGCGAGGGGCAGGATCTGCTCCTCGTACTCCGGGTCGGCTCCCGCGGTGAAGTGCTCCTGCCACCAGGCCGCGTGGGTCTCCCACTCGGGGGCCACCCCCGACCCCGGCCCGCCCGGAGCGGACCGGTCGGGCCCCCCGGGCCCGGGCCGGTCAGTCGACACCGAGCAGCGGCGCGAGGAAGCGCCCGGTGTGGGACTCGGCCACCTTGGCGACCTGCTCGGGCGTGCCCTCGGCCAGGACCCGGCCGCCCCCGTCGCCGCCCTCGGGCCCGAGGTCCACGACCCAGTCGACCGACTTGATCACGTCGAGGTTGTGCTCGATGACCAGCACGGTGTTGCCGGTGTCGACGAGACGCTGGAGCACCCCCAGGAGCCGCCGGACGTCCTCGAAGTGCAGGCCGGTGGTGGGCTCGTCGAGGATGTAGATGGTGCGCCCCGTCGCGCGCTTGCCCAGCTCGGACGAGAGCTTCACCCGCTGGGCCTCGCCGCCGGAGAGGGTCGGCGCGGGCTGCCCGAGGCGAACGTAGCCGAGCCCCACGTCGACGAGGGTCTGGAGGTGGCGCGCGATCGTGGGCTGGTTGGCGAAGAACTCGAGGCCGTCCTCGATGGACAGGTCGAGCACCTCGGCGATGCTCTTGCCCTTGAACGTGATGTCGAGGGTGTCGCGGTTGTAGCGGGCTCCCCGGCACACCTCGCAGGGCACGTACACGTCGGGCAGGAAGTGCATCTCGATGCGGATGGTGCCGTCGCCCGCGCAGGCCTCGCACCGACCGCCCTTGACGTTGAAGGAGAAGCGCCCGGGGAGGTACCCCCGCACCTTGGCCTCCTGGGTCGCGGCGAACAGGGAGCGCACCTTGTCGAACACGCCGGTGTAGGTGGCGGGGTTCGACCGGGGGGTCCGCCCGATGGGCGACTGGTCGATGTTGATCACCTTGTCGAGGTGCTCGGCGCCGTCGATGGTCTTGTGACGGCCGGGCACGTCGCGCGACCGGTACACGCGCTGCATCAGGGCGCGGTAGAGGATGTCGTTGACCAGGGTCGACTTCCCGCTCCCGCTGACCCCGGTCACGGCCACGAAGCAACCGAGCGGGAACGCGACGTCGATGTCGGCGAGGTTGTGCTCCTTGGCCCCCCGGACGGTGAGCCAGTTGTCGCCGGTCGGGCGGCGCCGGTCGGGCACCTCGATCGACCGGGCCCCCGACAGGTAGCGACCGGTGACCGACTCCTCGGCCGCGAGCACGTCGGCCAGGGTCCCCGACGCGACGACCCGGCCGCCGTGCTCCCCCGCCCCGGGGCCGATGTCGACGACGTGGTCGGCGACCCGGATGGTGTCCTCGTCGTGCTCGACCACGATCACGGTGTTGCCGAGGTCGCGCAGGCGGACCAGCGTGTCGATGAGCCGCTGGTTGTCGCGTTGGTGCAGGCCGATCGACGGCTCGTCGAGCACGTAGAGCACGCCGACCAGGCCGCTGCCCACCTGCGAGGCGAGGCGGATGCGCTGGGCCTCGCCCCCGGCCAGCGTGCCCGACGACCGGTTGAGGTTCAGGTAGTCGAGGCCCACGTCGAGCAGGAAGCGCAGGCGCTCGTTGACCTCCTTCGACACCGCGTCGGCGATCATCCGGTCGCGCTCGGACAGCTCGAGCCCGGCGAAGAACTCGGCGCAGCGGCGGATCGACATCTCCCCCACGTCGTGGATGGTGTGCCCGCCCACGGTGACCGCCAGCGACGCGGGCCGCAACCGGGCGCCCCCGCACGCCGGGCACGGCACCTCGCGCATGTAGCCCTCGATCTGCTCCCGGGCCCGGTCGCTCTCGGCTTCGGTGTGCCGGCGCTCGAGCCACGGCACCACGCCCTCGAACGCGGTGTTGTACGACCGCTGTCGCCCGTAGCGGTTGCGGTAGCGCACATGGACCTGGGTCGCCCCGGTGCCGTGCAGCACGACGGTGCGGGCCTTCTTGCCCAGCTTCTTCCACGGGGTGGTGACGTCGAAGCCGAACTCCTCGGCGACCGACTCGAGGATCCGGTCGAAGTACCGGCTGCGGAACCCGCCCCACGGCGCGATGGCCCCGTCGGCGATGCTCAGGTCGTCGTCGGGGACCACGAGCTCGGGGTCCACCTCGAACCGGGTCCCGAGGCCGTCGCAGCGGTCGCAGGCCCCGTACGGCGAGTTGAACGAGAAGTTCCGGGGGGCCAGCTCGTCGAACGAGAGGCCGCAGTGGGTGCACGCGAGGTGCTCGGAGAACGTGAGGGTCTCGGGCTCGGCGTCGTCGCCGTCGGGAGGCACGATCTCCACCTCGGCGACGCCCTCGGCGAGCCGCAGCGCGGTCTCGAGCGAGTCGGTGAGCCGGCGCTCGATCCCCGCCTTGCGGACCAGGCGGTCGACGACCACCTCGATCGTGTGCTGCTCGTAGCGGGCGAGCCGCGTGGCGGTGCCCCCGCCCACCAGGTCGGCGAGCTCGTGCAGCGCGCCGTCGATGCGGACCCGGGAGAAGCCCTGGCCCGCCAGCTCCTTGAGCAGGCCGTCGTACTCGCCCTTGCGCCCCCGCACCACCGGCGCCAGCACCTGGAACCGGGTGCGGTCGGGCAGCTCCAGCACCCGGTCGACGATCTGCTGCGGGGTCTGGCGGGTGATCACCCGCCGGCAGGTCGGGCAGTGCGGGACGCCGATGCGCGCGAACAGCAGCCGCAGGTAGTCGTAGATCTCCGTGATCGTCCCGACGGTCGAGCGCGGGTTGCGCGACGCCGACTTCTGGTCGATGGAGATCGCGGGCGAGAGCCCCTCGATGAAGTCGACGTCGGGCTTGTCCATCTGCCCGAGGAACTGGCGCGCGTAGGCCGACAGCGACTCGACGTAGCGCCGCTGACCCTCGGCGTAGATCGTGTCGAACGCGAGCGAGGACTTGCCCGACCCGGAGATCCCGGTGAAGACGATCAGCCGGTCCCGGGGCAGGTCCAGGTCGACGTCGCGGAGGTTGTGCTCACGCGCCCCCCGGACCCGGATCGTCTCCGCCATCGGGCGCAGGCTACCGGCGCGGCAACGGTCAGCCGGCGGCCCGGAGCTCGCGCTTGAGCTCGGTGATCTCGTCGCGCAGCCGGGCGGCCTCCTCGAACCGGAGCTCCTTGGCCGCCTCGCGCATCTCGTCCTCGAGGCCGAGGATCAGCCGGCCCAGCTCGTCGGGCGGGACCCCGGTGAGGTCGAAGACCGCCGACGGGGCCGCGGCCCGGCCGCCCCGGCCCCGGCCCCGGGTGGCCGGGGCGTCGTCGTCGCCCCCACGGGCCCGGACCATCGCCAGGATGTCGGTGACCTTCTTGCGCACGGTCTGGGGGTCGATGCCGTGCTCGGCGTTGTGCTCCATCTGGAGCTTGCGGCGTCGGCTGGTCTCGGAGATGGCCCGGCGCATGGAGTCGGTCACCTGGTCGGCGTACATGACGACCTGGCCGTCCACGTTGCGGGCGGCCCGGCCGATCATCTGGATCAACGAGGTCTCGGAGCGCAGGAAGCCCTCCTTGTCCGCGTCGAGGATGGCGACGAGCGACACCTCGGGCAGGTCGAGACCCTCCCGCAGGAGGTTGATCCCCACCAGGACCTCGAACTCCCCGAGCCGCAGCGAGCGCAGGATCTCGACCCGCTCCAACGTGTCGACCTCGGAGTGGAGGTAGCGGACCCGGACCCCCAGCTCGAGCAGGTAGTCGGTGAGGTCCTCGGACATCTTCTTCGTGAGGGTGGTCACGAGCACCCGCTGCTCGCGCGCCTCCCGGAGGCGGATCTCGGCGACGAGGTCGTCGATCTGGCCCTTGGTCGGGCGCACGATCACCTCGGGGTCGACCAGGCCGGTCGGCCGCACGATCTGCTCCACCACCCGCTGCGACACCTCGAGCTCGTAGGGACCGGGGGTGGCCGACAGGAAGACGACCTGGCGCACCTTCTGGACGAACTCGTCGAAGCGCAGCGGCCGGTTGTCCATGGCCGAGGGGAGCCGGAAGCCGTGCTCGACCAGGGTCTCCTTGCGCGACCGGTCGCCCTCGAACTGGCCGTGGAGCTGGGGCACGGTCACGTGCGACTCGTCGAGCACGACCACGAAGTCGTCCGGGAAGTAGTCGAGCAGCGTGTAGGGCATCTCGCCGGGCTCCCGGCCGTCGAGGAACCGCGAGTAGTTCTCGATGCCCGAGCACACGCCCACCTCGCGCAGCATCTCGAGGTCGTAGGTGGTCCGCATGCGCAGCCGCTGGGCCTCCAGCAGCTTGCCCCGCTCCTCGAACCACGCGAGGCGGTCGGTCAGCTCGGTCTCGATGCCCTCGACCGCCCGCCGCATCCGCTCCCGGGACGTGACGTAGTGCGAGGCGGGGAACAGCACGAGGCGGTCGAGCTCCTCCACCACCTCACCGGTCAGCGGGTCGACCGAGGCGATCCGCTCCACCTCGTCGCCGAACATCTGGAGCCGGATCGCCCGCTCCTCGTAGGCCGGGTAGATCTCCACCGTGTCGCCGCGGACCCGGAACCGGTTGCGGGCGAAGGTGAAGTCGTTGCGCTCGTACTGGAGGTCGACCAGCCGGGCCAGGATCGCCCGCTGCTCGTGCTCCTCACCCCGGTCGATGATGAGGCACTGGCGCTCGTACTCGTCGGGGGCACCCAGCCCGTAGATCGCCGACACCGACGCGACGACGATGACGTCGCGCCGGCTCATGATCGCGGAGGTGGCCGAGTGCCGGAGCCGGTCGATCTCGTCGTTGATCGACGAGTCCTTCTCGATGTAGGTGTCGGTGGTCGGCAGGTAGGCCTCGGGCTGGTAGTAGTCGTAGTACGAGACGAAGTACTCGACCCGGTTCTTCGGGAAGAGCTCCCGGAACTCGCTCGCGAGCTGCGCGGCCAGGCTCTTGTTGGGTGCGAGCACGATGGTCGGGCGCTGCACCCGCTCGATCACCCCGGCGATGGTGAACGACTTGCCCGAGCCGGTGATCCCGAGGAGCGTCTGGAACCGCTCCCCCGCCTCGATGCCCTCGGCCAGCGCGGCGATCGCGGCGGGCTGGTCCCCCGCCGGCGCGAAGTCGCTGACCATCTGCAGGGGCGGCATCCGAGAATGGTACGGCCGGGGCGGCTCGGTCCCGGCTCGGTCCCGGCTCGGTCCCGGCTCGGTCCCGGCTCAGATCCGGCTCAGTCGGCGGCGTCGGCCCCCGCGGTCTGCAGCGCCGCCCAGATGCCTTCGACCTGGCGCTCGAGGTGCTCGAGGTCGCCGGAGTTGTCGACGACCCACGTCGCCAGGGCCCGGCGCTCCTCGTCGGTGGCCTGGCTGGCCATGCGGGCCTCGGCGTCGGCCCGGGGCACCCCCCGGCCCTCGAGCCGGTCGAGGCGCAGGGCGCGGGGCGCCTCGACCACGATCACGTGCTCGTAGCCCCGGGACCGGGCCTCGTCGGACTCGGCGAGGAGGGGGACGTCGCAGACCACCACCGCGTCGGGTGGCGCCTCCTGCATCCGGCGCAGGAACTCGGCGCCCACGGCCGGGTGCGTGATGGCGTTCAGCGCGGCCGTCGCCTCCGGCGTGGCGAAGGCGAGCGCGGCGAGGGCGGGCCGGTCGAGGTGCCCGTCGGGCCCGACCACGCCGGGCCCGAACCGCTCGACCAGCGCCGTGAACGCGGGCATCCCCGGCTCCACCACCTCCCTGGCGATGCGGTCGGCGTCGATGATCACCGCCCCCCGGGCCTCGAGGAGGCGGGCCACGGTGGACTTCCCCGAGCCGATGCCCCCGGTCAGGCCGACCAGCACGGTCCACCTCCGGTCGGAGCCCCGGTGGCGGGGGACGGTGGACGGACGGTTCCGGGGGGTCGTGCCGGCACGGCGCACCTCGCGATCGGTGGGCCCGGACCGCCACGGCCCGGGACGCTCCCATTCTTCCGTGCCCGGCCGCCCGGCGCCGCCCCGGGACCCCCCGCGATCCGCGCCCGGATCCGCGCTCAAGTTCGGCCCGGAGGTGCCGATCATCCCGTCGGGCGTGGTGTTCGTGCGCCCGTCCATCCGGATCCGGACCCAAAGGGGCAACTGTGAACATCTTCGTCCTCAAGACCTGGCTGCAGACCAAGCTGGCCACCGACGAGCGGGGGGCCAACCTCGTGGAGTACGTGCTCCTCGTGGCGCTGATCGCCCTCGCCGTCATCGCCGCCGTCGTGTTCCTGCGGGGCCAGGTCTCCGACAAGTTCAACGACGCCGGCACGCAGATCCAGAACAACGGCGCCTGAACCCCGCTCCCCCCGTCGAGGCGCCCGTGGGCCCCGCCCCCGGGCGCCTCGTCGCGTCCGGGGCCGGTCGCGACCGGTCATGCCTGCCCGAAGGCTCCCGAGAGCTGGATCAGGGCCGGGCCGAGGATGACGACGAAGATCGAGGGGAAGATGCAGAACACGAGCGGGAAGAGCATCTTCACCGGGGCGCGCTGGGCCTGGGCCTGGGCCCGGAGCCGCCGGCGGACGCGCATCTCGTCGGCCTGGCTCCGCAGCAGGCGGGCCACCGAGACCCCGAAGGTGTCGGCCTGCAGCATCGCCAGCACGAACGTGCGCACCTCCGCCACGTCGCAGCGACCCTCCATCGCCCGGAGCGCCTCGGCCCGGGACGACCCGATCCGCGTCTCGCCCAGCATCCGCCGGAACTCGTCGGACAGCGGGCCGGGCACGGCCGCGGTGGTCCGCTCGAGCGCCTGCTCGAACCCGAGACCCGCCTCCACCGAGATGACGAGGAGGTCGAGCACGTCGGGCAGCTGCACGGCGATGGCGTGGCGACGGGCATCGGCGGCCCGTCCGAGCACGACGTCGGGAGCAGCGATCGCCACCCCCCAGCACACGGCGACGGCGAAGAGGGCGAGGCCCCCCGTCCACCGCAGCCCGACCACCACCAGCGGCACCCACACGATCCCCGACGCGAGGCCGAGGAGCTTCAGCGCGAGCACCTGGTCGACCGACGCCCCGCCGGGATTGCCGCCGAGGACGAGGGTTCGGGCGAGCCGCTCCCGGTAGCCGCCCGGCGAGGCCCGCCGGGCCAGCCGCGTGAGTCCCCCGACCACCGGCGCGAGGAGCCGGGTGCTCGCCGGGGCACCGAGCTCCCGGTCGCGGGTCGAGGTCGCCGGCGCGTCGTGCCAACGGTCCATCACCCGGATCCGGCCCGATCCCGCGGCGATCAGGGTGAGCGCCACCGCGCCGACGGCACCGGCGGCCAGGACGGCGAGCAGCAACGGCGACACCGGCTCAGACCTCGATCGTCATGATCCGGCGCAGCCAGACGAACCCGACCACCGCCATGACCAGCGACACGCCGAGGGCGAGCACGCCGATCGGCGACCCGAACAGCGTGGCCATGTACGCGGGCTGGGCGACGGAGAGGACGACCCCGCACCCGAGCGGGAACACCCCGAGGACCCACGCCGACAGGCGGGCCTCGGCGGTCAGGGCCAGGACCTCCTGGCGGAGCCGTTCCCGCTCCACCATCGTGGCGGCGACCGTGTCGAGCAGCTCGGCGAGGTTCCCCCCGACCTCCCGCTGGATGCGGATGGCCATCACCGCCCAGGCGAGGTCGACGCTCTCCATGCGCGTGGCCACGTCGTCGAGGGCGTCCTCGACCGGGCGGCCGAGCCGCTGCTCGCTCGTCGCCCGCTGGAGCTCCCGGCGGGCCGGGTCCCCGATCTCCTCGACCACGGCCATCAGCCCCTGCGCGAAGGAGAAGCCGGCCCGCATCGAGCCCGCCAGCAGGTGCAGCACGTCGGGCAGCTGCCCTTCGAACGCACGGAGCCGGGCCGACCACCGGCGCCGGACCACCAGCACCGGCGCCACGGCGACGCCGGCCCCGAGCAGCAGGGCCGGGAACGGCCCGAGGAGCAGGGTCGCCCCGACGACGGTCGCGCCCGCGACCACGGCGGTCCCGAACACCGCCTCGGGCGCGCGCAACGGCACGTCGGCGTGGTCGAGGGCCCGGGCGATCCGGTCGAGCATCCCGGCCCGCTCGGCCACCCGTCCGGTCAGGTCGACCATGTCGCGCACCCACCGCGACGACGGGTCGGTGGCGACGACCCCCCGGGCGTCCCGACCGCCGCCGACGCGGACGGCCAGGTCGCGCGCCGAGACCGTGCGCCGGGTCACCGTCACGCACCACGTCGCGAGCAGGACGGCGCCCGCCGCCGCCAGCCCGGCCAGCACCGGCCCGGGCGTCACCGTCGCACCGCCGGGCGCCGCTGGAACCCCTCCCCCGCGAACAGCGACGGGTCCAGGCCCACCCCGGCGTCGGCCAGTCGCTCGGTGCACGCAGGCCGGATGCCGGTCGACTTCAGTCGTCCGCGGAACCGGCCGTCGGGCCCCGCACCCATGGCGAAGTCGAAGAGGTACAGGTCCTGGAGGACCACGACGTCGCCCTCCATCCCCATCACCTCGCTGACGTGGGTGACCCGGCGGGTGCCGTCACGCAGGCGGGACAGGTGCACCACGAGGTCGAGCGCGGAGGCCATCTGCTCCCGGATGACCCGGACCGGGAGCTCCATGCCCGCCATGAGGGCCATCGTCTCGATGCGCGACAGCGTGTCACGGGGCGAGTTCGAGTGGACGGTGGTGATCGACCCGTCGTGCCCGGTGTTCATCGCCTGGAGCATGTCGAGCGCCTCCGCGCCCCGCACCTCCCCCACCACGATCCGGTCGGGTCGCATGCGCAGCGCGTTGCGGACGAGGTCGCGGATCCGCACCTCGCCCCGCCCCTCGATGTTCGGCGGACGAGCCTCGCAGCACAGCACGTGCGGCTGCTGCAGCTGCAGCTCCTTCGCATCCTCGATCGTGATGATGCGCTCGTCGGCGGGGATGAACGACGACAGCACGTTGCACATCGTCGTCTTCCCGGTCCCGGTCCCGCCGCTCACCACCACGTTGAGCCGTCCGCGCACGCAGGCGTCGATGAACATCGCGACCTGGTCCGACAGCGTGCCCATCCGCACGAGGTCGTGGATCCGGTACGGCTCGGCGGCGAAGCGACGGATCGTCACGAACGGTCCGTCGATGGCGAGCGGATGGATCATCGCGTTGACCCGGGAGCCGTCGGGGAGGCGGGCGTCGACCATCGGCGTCGCCTCGTCGATGCGCCGACCCACCTGACTCACGATCTTGTCGACGACCCGCCGGACGTGGGCCTCGTCGTCGAAGCGGACCTCGGTCCGCACCATCTTCCCGTCGCGCTCCACGTAGACGCGCTCCGGGCCGTTGACCATCACCTCGTTGACGGTCGGGTCGCGCAGCAGCACCTCGATCGGGCCGTAGCCGAGGACGTCGTCGGCGACGGCCTGCAGGACGTCGCGCCGCTCAGCGGCCGAGAGCACGACCCGCTCGTCGGCGACGGCGCGGACCAAGCGGCTCTCCACCTCCTGGCGGAGGTGGGCCTCCGACACGGCCCGGTCGTAGAGGTGGGGACCGAGGTCCTGGATCACCTGCTGCTGCAGCCGGCGACGGAGGTCGTCGAGGCCACGGCGCCGGGTCCCACCTGCGTCCGACCAACCCCCGTCGGACCCGCGGCCGATCGCGGTCACCACCCCGGCCTCCCGGAGCCGGGCTCGGGCATCCCTGCCGCCCGCCGGCGGCGACGGCCCCGGGGCCTCGGCTCGGCGTAGGCCGCGGCCAGGCGCGCCAGCGCCCGACCCGCCGGGGCCCGGGGGGCGGACCGGACCACCGGGACCCCGGCGTTCACCGCCCGCGTCACCGCCGGGTCGTCGGGCACCGAGTGGGCCCCCCGGAGATCGAGCACCCGCTCGACCTCCCGGACGGCGAGCCCGCCCCGCGCACCGGCGCGGTTCACCACGAGGTGGCAGCGCGGGTCGCGCTCGGCGGGGAGGCCGAGCCGCTGGAGCCCCCGGTGCAGGTGCTTCACCCCGGGGACGTCGAGGGTGGTCACGAGGACGATCGCGTCGGCCTCCTCGACCAGGGCCCGGGACACCTCGTCGTTCCCGGCGGGCAGGTCGACGACCACGTTCCCGAGCGGTCGGAGGGCCGTGGCCACGGCCACCATCTCCTCGGCGGTCGGGCCGTCGGGGCCGGGCGGCTCCAGCGGCGCCGGGAGCACGAGGAGACGTTCGCCCACCGGGACGAGCAGGGACCGGAGGAGATCGGGCTCGGCGTAGTGCACGGACCCGACGAGGTCGAGGGCCGACCGCTCCGGCGTGACCCCGAGCAGGAGCGCGACGTCACCGCCCGCGAGGTCGGCATCGACGAGCACCGCACCGGATCCCGACGCGGCGAGGGCGGACGCGAGGTTGACCGCGACGGTCGTCGTCCCGACGCCCCCCTTCGGCCCGTGCACCACGATCAGACGACCCCGACGGAGCGTTCCCGGCTCCGGCCACGGGCGCTGCCGCCGGTCCGGCCCCCGGGCCACGAGGTCCGCGCCGACCCGGTCCACGGCATCGAGGAGGGCGTGGGGCCCGGCCGCCGCGGCCACCACGTCGCGGGCCCCGGCCCGCACGGCCTGCTGGAGCAGGTCGGTGGAGAGGTCCGGCGCCACGACCACCGGGGCGAGGTTCGGGTGGACGACCACGAGCCGGTGCAGCTGCTCGAACCCGAATGCGCTCACGTGACCGGGGCCGACGACCGCCACGGTGGCCCGACCGTCACCGAGCGCCCGCTCGAGGCCGGCCATCGAGTCGACGACCACATCGCCGGGCCCATCGCCGGGTACGCCGACGGGTACGCCGACTGTCCGGTCGGCATTCCCGTCGATGCCGAGGCACGCCCGGAGATCCTCCCGCCGACGCGCGTCCGCCTCGACGACCACGACCCGGAACGGCGGGTCGACCACATCGGAGACCGGGAGCAGCGCCATCAGGTCACCGGACCCCGGAGGCCGCGACCGCGCTCGGAGCCTGGAGGGTCAGGTAGAGCCCGCCGTCGCGGTTGGCGTTGACGATCGCGAGCGCCTGGTCGGGGGTCACCGCGAACGTGATGAGCCCGGTGGCGACGGCATCCGCCGACGGCTGCCCGTTCCCGCCGCTCGTGGTGGCGGCGGTCTCGGCGCCCACCGCCAGCACCCGGACCCCGCGGTAGAGGTACGCACCCGCCGGCTCGCCGCCGATCAGGTCGACCCGGTCACCCGGCGCGATCTGGTTGGCCACTCCCCGGGCCGCATCGACCTCGATGGTCACCGCCACCTGGTCGCTCGACCCGATCGCCGCGGCGAGGGCACCGCCGCCGCCCTGGGCCGGGGTCACGAAGGAGGCCTCGGTGATGAACTGCCCGGTCTGGATCGTGGCCGCGGCGACCCGGTCGCGCACGGTGCGGGGATCGACCACCGCAGCTGGCGGCACCGAGCCCCGCAGCACGCGGGCCGCCACCACCGCACCGGCGGCGACCGCCTGCGCCCCGGTGGTCCCCTTCGGGATGTCGGTCGACGCGACGAGCGCGTCGACGAGCGCCACGTCGGCGCGAGCCCGGCGGTCGGCACCCGACGCGTACGTGAACACGGCGAACCCGGCGACGACCGCCAGCACGACGGCCGTCGCGACCAGCAGCGTCCGACGGTTGCCCACGGCGCGACTCCTCCATCCGGAGCCGCCCGGTGGCGGCTCTCGGGGAGGTCTTCGGCGCGTCCGGCCCGCGCCTTGAGCGCGGGACCGGGGCCGGATCAGGCCTCGGGGGCCTCGGGGGTCTCCGGTGCGGCCGCCTCGACCGCCAACTCGGCGTCGCCCGCCGCGGCGTCGTCGTCCTCCTCGATCGCCGGGCCGATGTAGTTGCCCTGGGCGTCGTAGGCGTGCTCGCCGAACTGGTCCCGGTACTCGGCGGCGACCTCGCCGCCCTCGGCCGCCTGCTTGATCGACAGCGAGATGCGCCGCCGGTCGAGGTCGATGTCGATGATCTTCACCCAGAGCTCCTCGCCCGGGGTCACGACCTGCTCCGGCGCCTCGACGTGCTGCGACGCCATCTCGGAGATGTGCACGAGGCCCTCGATGCCGTCGCCCACCTGCACGAACGCGCCGAAGGGGACGAGCTTGGTGACCCGGCCGTAGACCAGCTGGTCGACCCCGTGGCCGTCGGCGAACTCCTGCCAAGGGTCCTGCTGGGTCGCCTTGAGCGACAGCGAGATGCGCTCGCGGGAGAGGTCGACGTCGAGCACCGACACGGTGACCTCGTCGCCGACCTGCACCACCTGGCTGGGGTGCTCGACGTGCTTCCACGAGAGCTCGGACACGTGCACGAGCCCGTCCATGCCACCGAGGTCGACGAAGGCGCCGAAGTTGACGACCGAGCTCACGACGCCGCGGCGGACCTCGCCGGGCTTGAGGTTGGTGAGGAACTCGTCGCGCTGCTCGCGCTGGGTCTCCTCGAGATAGGCCCGCCGCGAGAGGACCACGTTGTTGCGGTTGCGGTCGAGCTCGATGATCTTGCACTCGAGCGAGCGCCCGACGAAGGGCTGGAGGTCGCGGACCCGGCGCAGGTCGACGAGGGACGCGGGCAGGAAGCCCCGCAGGCCGATGTCGAGGATGAGGCCGCCCTTGACGACCTCGATGACCGGGCCCGAGACGACCTCGTCGCGCTCCTTGAGCTCCTCGATCGTGCCCCAGGCCCGCTCGTACTGGGCCCGCTTCTTCGACAGGACGAGGCGCCCGTCCTTGTCCTCCTTGGTGAGGACCAGGGCCTCGATCTCGTCCTGGAGCGCCACCACCTCGTGGGGGTCGACGTCGTTGCGGATCGACAGCTCGCGGGAGGGGATGACCCCTTCCGACTTGTACCCGATGTCGAGCAGGACCTCGTCGTTGTCGATCTTGACGACGACGCCCTTGACGATGTCGCCGTCGTCGAACTCGACGATCGTGGCGTCGACCGCATCGGAGAAGGACTGGCCACCGAGGTCGTCGAGCACGACCGCCATCGCGTCGAGCTGGTCGAGGTCGAGCTCGACCGTCCCGACCGCTCCGGCCTCCGCTGTGGTGGCGCCGACCGCGCCCTCGTCGTTCCCCTCGGGGGCGGACGTCGCCGCCGCCTCGTCCTGCTCCGACAACCTGACTCCTCGGACCGAGCGTCACCCCTCCCGCTCACCGGCACCGTGCCGGTCGTTCCGGGATCACGCCCGGCCCAGGGGGCCGACCGTGCCCGGCTCGCAGACGCGAGGGGCGCAGCCCCCGGCGGGGGCCGCCGAGGCAGGCTAGTCCGTGCTCACCGTCGCTGTCCCACCAGCAGGACCTCGGGGTGGTCGAGGGTCGGGTCGCCGGTGCCGTAGGCCCCGGGGGCGACCCCGTGGATCCCGGCCACCACCACCCCGGCGGCCTCGGCGAGGAGGGCCAGCTCCCGGGCCGTGAAGCACGTCGTCCAGAGGTCGAACGGCGCCTCGACGCCGCTCGGGTCCCGGAGGGTGGCCACCTCGTGGAGCACCCCGGTCGCCGGGTCGAAGGTCTCGCCGGCCTCGAGGTGGCGCAGGGCGAAGGGGGCGTGGAACGCCGAGACGGCCAACCCACCCCCGGGCCGGACCGCCCGCACGATCCGCCCGAAGACGTCGACCTCGTCGGTCCCGCCCAGGAGCCCGAACCCGCCCTGGCAGAGACACACGGCTGCGTCGAACTCCCCCGCGAAGGCCAGATGCCGCACGTCGAGCACCTCGAACCGGGCGGGCAGGCCCTCACGCTCCGCGGCCACCCGGGCCAGCGCGACGAAGTCGGGCGACAGGTCGACCCCCATCACCCCGATCCCCCGCCGGGCCAGGGCGAGGGCGTGCCGCCCGGGGCCGCACCCGACGTCGAGGACCCGGTGGCCCGGTCGCAGGTCGAGGGCCTCCACCAGGAACCCGACCTCCTGCTCCGTGCCCTTGGTGAACGCGTTGCGCAGGTAGGCCGGCCCGAGGAAGCGGGCCAGCGCGTTGAACCAGGGCCCGTCGGGTGCGCCGGGCCGGGTCACCCGTCGACGGCCCGAGGCGGCGCCATCACCCGACGAGACGGGAGCCGTGGCGGAAGGCTCCCCCCTCCGGTCGACGGGGTGTCGTCACTTCGGGCAGGTCTAGCTCGGCCTGGGCTCGACGAAGATCTCGAGCTGCTGTCCCTGGCTCCGAGCGACCGAGCGGGCACCGACGCGGTAGGACCCACCGGGCGACTCTCGCCACTCCAACCCGGCTCGGTCGCCGTCGACGAACGGGACCCGATTGAAATCATCGCTGAAGTCGTTGTACACCCGGAGGTCGTAGCCGTCGATGAAACCGCCCGGCGGATCCGCCGTGATGCTGGTGTCGAAGTAGTTCCACCGGAACGTGCTCGCCCGGCCGCACTCGGTCGCCCCCGGCTTCACGCTCGCCGCACCGCTTTCGTGGCGTCCTTCCTTGAGATCCCACGTCTGGCTCGTGTTGTTCGTGAGGCACGCCAAGAACTCCTCCCCGGCGGCCTTGCGGGTCGGAGCCCCACCGGACCCCGATCCGGCGTCGGACTTCGCGTCGCCACCTCCGCAGGCGGCGAGAGCCCCCGCCACCAACGCGACCACGAAGAGCGCTGCCACTCGTCGCCTGGATCTCATCATGATCTTCCGCTCCCTTCGCACACCGTCGCGTCGCGTCACTTCGCGTCCGCCCAGTTCGGTCCGTACCCGAGGTCGACCACCAGGGGCACCCGGAGGTCGCACACGCCCTCCATCGTCGCACGCACGAGCGCCTCGGCGGCGTCGCGCTCGGCCAGGGGCACCTCGAAGACCAGTTCGTCGTGGACGGTGAGCAGCATGCGCGTCGCCATGCCGGCGGCGGTGAGGGCGGCATCGACGTCGACCATCGCCAGCTTGAAGATGTCGGCCGCGCTGCCCTGGACCGGGGCGTTCTGGGCCATCCGCTCGCCCATCTGGCGGATCCGGAAGTTGTCGGAGGAGAGCTCGGCGATGAAGCGCCGGCGGCCGAAGACCGTCGTCGTGTAGCCCCGCTGCTTGGCGTCGTCGATGGTCTCCTGCATGAACGCCTTCACCCGGGGGAACCCGGCGAAGTAGGCGTCGAGGATCACCTTCGCCTCGCCCGACGGGATGCCGAGGCGCTGGGCGAGACCGTAGGCCTCCATCCCGTAGGCCAGGCCGTAGTTGACCACCTTGGCGAAGCGGCGCTGGTCGCCGTCGACGGCGGCCTCCGGGACCCCGAAGACGGTCGCCGCCGTGACCGTGTGGATGTCGACCCCGCGCTCGAACGCGTCGATCAGGCCGGGGTCGTCGGCCAGGTGGGCGAGCACCCGCAGCTCGATCTGGGAGTAGTCGGCGGTGAGCAGACCCGAGCCGTCCTCGGCCACGAAGACCTTGCGGAACTCGCGCCCGTCGGCGGTGCGCACCGGGATGTTCTGCAGGTTGGGGTGCTCCGACGAGATCCGCCCCGTGGTGGTGTCGGTCTGCTTGAACGTCGCGTGGACCCGACCGTCGGCCTCGATCAGCGGCGGGAGCGCATCGGCGTAGGTGCTGCGGAGCTTCTCGACCTCGCGGTACCGGAGCAGCTCGGGGACGATCGGGTGCTCGGCGGCGAGCTTCTGGAGCGAGTCGGCGTCGGTCGACGGCCCGGTCTTGGTCTTCTTGACCGGGGTGAGGCCGAGCCGGTCGAACAGGACGGTGCGCAGCTGCGGCGTGGAGTTGACGTTGAACGCCTCCCCGGCGAGGCCGTGGATCACCCCCACGAGGCGCTCGCACTCGGCCGACAGCTGGGCGCGCAGCTCGTCGAGGGCGTGCCGGTCGACGGCGATGCCGGTGCGCTCCATGAGGGCGAGTACCCGCACCAGTGGACGCTCGAACCGCTCGTAGAGGTCGAGGAGCTCGCGGCCCTCGAGGGCCTCGATCAGCGCGTCGGCGAGCGCGGGCAGGGCCGCGGCACGGCGGGCCAGGTCGTCGAGCGCGGCGTCGCCGCCGAAGTCGAGCGTGCCCTCCTCGCGGTCGGGCGAGCGCACCTCGACCGAGCAGTACCGCAGCGCGAGGTCCTCGAGCGCGTACCGCCCCTCGGCCGGGTCGACGAGGTACGCCATCACCGCCGTATCGCGGTCGAGGGTGCGGACGTCGATCGCCAGGCTCCGCATGACGTCCTTGGCGCGGTGGGCCGTGAGCCCGGGGCCCTCGGTGAGCAGCGCGACGCCGGCGGGACCGGTGAGCGCACCGAGGGCGTCGCCGACGAGCACGTGGACGGGCCCGCCGGGGGCGTGCAGGGCCACGGCGGTCACCGGCGAGCGGCCCGGCGTGCCCGCCCAGCGGGCGTCGAGGGCGTAGGGACCGCCGGTCCGGTAGGCGTCGAGCAGCGCAACCGCCCGATCGGCGTCGTGGACGGTCTCGGTGTCGAACTCGACCGTCTCGGCCACCGGTGCGTCGGCGACCGCCTTCTCCCCCACCGCGTCGAGGAGGCGGGGGTACAGCGTGCGGAACGCGAGCTGGTCGAACAGGACGCGGACCGCCTCCTTGTCGAAGCCGCGGTGGGTGAGGTCGGGATCGCCGACGTCGACCGCCCGGTCGAGGACCGACATGTCGCGGTTGAGCACGACCCGTGCGGCCATGGCGCCGAGGTTCTCGCGCTGCTTCGGGGGCAGCTCGTCGAGGTGGGCGAGGATCTCCTCGACCGTGCCGTAGGTGTTGACCAGCTTCGCCGCGGTCTTCTCGCCGATGCCGGGCACGCCGGGCAGGTTGTCGGACGAGTCGCCCCGCAGCGCGGCGTACTCGGGGTACTGGCGGGGCGTGACCCCGGTGCGCTCGGCGATGCCCGCCTCGTCGTAACGGGCGTAGTCGGACACCCCGCGCTTGTTGTAGAGGACCCGGATGTGGGGGTCGCGCACGAGCTGGTAGGAGTCCCGGTCACCGGTGACGATCACCACGTCGGTGCCGGCGTCGGCGGCCCGGGTGGCCAGCGTCGCGATGACGTCGTCGGCCTCGACGCCGGCCACCTCGACCACCGGGATGCCGACGGCGGCGAGCACCTCCCGGATCAGGGGCAGCTGGGGCGGGAACAGCTCCGGGGTCTCCTTGCGACCCGCCTTGTACTCGGGGTCCATGCCGTGGCGGACCGTCGGCCCCGGCGGGTCGAAGACCACCGCGATCTGGTCGGGGTGCTCGTCGGCGAGCATCTTGACCAGCATCGACGTGAACCCGAAGACGGCGTTGGTGACCGTGCCCGACGGTGTGCTCATGTCGGGCGGCAGGGCGTAGAAGGCGCGGTAGGCGAGGGAGTGGCCGTCGAGCAGCAACAGCTTCGGCATCGGGTCGATCGTAGGCCCGGACCATCCTCCCCGGTGGCCTCGTCGGGATCAGTCGGGCCCTGGTGCGACGGGGGCGAGATCCCCGGCGATCACGGCCCGGGCCACGGTCGCGATCCCTGTCCGGCCGTTCATCGCCGCGGTCTGGAGGAACCGCCACGCCGCGGCCTCGGAGAGCCCGTGGTCGTCCATCAGGACGCCCTTGGCCCGGTCGGTGAGCTTGCGGGTCTCGAGTCGTTCCTTCAGGTCCGCGACCTCGACCTCGAGCGCGACCCGTTCGGCCTGGCGGGCCAGCGCGACCTCGATCGCGGGCACGAGGTCGCGCTCCTGGAACGGCTTGACGAGGTAGGCCAGCGCACCGGCGTCGCGCGCCTCTTCCACGAGGTCGCGCTGCGAGAACGCCGTGAGCACGAGCACCGCCGCGAGACGCTCCTCGGTGATGATCCGCGCCGCGCTGATGCCGTCGAGGCCGGGCATCTTGACGTCGAGGATGGCGAGGTCGGGCCGCAGCGAACGGACCAGCTCGACCGCCTCGTCGCCCCGGCCCGCCTCCCCGACCACCTCGTAGCCCTGGCCCTCCAGGATCTCGCGCAGGTCGAGGCGGATGATGGCCTCGTCCTCGGCGATCACGATGCGGGGTCGGGCCGGGTCGGTCACCGGGGCGTCGACCCGCCGATCAGGGCCCGGCGAGCTCGGCCGCCATGCGGTCGAGCAGCTCGTCGAGCTCCTGCTGGAGCCGGCCGATCTGGACGAGCAGCCCGTCGCGGTACCGGGTCATGGTGTCGGCCTGCTGGCGGGCGTCGCGGGCCTCGGCGTCGGCCAGGGGCGTCTCGGAGACCAGGGCCCGAAGCCGGAACTCCTCGGCCTCGCCCTCGAGGAAGGCCACCTGCTCCTCCGTGACCGCCAGCTCCGCGCGCAGGCGCTTGAGGCGGTCGCTGACGTCGACGAGCCGACGCTGGAGGATCGTGCGGGTCACGGCTCAGCAGTCTACGCGGGGTCCCTCCGGTAGCCTGCCGGTCTCCATCGGCCCGAGTGGTGGAACGGCAGACACGGCGGACTCAAAATCCGCTGCCCGCAAGGGCGTGTGGGTTCGAATCCCACCTCGGGCACCGGACCCGGCGCCGGGTCGGTGCAGGACCGGGTCAGTGCGAGACGTGGATCCAGCGCCGACCCGCACGCGAACGCGAGAGTTCCTCCACCACCGTCGACCGGACCGGGTCGATCCCGGGCTGGCCGTCGTCGGACACGTGCTCGGTCCAACGATCTCCGTCCCACTCCCGGAACTGGTGCCGACGGGTCGGGTCGCGGTACCAGCCGGGCGACCGGGGGTCTCGGTTGCGCAACATCTCGGGGACTCGGGTCTTCCTGCGTCGGAGAGCGCCCGGGTCGGAAACCGGGCATGGGTCTGGACGGCGCATCGTAGGGGACTCCCCACCCGAAACGGTGGATCGCGCACGCCGGGCGCCACCCCGAGACCGCCGGTACCCTGCCGCCCGTGACCGTCACCGCCGTGGACACCCTCGTCTGGGCGGCAGGCGCCGTGGTGATCGCAGCGGTGGCCCTGCTCCTGGCGCTGCTCGCCCCCTGGCGCAGCGTCCGGGACGAGAGCCCCCTGCCCCCCGACGTCGAGACCCGACTGCTCCTGGGCGAGGACCCCGACCGGGTCGCCGCCGACCTGGGCGCGACGACCCCGAGCCGCGACGCGCCCCCCGGACCACCCGCGACCGGCGAGCCCGGCGAGCCCGGCGACCTGTCGGACCTGTCGGACCTCTCGGACCTCGCCGAGCTCGCAGGGCTCCCCGAAGACGGGGACCCCGACGACGGGGACCCGGACGACGGGGACCCGGACGACGGGGACCCGGACGACGGACCCGACGCCGCTCCCTCCTCCGCACCGGGCCCCTCGGGATCCTGAGGCCCCGGCAGCCGGGGGCTCCCCCGGCGCCACCCGCCTCAGCCGGCGATGGCGAAGAAGATGCGGGCCTCGCAGGCGAGCTCGTCGCCCACGGTGGCCCGCCCGGCCCCCCAGCCCCCGCGCGCGCTGAGCCGCTCGAGGGTGACGGCCATGCGCAGCTCGTCGCCGGGGCCGACCAGCCGGCGCCAGCGGACCTTCTCCACCCCGCCGAAGAGCGGCAGCCGGCCGGCGTAGCGCTCGTGGGCCAGCACCCCGATCGCCCCGGTCTGGGCGATCGCCTCGAGCTGGATCACCCCGGGGAACACCGGGTTTCCGGGAAAGTGGCCGGCGAGGAAGTCCTCCGCCCCGGTCACGCGGTACCGGGCCACGACCATCCCGCCGGGATCGATCTCGTCCACCTCGTCGACGAAGCGGAACGGGGGCCGGTGCGGGAGCAGGGCCACGAGCGCCTCGGAGTCGGGGTGGGCCATGGCCCGCACCGTAGCGGGACGCATGTCACGCCCCGGCAAGTTACCGGTCAGTAAATGGCCACTCTGCTGTAACCCCCTCCCGGTAACGCAGGTCAAACCGTCACCGAGAGAGGGGTGGAGCGGGCGTGGGGGCCACTGGCGTCGCGATCGTGTTCCCGGGACAGGGGACACAGCAACCGGGGATGGGCGCGCCGTGGCGCGACCACCCGGCGTGGCGGGTGGTCGAGGAGGCCGAGGCCGCGTTCGGCGAGCCGCTCGCGTCGCTGATCCTCGACGCCGGCCCCGACGAGCTCGCCCGGACCCGCGAGGCACAGCTCGCCGTCCTGTTGACCTCACTGGTCGCGTGGGAGGCCGTGCGCGACGCGGTCCCCGCGCCGGTCGCCTTCGCCGGGCACTCGCTCGGGCAGGTCACCGCGCTGATCGCCGCCGGCGTGCTGCCCCTCGACGTCGGGGTGCGCTTCGCCGCGCGTCGGGCCGAGTGCACCCAGGCCGCCGCCGACGCGAACCCGGGCCGGATGGCCGCGCTGCTCGGCGCGACCGTGGCCCAGGCCGAGGACGCCTGCACCGCCGCGCCCGACGCCTGCTGGGTCGCCAACGACAACGCCCCCGGGCAGGTCGTCATCGCCGGCACCCCGATCGGGGTCGAGGCGGGCATGGCCCGGGCCAAGGAGCTCGGGGTCAAGCGGGCCACGCCCCTCAACGTGGGCGGGGCCTTCCACACCCCGCTCATGGACCCCGCGAGCGCGGTGCTCACCGCCGAGCTCGCCACCGTCGTGCTCCGTGCGCCGAGCGCGCCGGTGGTCTCGAACCACGACGGCGCGCCGTACGCCGACGGCGACGGCTGGCGGGAACGCCTCCCCGAGCACGTGCGCGTCCCGGTGCGCTGGCGTACGACCCTCGAGACCATCGCCGGGCTCGGTGCCACCTCCATGCTCGAGGTCGGTCACGGCTCGATGATCGCCGGGCTGGCCAAGCGCACCGTGCCCGACGTCCCCGTCCGCAACGTCGCCACCCCCGACGACGTCCCCGTCATCTCCGAGGTCGCCTGATGGAGTCCCACATCGGCCCGGGCGAGGTCCTCCTCGTCCCCGAGCGCATGATCGTCGCCCCGACGGTCGGAACCTTCCGGCCCGTGGACCTGGGTACGGACCCCCACGTCACCGCAGGCCAGACTGTCGGCGTGCTGGAAGGACCCGGGACCTCGACGCCGGTCGCCAGCCCGTTCGCCGGGCGGCTGGTCGGCATGCTCGCCCGCCCCGGCGAGCGCATCCGCGAGGGGCAGCCGATCGCCTGGCTCCGCGTCTGATGCGCACCTGCATCGCGGGCTGGGGCGCCGCCGTGCCCGACGGGCGGCTGACCAACGCCGACCTCGAGGCCCGGGTGGAGACCACCGACGCCTGGATCCTCGAGCGCACCGGGATCCGCGAGCGCCGCGTCGCGGCCGACGACGAGACCACGGCGAGCCTGGCCGTCGCCGCGGGCGCCGCCGCGATCAAGCGGGCCGGCTGCACCCCCGACGACATCGACCTGCTCCTCGTGGCCACGGCCACCCCCGAGCAGCCGATCCCCCACACCGGGGCGTTCGTCGGCGACGGGCTCGGGCTCCGCTGCGGCTCCTTCGACCTCAACGTGGGCTGCGCCGGGTTCATCTACGGGATCATCACCGGGTCGGCCCTGCTCCAGGCCGGGCACCTGCGCCGCGTCCTGGTGGTGGGCGCCGAGACCCTGTCGCGCGTGGTGGACCCCCGCGACCGCGGCACCTGCATCCTCTTCGGCGACGGGGCCGCCGCGGTGGTGCTCGCCCCGGCGGACGATGACGGTCCGGGCATCCTCGGCTGGGACACCGGCTGCGACGGCTCGGCGGCCTACCTGATCGGCATCCCCGCCGGTGGGAGCCGCATGCCCGCCACGCCCGACACCATCGACGAGGGCCTGCAGTACATCAAGATGCAGGGCCAGGAGGTCTTCCGCCGGGCGGTGCGGGCCGTGGTCGACTCCGCCAACCTCGCCCTCGAGCGCGCGGGCGTCACCACCGCCGACATCGACTGGTTCATCCCCCACCAGGCCAACCTGCGCATCATCGAGGCCGCGGCGAGCCGCCTCGGGATCGACCGCGACCGCACCATCGTCAACATCGACCGGTTCGGCAACACCTCGGCGGCGTCGATCCCGCTCGCCATGGCCGAGGCGGCCGATGCCGGGCGCCTGCGCGACGGTGACCTGCTGCTGATGAGCGGCTTCGGGGCGGGCATGTCGTGGGCGTCGGCCGTGCTGCGGTGGGGTCAGGCGTGAGCGCCGCGCCCCCCGCGGACGCGACGCCGGGCCGGGTCGCACTGGTCACCGGCGCGTCGCGCGGGATCGGTCGCGCCGTCGCCGTCGCCCTGGCGCACGCAGGCTGCCGGGTCGCCGTCGGCTTCGGCGGCGACGCCGCCGGGGGCGCCGAGACCCTGGCGATGGTCACCGCGACCGGGCGCACCGGCATGACGGTCGGCATCGACGTCGCCGACGCCGCCGCGGTCGATGCCGCCTTCACGGCGGTCGAGGCCGAGCTCGGTCCGGTCGAGATCCTGGTCAACAACGCCGGCATCACCCGCGACGGCCTCCTCGCCCGCATGAGCGACGACCAGTGGGCCGCCGTCCTCGACACCAACCTCGGCGGGGCCTTCCACACCATCCGCCGGGCCACCCCGAAGATGATGCGGGCCCGCTTCGGCCGGATCGTCAACGTGTCGTCCGTGAGCGGCCACCTCGGCGCACCCGGCCAGGCCAACTACTCGGCGGCCAAGGCGGGGCTGCTCGGCCTGTCGCGTGCCGTGGCCCGGGAGCTGGCCTCCCGCAACGTCACCTGCAACGTGGTGGCACCCGGACCGATCGTCACCGCGATGACCGACGGCCTCCCCGGCGAGTGGCGGGCGGCCATGGAGGCCACCGTCCCCCTGGGCCGCCTCGGGACCCCCGAGGAGGTCGCCGCCGTGGTCGCCTTCCTGTGCTCCGACGCCGCCGCCTACGTCACCGGGGCCCTGGTGCCGGTGGATGGCGGTCTCGGCATGGGACACTGACAAGATCTGTGCCACCCTGGGCACCGAGTTCCACCTGACCCCACCCGGGGGCTCCGGGGGCCTCCCGGCCCCGGCCACCGGTCCCGAGCACCCAACCCGAGCACCCAAGGAGACGCAACGATGGAGCGGGCTGAAGTCCTGGCAGCGCTGAGCGAGGTCGCGGTCGAGGTCCTGAGCGTGGAGGCCGACCAGGTCACGGAGGCGGCCCGGTTCAAGGAGGACCTCGACGCCGACAGCCTCGACCTGGTCGAGTTCGTCATGGGCCTCGAGGAGCGCTTCGACATCTCGGTGCCCGAGGAGGAGCTCGAGAACGTCGCCACCGTCGGCCAGGCCGTGGACCTCGTCCTGGCCAAGGTCGCCGCCAAGTCCTGAACGGCCCCGTCGCGCAGGAGCGGAAGCAATGAGCGAGGAGCTGCTCGACCACCGGGGTCGTCCCCGGATCGCCGTGACCGGAATGGGGATCAAGTGCCCCGCCGGCACCGACCTCGACGCGGTCTGGGCGGCCATGCGGGCCGGGCGTTCCTTGGCCTCCCCGATCGAGTTCTTCGACGCGTCGCCGCTCGAGGTCCGGTTCGCGGGCCAGGTGCGCGACTTCGACCCGGTCCCGTACTTCGGGCCCAAGGAGGTGCGGCGTCAGGACCGGGTGACCCATCTCGGGTTCGCGGCCGCCGCCGACGCCATCGCCCACGCCGGGGAGCTCGACGCCGATCCGGAGCGCTGCGCGGTCGTGGCGGCCACCGGGGTGGGTGGGCTCACCACCCTCGAGGAGAACTGCCACATCTTCTACGAGAAGGGGCCGTCGCGGGTCAGCCCGTTCTTCGTGCCGATGATGATGCCCAACGCCACGGCGGGGGTGATCTCGATGCGCTACGGCTTCACCGGACCGGCGTTCTGCGTGTCCACCGCCTGCGCGGCCGGCACCAACGCGATCGGCGAGGGCGCCCGGCTCATCCGCGACGGCACGTCCGACGTCGTCGTCGCCGGGGGCACCGAGGCGTTCACCGCGGTGACCGTCGCCGCGTTCGCCCGGATGGGCGCGCTGAGCAAGCGCAACGACGACCCCACCGCCGCCTCGCGTCCGTTCGACGTCGCCCGCGACGGATTCGTCATCGCCGAGGGGGCGGCCTTCTTCGTGCTCGAGCCCCTGGCCCGGGCCCTCGCGCGCGGCGCCGAGATCCACGGCGAGATCGCGGGGTACGGCCGGAACGCCGACGCGTACCACATCACCGCGCCGTCGCCCGGGGGCGCGGGCGCGGCCCGCTGCATGCAGCTCGCACTCGAGGACGCCGGGATCGAGCCCGCCGAGATCGGCCACATCAACGCGCACGGGACCTCCACCGAGCTGAACGACGCGGCCGAGGCCGAGGCGATCCGCAAGGTGTTCGGTGACGCCGCCCCGCCCGTGACCGCGCCCAAGGGGGTGCTCGGGCACATGATCGGAGGTGCCGGGGCGGCCGAGGCCGTCATCTCCCTGCTCGCGCTGCGCGACCGGGTCCTGCCCCCCACCGCGAACCTCACCACGATCGGGCCCGGCATCGACCTCGACGTCGTGCACGGCGAGGAGCGCACGATCTCCGACCGTCCGGCGATCTCGAACTCCTTCGGGTTCGGCGGGCACAACGCGTCGCTGGTGCTGCGACGCGTGGGGTGAGCGGACCCACCACCCCCCTGGTCGGCCGGCGCAGCGCCGTTGCGGCGGCCCGGCTGACCCGGGCCCCCGACGGCCGTCCGGTCGCCTCGTTCCGCATCGAGGGCGGGCCCCACGTCGGCGCGATCGGTCCGGCCGAGGGAGCGGTGCTCGAGCGGGCGATCCGCCAGGCCGCCGATCTCGGGGTCCCCGTCGTCGGCACGATCGCCTCGTCCGGGGCCGACGTCCGGGCCGGGGTGGCCTCCCTGCACGCCTGGGGCAGGGTGGCGAGGGCCCTGGCCGCGGCGTCCGGGGTGGTCCCGACCGTGCTCGTCGTGACCGGGCCGTGCCTGAGCGGGCCCGCGCTGCTCCTCGGGCTCGCCGACGTCGTGATCATGACCGACGAGGCGTTCGCCTACGTGAGCGGCCCCGACACGGTGCGCGCATTCACCGGCATCGCGATCGAACCTCAGGCCCTCGGAGGCAGCGCCGTGCACGACCGGCGCAGCGGGGTCGCCGCGTTGGTCGCGCCCGACGAGGCCGAGGCCGTCGCCCTGGCCTGGGCTGTGCTCGACTACCTCCCCGGCCACCATCTCGACGACCCCCCGGTGTGGCCCACCGACGACCCCCCCGACCGCCCGTGCCGCGTCGCCGCGGCGACCGTGCCCGCGCTGCCCACGGCGTCCTACGACGTGCGCCGGGTGATCGACGACGTCGTCGACGCCGACAGCCGCCTCGAGCTGTGGGCCCGCCACGCCCCGAACCTCGTGACCGCCCTCGCCCGGCTCGGGGGCCGCACCGTGGGGGTCGTGGCCAACCAGCCCCAGCAGCGGGCCGGCACCCTCGACATCGAGGCCTCGGAGAAGGCGGCCCGCTTCGTGCAGTGGTGCGACGGTGCCAACGTGCCGCTCGTGACCTTCGTCGACACGCCCGGGTTCGAGCCGGGCAAGGACCTCGAGTGGCGGGGCATGATCCGCCACGGGGCCGAGCTGGTCCACGCCTACGCCGCCGCCACCGTCCCGCGCTGCTGCGTGGTGCTGCGCAAGGCCTACGGCGGCGCCTACATCGTCATGGACTCCAAGGGCATGGGCAACGACTGGTGCGGGGCCTGGCCCGGGGCCGAGATCGCGGTGATGGGTGCGCCCGGGGCGGTGCAGATCCTCTCGGGCCGCGAGCTCGCCGCGATCGCCGATCCCGCGGCGCGCGCCCGGGCCCAGGACGAGCGGGAGGCCGAGTACCAGGCCCGCTTCTCCAACCCCTACGTGGCCGCCGAGCGGGGCTACGTCGACGCGGTGATCGACGCCGCCGACACCCGCCGCGTCCTGATCGACGTGCTCCGCCAGCTCGACACGAAGCGGGAGCTCGGTCGGCCCCGCCCGCACGCCAACACCCCGCTGTGAGCCCGCCGGAGTGGTGATCGGGCCCGCCCCGACCCACCGTTAGGCTCCCGCCCGACCCAGGAGGGACCATGCTGCTCGACGGCAAGCGCATTCTCGTGACCGGCGTCCTCAACACCGAGTCGATCGCGTTCGCGGTCGCCCGCTGCGCCCAGGAGCAGGGGGCCGAGGTGGTGCTGTCGTCGTTCGGGCGGATCATGAGCCTCACCGAGCGGTCCGCCCGCCGCCTGCCCGCGGCCCCGGAGGTGGTGGAGCTCGACGTCACCCAGCCCGCCGACCTCGAGGCCCTGGCCGGACGGGTCGGGGGCCGGCTCGACGGCGTGGTCCACGCGATCGGGTTCGCCCCGGCCACCTGCCTGGGCGGCGGCTTCCTCGACGCGCCCTGGGAGGACGTCGCGGTGGCGCTGCAGGTGTCGGCGTACTCGCTCAAGGCCCTCGCGGTGGCCGCCCTCCCCCTCATGGAGCGGGGCGGCGCGGTGGTCGGCCTCGACTTCGACAACACCGTGGCCTGGCCGGTCTACGACTGGATGGGGGTGGCCAAGTCGGCGTTCGAGTCGACCGCCCGCTACCTCGCCCGCGACCTCGGGCCGAAGGGCATCCGGGTCAACCTGGTCGCGGCCGGGCCGGTGCGCACGATGGCGGCCAAGAGCATCCCGGGGTTCGAGCAGTTCGAGGACGCCTGGACCACCCGGGCGCCGCTGGGCTGGGACCTCAAGGACCCCGAGCCGGTGGCCCGGGCCACCGTGGCGCTGCTCAGCGACTTCTTCCCGGCCACCACCGGGGAGATCGTGCACGTCGACGGCGGGTACCACGCCATGGGGGCCTGAGCCCCGGCTCGATGGGGGCCTGAGCCCCGGCTCGATGGGGGCCTGAGCCCCGGCTCGATGGGGGCCTGAGCCCCGGCTCGATGGGGGCCTGAGCCCCGGCTCGATGGGGGCCTGAGCCCCG
>CAIUKV010000145.1 GCA_903899845.1 uncultured Actinomycetes bacterium
CCGGCGCTGGGTGACGCCGGGACGGGGCGACCTCACCGGGCGGGTGACCGCGACGATGTGCGACGACGCCTGCGCCAACCTCGTCGCCCACGGCCTCGCCGTGGGCGTCACCGAGCAGTTCGACGAGAGCCTCCTGGTGATCGCGCGCGCGCTCGGTGTCGCGCCGTTCCCGTACGAGACGACGAACCGGGGCGCGCCCGCCCTGACCCAGGAAGGTGCCGCGTCGGCGGTGATCGACGACTTCGTGGCGCGCAACCGGTTCGACACGGCGCTCCACGCCGTGGCGGCCGCCCGCCTCGACGAGGCGGTCGCCCGCCTCGACCTCGCGGCCGAGCTGGACGCGCTCGCCCGGGCCAACCGGCGGGAGCGGTGGCGGCGCACGCTGCGGGAGCCCGCCCGGGTCCCCCGGGCGGTCCGGGCCCGCTTCCGACGCTGACGCCGTCCTGACCGCCGCGCCGGGAGCCGACCGGCCCCGCATTGTCCCGGGGGGCCGGGATGGCCCAGGATGGGGGGATGCTGACGCGCGAGCAGAACGAGGCGATCACCCGGATCGAAGGCGACGCCCCCATGGGCCGGCTGATCCGGGACCATTGCTGGATCCCGGCCTGCCTGAGCCGGTCCCTGGTCGCCGACGGTCCCCCCCGACGGGTGCGGCTGCTGGGCACCGACTACGTGGCGTTCCGGGACACCCAGGGCCGGCTCGGCTTCCTCGACGAGGGGTGCCCGCACCGCAGCACGTCGCTGGTGCTCGCCCGCAACGAGGACTGCGCCCTGACCTGCATCTTCCACTGGTGGCGCATCGACGCCACCGGTCAGGTGGTCGACGCCCCGACCCACCACCCCAACGCCGAGGCGTTCGCGGCCAAGGTCCGGACCCGGGCCTACCCGACCGTCGACGCCGGCGGGCTCCTGTGGGTCTGGCTCGGTGCCGACCCGGCCCCGCCCTTCCCCCACCTGCCCTACGACGACCGGACGGAGCGCCAGGTCTGGATCACCGCGACCCCGGTGGACTGCAACTGGCTCCAGGGCGTGGAGGCCACCCTCGACACCGCCCACGTGGGCACGCTCCACCGCGCGTACATCCAGGCGATCCAGGCCAAGGCGTCGTCGGGGACGATCGGGCAGGCGCTCGACCTGCTCGCTCCCCGCTACGACGTCGAGACCGGTCCGCACGGCCTCGACGCCATCGCCCTGCGCCCGCTTCCCGACGGGGGCACCTACGTCCGGACCACGCGCTGGGTCGCGCCGCTCGTGAGCCTGGTGCCGGGCAACCGCGCGGCCAACGTCGACGGCACGATCTTCATCGTCTCACCGGTCGACGACCATCACCACGTGCTCTTCTTCGGACTCTGGTCCGACGGTCCCGACCTGCACGACGGCACCTACCTCGACGTCCCCGAGGCCCAGCGCCCGCTGGTGGGGGACCGTCCCTTCGACCCCGAGGACTTCGGCGGCTTCTCGGGGGGCCGTGACGCCCACTGGGGCCAGAACCGCCCGGCCATGGCCGCCGGCCACTTCAGCGGCTTCACCGGCAACCTCCTCCAGGAGGACATCATCACCCAGGTGAGCATGGGCCCGATCGCCGACCGGACCCGTGAGCACCTGTCGAGCAGCGACGTCGCGATCATCCACGCCCGGCGCCTGCTGCTTCGCGCCCTCGACCGGGTGGCCGACGGGCATCGGCCCTTCGGCGACGAGCGGGTCGACGACCACCGGGACCTCACGCCCGTCGACGTGATCGAGCAGCCCGCCTGAATGGACCCGGTCCGGGAGGCAGCCCAGGAGCGACCCCGGTGCTGATGCTCGCGCTCGTCCTGGTGCCGGTGGTCGTGGCCGTCGCGCTCCTCCTGCCCGGCCGACGGGTGGGGCTCGGGGGCTTCCGCGTCGGCGCGTGCACGCTCGCCGCCGCGCTCGTCGTGCTGATCGCGCTCGCCCCGAGCGTCCTCGACGGCGACGTGCGGTCCGAGACGGTCGCGTGGGTTCCGGCGCTCGGGCTGAGCTTCGCCTTCCGGCTCGACGGCTTCGCCTGGTTCATGGCGGTCGTCGTGACCGGGATCGGGGCCCTCGTGTTCGCGTACTCGGCCGTGTACTTCCGCGACCACCACGGACACGCGTC
>CAIUKV010000146.1 GCA_903899845.1 uncultured Actinomycetes bacterium
CGGTGCTGATCGACCCCGCCAACGCGGCCCTCACCGCCACGCAGGTGGGCTCGCACATCGCCGGCCACTTCTCCTTCCAGCCGCTCTACGCCAAGATCACGCGTGAGCAGCCCGACCTCTTCGACTGAGCGCGCCATGACCCTCGAGCCGGGTGCCGTGCTCCTCACCGACCGCGTCGCCGTCGTCACCGGCGCCGCCGTGGGCATCGGTGCCGCGATCGCAGTGGCGTTCGCCCGCTTCGGTGCCGACGTCGCGGTGTGCGACCGCGACGCCGAGAACCTCGCCGTCACCGTCGCCGCGATCGAGGCCGCCGGACGGCGGGCCTGGCCCGGGATCCTCGACGTCCGCGACGGCGACGCCGTGCGTGAGTACGTCGCTGGGGTCGGGGCCGCGGCCGGGCGCATCGACGTGCTGGTGAACAACGCCGGGGGCGGGTTCCACGCCTCGTTCCTCGACGTCAACGACAAGGGTCAGGACGCCCTGATCCGCGAGAACTTCACCAGCGTCACCAACGTCACCCGGGCGGTGGTCCCGCACGTGCCCGTGACCGGAGGGTCGATCATCAACATCACGTCGATCGAGGCCCACCGGGCCGGTCCCAACTACGCGGTCTACAGCGCGATGAAGGCGGGGGTGTTCAGCCTGTCCAAGAGCCTGGCGCTCGAGTTCGGCGACCGGATGATCCGGGTCAACTGCATCGCGCCCGACGTGATCCCCACGCCGGGGATCTCCGGGGCGGGTCCGCTGCCGGTGCACACGCCGTTGCCCGTCGAGGGGCACGTCGACGACGTCGCCGGCGCAGCGATCTACCTGGCGAGCGACCTGAGCCGGTTCGTGACCGGGACCACCGTGCACGTCGACGGGGGCAACACCGCGGCGGCGGGCTGGATCCGCGCCGACGCCGGGACGTGGAGGACGTCGTGAAGTACGGGATCGCGCTCGGGTCCGCCAACGCCAAGTTCTTCGCGGACATCGCGGTCGAGGCCGAGCGCCTCGGGTTCGAGTCGGTGTGGCTGCCCGAGCACCTGATGTTCACCACTCGGATGAGCCGCTCGCCCCACCCGGGCGAGACGCACCCGCCGGTGCCCCCGACCACCCCGATCTTCGACGCGTTCGCCTACCTCGCCTACCTGGCGGGTCGCACCGAGCGCATCCGCTTCGGCACCCACGTGTACAACGTCGGGCTGCGCCACCCCTTCGTCACCGCGCGCGCGGTCCAGACCCTGGACATCGTCTCGGGCGGCCGCTTCGAGTTCGGCATCGGCGCGAGCTGGCTCGAGGAGGAGTGGGTGGCCGCCGAGCTCGACTTCGCGACCCGGGGCCGTCGGGTGGACGAGTGCATCGAGGTCTGCACCCGGCTCTGGACCGAGGACGAGGTCACCCACCACGGCGAGTTCTTCTCGTTCGAGGGGGCGGTGTTCGTGCCCAAGCCGGTGCAGCAGCCGTGGCCGCCGATCCTGGTCGGGGGCGAGAGCGGTGCCGCGCTCCGGCGGGCGGCCCGGCTCGGCGACGGCTGGCTCGGCATGCACCACGACTTCGAGTCCGGCGCCGCCCAGATCGCCCGCCTGCGCGAGCTGCTCGCGGCGGAGGGGCGCGACCCCGCCGGGTTCCAGTTCTGCCTGGGCGGACGGGTCGCCACCCCCGACGACGCCCGGCGCTGGGAGGACCTCGGGGTCACCCGCATGGTGTTCGCGCCGTGGGAGCGGGCCCGGGAGGCGATCGACGGGATGCGCCGCTTCGCCGACGACTTCGGGCTCGGGGGCTGACCGCCCGGGCTCAGTCGCCCGCGGCCAGCTCGGCCTGCAGGACCCGGCGCAGCAGCTTGCCGGTCTCGGTGTGGGGGAGCTCGGCCCGGAAGGCCACCACGTCGGGGGTCTTCGACGAGCGGAGGTGCGCCCGGGCGAACGCCTGCACGCCGGCGGCGTCGAGGGTCTGCCCGGGGCGGGCGACGACGACGGCGGCGATGACCTGACCCCACTCCTCGTCGGGCAGCCCGAAGACGGCGACGTCGGCGATCCCGGGATGACCCCGCAGGACCTCCTCGATCTCGGCCGGCGCGACGTTCTCGCCGCCCCGGATGATGGTGTCGTCGGCCCGGCCCTCGATGAACAGGAAGCCGTCGGGGTCGATCCGAGCGCGGTCGCGCGTGGCGAACCAGCCGGCGGCGTCGCAGGCCGAGTCCCGCCCGAGGTACTCGCCCGAGATCTGGTCGCCCCGCAGGTACAGCTCGCCGACCTCGCCGGGGGCCACGGGATCCCCGAACGGGTCGCGGACCTCGGCCTCGACCCCGGGCACCAGGCGCCCGGCCGAACCCAGCCGGGCCCGGACCGCCGGGTCGGCGCTGGCCGCCGCCTCGCGGTGGTTGGCGGGCCCGAGCACCGCGACGGTGGAGCTGGTCTCGGTGAGGCCGTAGGCGTTGACGAAGTCGGTCGTGGGCAGCAGCGCGAGGGCCCGCTCGATGATCCGGCCGGGCATGGGCGCGCCGCCGTAGGCGAGCGACCGGAGCGTGGGGACCGCGGCGTCGGGTGCCCCGATCTCGTCGAGGTGCTCCACGACGCGGGCGAGCATGGTGGGCACCACGAGCGCGTGGGTGATGCCCTCGGCCCGCACGGTCCCGAGCCACGACTGCGGCGTGAACGTCGTGAGGTGCACGACGCGCCGGCCGGCGTAGAGGTTCGACAGCGTGTTCGACACGCCCGCGATGTGGTACGGCGGCACGCTCACCAGGCTGGCGGCGTCGTCGTCGGCCGAGGCGAACTCGACCGTGGTCATCACGTAGGCGGTGAGGTGGCGGTGGCGCAGGACGGCGGCCTTGGGCGCCGCGGTCGTGCCCGAGGTGTAGAGGAGCAGCGCGACGGCGTCGGGGTCGAACGGCTCGGGTCCCGGATCGCCCCCGCGGGCGGGGTCGGTGGCGGCCATCCACTCCGACGGGCTCATCCGCACCGCACCGGCGTCCCCCACGAGGTCGCGCATCTCCTCCTCGACCACCACGAGTGCAGAGGGGTGCCCGGCCAGCAGCTCGTGGAGCTGGTCGCGCCCGAGCCGGTAGTTGACCGGCACCAACGGGATCCCGGCCCGGGCGGCGGCGAACAGCGCGACCGGGAACTCGGGGCCGTTGGTCGCGACGTAGACCAGGTGCTCGACGCCGGCGGCCCGGAGCGCCGCGGCGCCGGTCTCGGCCCGGGCCCGGAGCCCGGCATAGGTCACGCCGCCGGCGCGGGGCCCGAACGCGACCCGGTCGTCGAAGCCCGACGCGGCCATGTCGAGGAGGAGGGTCAGGTGCACGGGATCATCCTTCGTCGGTGTCCGCGGGCCGGGGTGGCGGGGCGAGCGCCGGTGACGGTGACGGCGACGGGGGAGTGGGGCCGTCGGCGAGCATCTCGTCGACGCGGCCGTCCCAGTCCCGGATCGTGCCGATCTGGCGGAGGCTCACCGCGGCGATCTCGGGCTGGAACGTGTAGCAGACGCCGCTCGGGCCCATCGCGAGCTGGTCGGCGCGGGGGTAGCGCTCGAGGTCGGCGCCGCGTCCGAGGCTGATGTCGCAGGCCCGCCGGAGCACGGCCGCGGCCTCGGCGGCGTCGGGGTCGAGGGTCTCGTCGGCCCACTTGAGGAAGCCACCCCGCCACGGTGCGCTCGCGTAGGGCTCCGGATCGACGCAGGCGTGCCCGTCGAGGGTCCAGGTCAGCAGTGCCTCGCCGTCGCGTCGGAGGTGGACGGGCACCGGCCCGCCGGACTGCGCGCCGAAGGGCACCGTGACGTCGTACTGGCGCACGACCTCGTCCCGGGTGGCGTGGGCGACGGCCAGCCCCGCGAGGTCGAACTGGTGGGTGCACTGGAGTCGGGGGTTGGTCACGTCGCCGACGGCGAGGCATCGGGGCGACAGCGGCATCCCGACGAGCTCGGCGAGGCGGGCGCCCGCGTCGGGACAGGTCGTCCACGGCCACCGGGTGGCCTCGGTCCCGAAGCGCACGACCGTGGTGCCGTCGTGGTGCAGGGTCACGATGAAGTGGTGGAAGTCGTCCTCGAGGCCGGCCACCGTGGTCCGGTCGTCGAGGTTGACGAGGCGGATCCGGCGTCGGTAGTTGCCGAAGGGGTGACGGACGGTCTCGCCCCGGGGCGCGGCGTCCGGCGCGGCGTCCGGGGTGGCGTCCGGGGTGGCGTCGGGCTCGATCGGGGTGCCGCTCAATCCTGCTTGGGCGGGCGCACGTTGACGATCATCGTGAAGACCGACTTCACGACCGGCTCGCCGGTGGCGGCGTCACGCCAGTCGGTCTCGGAGACGTAGAACTCCATCTTCCCGCCGTTCGAGCGCTCCTTCTCGTACACGTCGGTGATGGTGGTGGTGCCGTCGAGCACGTCGCCGACCCGAGGCATGCGGGTGAAGACGAACTCCTGCTCCCCGTGGAGGATGGCCCGGCCCGGACCCCGCAACTTCTCGACCGGGAGGCCGGCGGCGCCGCCGGTGCCGAGCGAGCCCCAGAACGGCATCACGAAGGGGAAGGTCGGGGGCACCGGGCCGCCGGGCTCGTCCTGGCGGTAGACGGGGTCGTCGTCGAGGAGCGCGCCGGCGAACACCCGGACGGGTCCGCGCTCGACCACGACCCTGGTCGTGCCGGTGTTCTGGCCCTTCAGCTCGGTCAGTGCCACGGGATCCCCCTGCTCGTGCGGCCGTTCGTGCGGCCGGTGCGGGCAACCTAGTCGCCGCGGCCGGGACGCCGCCGGTCCCGGGTGCCCGGTCGGGCGGCTCGCTACGCTGCGGCCGTCCCGTCCAGTCCCGTCCAGTCCCGTCCCGTCCAGTCCCGTCCCGTCGGCCGCGGTCCGTCGCACCCGGCCGGGTCCACCGACCCGAGGAGTCCCGCCATGGGAGACGCCGTCATCGTCGCCGCCACGCGCACCGCCGTGGCCACCGCCCGTCGCGGCTCCCTCGCCGACCACGACGCCTTCGACCTGGCCCAGTTCGCGGTGGGCGAGGCCCTGAAGCGGTCGGGCATCCCGGCCGAGGAGGTCGACGACATCGTCCTCGGCGAGGTGCTCCAGGGTGGGGGCGACATCGCCCGCTACGTGGCCCTCGAGCTCGGGCTCACCCACGTCCCCGGGCTCGCCCACAACCGGCACTGCGCGACCAGCCTGGCCTCGGTCCAGACCGCGGCCGCCGGGATCATGGCCGGCATGGACCGCGTGGTGATCGCGGGGGGCACCGAGAGCATCACCCGGTCGCCCCAGGTGTTCCGCAAGCTGAAGGGCGCCTACAGCGGGGTGGAGCCCTGGCTGTCGCCCAGCCACCGCGAGACGCCCGACGCCCCCAACCGCGACATGTCGATCACGGTCGGGTGGAACACCGCCGTGCAGTGCGGGATCACGCGCGAGGAGCAGGACGAGTGGGCGTACCACTCCCACCGCCGAGCCATCGCCGCGACCGACGAGGGCCGGTTCCGCGACGAGATCTTCGGGGTGGAGGTCAAGGTCGGCAAGGGCGAGACCCGGGTCTTCGACGTCGACGAGCACCCCCGGCGTGACACCACGCCCGAGCGGCTCGCCGCGCTCGCGCCGCTGCACCCCGAGATCCCCGGCTTCTCGATCACCGCCGGCAACGCGTCGGGACTCAACGACGCCGCCGGTGCCCTCGTGCTCTGCGACGCCGAGTTCGCGGCGGCGCACGGCATCGAGCCGCTCGCGGTGGTGCGCTCGTGGGCCTCGGCCGGGGTCCCGCCCGCCGAGACCGGGCTCGGGCCGACCGTGGCCGTGCCCAAGGCGCTGGAGCGGGCCGGGCTCACGACGGCCGACGTCGCGCTGGCCGAGATCAACGAGGCGTTCGCGTCGATGGCCGTGGCCAGCAGCCGGATCCTCGGCCTGCCCCACGAGATCGTCAACGTGAACGGCAGCGGCATCGGCCTCGGGCACCCGGTCGGCGCGACCGGTGCCCGCATGGTCATCACCCTGGTCCACGAGCTGCGACGCCGGGGCGGCGGCATCGGGGTGGCGTCGATGTGCGCCGGGGGCGGCATGGGCTCGGCGACCGTGATCGAGGTCCGCGGCTGAGCCGCGGCGATCCCCCGACGTCGCCCCCGCATCCCGTGACTCCGTCCCCCGACCTCACCGCCGACCTGGAGCTGGCGGTCGCGCTCGCGGACGCCGCCGACGCGATCACCACGGCCCGGTTCCGGGCGCGCGACCTCGCGGTGCGGACCAAGCCCGACCGGACCCCGGTCACCGAGGCCGACCACGCGGTGGAGGAGACCGTGCGGGCGATGCTCGGCCGGGCCCGACCCGACGACGGGATCGTCGGCGAGGAGTTCGGGGCCACGGGCTCGGGTGCCCGCCGCTGGATCGTGGACCCGATCGACGGCACGAAGTCGTTCCTGCGGGGTGCGCCGCCGTGGGCCACGCTCCTCGCGCTCGAGGTCGAGGGCGACCTCGTCCTCGGGATGGTCTCGGCCCCCGCGCTCGGCCGCCGGTGGTGGGCGACCCGGGGCGGCGGCGCCTTCGCGAACGGCGAGCCAATCCGGGTCTCGGGCGTCACCGGGCTGGAGGACGCCCTGCTGTGCCACGCCGACTGCCTGTCGTACGAGTTCTTCGACGCCGGCCCCGAGTTCGTCGCGCTCACGCGCCAGGTCTGGGACCGCCGCGGGTTCGGCGACTTCTGGGGTCACGTGCTCGTGGCCGAGGGCGTGGCCGACGTGATGTTCGAGCCGGTGCTCTCGGTGTGGGACGTCGCCGCCCTCGTCCCGATCGTGGAGGAGGCCGGCGGGCGGGTGACCGACCGCGCCGGGGTCCGCCGGGCCGACGGCGGGAACGCCGTGACCACCAACGGGCACCTGCACGACGCCGTGCTCGGGATCGTCGGGACCGGGGTCGCCGACCCCGGGGCCGAGGGCGACTGAGCCCGCGCCGGACGAAGGAGCGCAACCGTCATGACCACCGATCCGGGTGCGGCGGCACCCGTCACCGTCGGCATCGACATCGGCACGTCCTCGGTCAAGGCGGTCGCCGCGACCGACGACGGCACCGTCGTCGCCCGGGCCCGGGTCGCGCACCCGTTCCGGGTGCCGAGCCCGGGTCGCTTCGAGCACGACGTCGACGTCGCCTGGCGCCGGGGACCCCGCGCCGCGCGCGCGGCGATCGAGGGCGAGGTGTCCCGCGACCGGATCCGAGGGGTCAGCGTCGCGGCGATGGTCCCGTCGCTCGCGGCGGTCGACGCCGCCGGGCAGCCGCTGACCGTGGGCCTGCTCTACGGCGACGAGCGCGGGCGCGCCCCCGGGCAGTCCACGGGCAGCCCGGCCGAGACCGGCGAGCTGCGCAACTTCGCCCGCTGGCTGCTGGGCGAGGCGCCGGCGGCGACGGGCCTCTGGCCCGCGCAGGCGGTGGCGAACCACGCCCTGTGCGGCACGGCCGCGCTCGACACCTCGACCGCCGCCACCGCGGCGCCCCTGTTCGACTTCACCGGGTGGGACGCCGCCCTGGTGGAGGAGATCGGCGCCCGGGTCGAGCAGTTCCCCCGCCTCGTCCCGACCGGATGGGAGTGCGGCCGGATCGACGGCGACGGGCCCGCGCTCGCCTCGGGGTGCATCGACGCGTTCGCCGAGCAGCTCGTGGCCGGCGCCGACCACGACGGCGACGTGCTCGTGATCCTCGGGACCACCCTCATCGTCTGGGCGGTCAGCCCGACGCCGGCCGAGGTGCCGGGCTACTGGACGATCCCGCACACCGCCGCGGGCAAGTTCCTGGTCGGGGGACCGAGCAACGCGGGCGGCCTGTTCTGCGACTGGGCCCGCCGGGCCATGGGCGACCCGGTCGGGGGCGAGGTCCGGCCCGACCGGGTGCCGGTGTGGGCGCCCTACCCGCGCGGGGAGCGGGCGCCGCTGCACGACCCCGACCGGCGGGCCGTGCTCGCCGACCTCGACCTCACCCACGACGGCGCCGCCGTGCGCCGGGCCGCCTACGAGGCCTCGGGCTTCGTCACCCGGCGGATCCTCGACGCGGCCCGCACCCACGGCGGGGTCCGGCCCCGGCGCATCGTGGCCACCGGCGGCGGGATCCGCGTGCCCGAGTGGTGTCAGGCCCTGGCCGACGCGACCGGCCTCCCGGTCGAGTGCGTGGCCGTGCCCGAGGGCGGCGCGCTCGGGTCGGCGTGGCTCGCCCGCATCGCCGCCGGGGCTCGAGGCGCCCACCGCGATGACCGAGGGCCGCCGCTGGGCCCGGTCCGGGACCACGGTCGAGCCCGACGTCGCCTGGGTCGACGCGATGGGGGCGCGCTACGAGCGCTTCCTCGAGCTGTCGGCCTGAGCCGGCCGCGGTCGGCGCCGCCCCCGTGGCGTAGGCTGCCGGGCGTGACCGTGCGCATCACCGTCGACCGGGAGCTCTGCATGGGCTCGGGGAACTGCCAGTTCTGGGCCCCCGGGGTCTTCGACATCGACGACGACGGCGTGGCCGTGGTCGTCGACCCGGCCGCGGCGCCCGAGGACCGGGTCGTGCTCGCCGCCGACGGCTGCCCGACCAAGGCCATCACGATCCACCGGGACTGACGCCCCGCCGCCGGCCCGTGCGCACGCGCTGCGCCCGGCCGGCGCCGCGACCGCTCGGGCCGGGGTGCCCGCGCCGCTAAGTTCGCGTCATGCCGATCGGGATCTCCGAGGACCACCACGCCCTGCACGAGGCCGTCCGCGGCTGGGTGCAGCGCCACTGCCCCCCGTCCGTCCCCCGGGCCCTGCTCGACGCCCCCCGCGAGGACCGCCCCGCGCTCTGGGCCGGTCTGGCCGACCAGGGCTGGCTCGGCCTGCACGTGCCCGAGGCGCTCGGCGGCTCGGGCTACGGCATCCCCGAGCTGGTCGTGGTGCTCGAGGAGCTCGCCCACGCCGCCGCCCCGGGGCCGCTGCTCCCGTCCGCGCTGGCCACGGCTGTGCTCACGGCGGTGGCCGACCACCCCGAGGCGGTCCGGCTGCTGCCCGGCCTCGCCGGGGGGACGGTCGTCGCCGCGGTGGCCCCGGTCGGGTCGGACCTCCGGGCCACGGCCACGGCCGACGGCCTCCGGGTGGAGGGGACGGCCCGCCCCGTGCTCGGGGCCCATCTCGCCGACCACGTGCTCGCCGGGGTGGCCACGGCCGACGGCCCGGCGTGGGTCGTGCTCGACGTGGGGCCCGGCGTCACCGTCGGCGAGCTGGCCACGCTCGACCCGACCCGCCGGGTCGCCGAGGTGACCGTGGCGACCGAGATCCCCGCCGGACGGGTGCTGGAGGGCGTGGACGACGACCTCGTGGCCGACCTGACCGCCGTGCTCGCCGCGGCCGATCTGGTCGGCACCGCGCAGTGGTGCGTCGACACCGCCGCGGCGTACGCCAAGGACCGCGTGCAGTTCGGCCGCCCGATCGGGCAGTTCCAGGGGGTCAAGCACAAGTGCGCCGACATGCTCGGTCGGGTCGAGCTCGCGCGCGCCGCGGCGTGGGACGCGGCCCGGGCGGTCACCGATCCCGCGACGCGGACGCTCGCGGCCGCGTCGGCGCTCGCGCTCGCGCTCGACGCCGCGTTCGACAACGCCAAGGACTGCATCCAGGTGCTCGGCGGCATCGGCTTCACCTGGGAGCACGACGCGCACGTGTACCTGCGCCGGGCCATGACGCTGCGCGCGGTCGTCGGTGAGCCCACGGAGTGGCGGGCCCGCGCCGCCCGCCGGGCCCTGGCCGGGGACCGCCGGCCCCTGGCGGTGGAGCTCGGCCCCGACGCCGACGCGGTGCGCGCCGAGGTGCGGGCGTTCCTCGCCGAGGTCGGGCCGCTCGACCCGGACGCCCAGCGACGCCGCATCGCCGAGGCGGGCTACCTCATGCCGACGTGGCCCGCCCCGTGGGGTCGGGGGGCCCGGGCGGTGGAGCAGGTGGTGATCGAGCAGGAGTTCCGGGCCGCGAAGGTCCGGCGGCCCTCCATCGTCATCGGGGCGTGGGCGCTCCCGCCGCTCATCATGTACGGCACCGAGGCCCAGCAGCAGCGTTGGATCCCGCCGACCTTCACCGGCGAGATCACCTGGTGCCAGCTGTTCAGCGAGCCGGGGGCGGGCTCCGACCTCGCCGCGCTGGCGACCCGGGCGACCCGGGTCGAGGGCGGCTGGATGGTCACCGGGCAGAAGGTCTGGACGTCGATGGCCCGTGAGGCGGACTGGGGCATCCTGCTCGCCCGCACCAACCCCGACGCGCCCAAGCACGACGGCATCAGCTGCTTCATGCTCGACATGCGCTCGCCGGGGATCGACATCCGGCCCCTGCGCGAGCTGACCGGTGACGCCTTCTTCAACGAGGTCTTCTTCGACGACGTGTTCGTCCCCGACGACTGCCTGGTCGGGGCCGAGCACGACGGCTGGCGCGCGGCCCGGACCACGCTGGCCAACGAGCGGGTGTTCATGGGCGGCGGGCAGACCCTCGGGCACCACCTCGAGCAGGTGCTCCAGGTCGTCACCACCGACGGGCTCGACGCCGACCCCCGCGTGCTCGACGAGGTCGGCGGCCTGGTGGCCTCGGCGCACGCGCTCGCGTGCCTGGGCTTCCGCCTGACCCTGGCCGCGCTCTCGGGCGCCGACCCGAGCGGGTCGGAGGCGGCCGTCCGCAAGCTCCTCGGGGTGCTCCAGGACCAGAAGATCACCGAGGTGGGCCTGCACCTCGCCGGGACCGAGGGCGCGGTCGCCGACGGTGCGGCCGCGGCGTGGAGCCGGGCGTTCCTGTTCAACCGGAACCTGACCATCGCCGGGGGGACCAGCGAGATCCAGCGCAACATCATCGCCGAGCGGGTGCTCGGCCTGCCCCGGGACCCGTGAGCCGAAGGGCGCGGCCCGGCTCGGGCCCGCCTCAGGGCCCCGGGGGCAGGAGCAGGTCCTCGCCGGGGTGGATGCGGTTGACGTCGCCGGACGCGATCCGGTCGGCGTTCGCCGCGCACAACGCCCGCCAGTAGCGGTCGATCACGACCAGGTCGTCGCCCCCGGTGCGGGCCCGGACGACCGCGGCGGCGATGCCCCACAGGTGTTCCCCGGGCGCGACCCGGTGCGGGCCGGCCGTCTCGGCGAACGCCGCGATCGGCGGGGCCGCCGGCGCGGCGACGGGCGCAGTCGTGGGCGCAGTCGTGGGCGCGGTCGTGGGCGCGGTCGTCGGAGGGGCGGCGGGTGGGGCCGACGGGGGGGCGAACGGCGGCGGTGCCGGAGCCGGTGCCGGGGCCGTCGTCGGGATCCCGGGCGCGGCGGACCGCCCCGAGCGGACGGGGGCGAGGGGCGCCACCGCGGCCGGGCCCCCGAGCGGGGGAACCGGGTCGTGGGCCCCGAGGGGCGTGACCCCGGACCGGACCGCAACCGGGACCCCGACGGCTGCGGCGGTCCCCGGGGTGAGCGCCACGGCGCCGCCCGGGGTGAGCGCCACGGCGCCGCCCGGGGTGAGCGCCACGGCGCCGCCCGGGGTGAGCGCCGAGGCGACCAGGACCCGCAGGACCCCGGGGGCGACCCGGGCGGCGACCCGGCCTAGCGCCCGGCCCCCGGGTCGGGCCCCGACGCATCCCGCAGCCACGGCGAGGACCGTGCCGGCGAGGAGCCAGCCGGCGCACCCGAGCAGCGCGAGGCGGGCCAGGGCCAGGGTGACCGTCTCGGGGCTCGACCGGACGATCCAGCGGTCGAGGTCCGACCACCCGATCGGCGCCCGGACCCGGGCGGCGCCGACCAGCGCGGCGGTGGCCAGGACGACGAGGGCGGTGAGGGTGAGGCGGGCGCGCACGGGGCCGGGGGACACCACGCGCCGGGGCCGTGACCGCCCCGACCGGTCCCGCCCGGTGCGTGAGCCCGGTGGTAGGTTGCGACGGTTCGTCCGGTCGTCGGAAGGGGAAGCGTGGACGCGTTGGCCGCAGACATCCTGATCATCTTCGAGCGAGGTGTGCCCAACGGGCTCGAGTTCCTGTTCCGCTGGGCCCACGTGCTCGTCGGCATCGCGTGGATCGGGCTGCTGTACTACTTCAACTTCGTGCAGGTGCCGGCGTTCGCCGAGCTCGACGCCGGGGCCCGCAACCAGGCCACCGACAAGCTCGCGTCGCGGGCGCTGTGGTGGTTCCGGTGGGCGGCGGTCGCCACGGTGGTCACCGGCTTCCTGATCCTCCTCGCCCAGCGCAGCGCCACGGGTGGGTCCCTGCTGTTCGCCAGCGACTACTGGCGCACCTATCCGGGGATCAGCATCTCGGCCGGCATCCTGCTGGCGCTCACCATGTTCGCCAACGTGTGGCTGGTGATCTGGCCGAACCAGAAGAAGGTGATCGCCAACGCCCGCAACGTCCTCGCCGGCGGCGAGGCCGACCCCGCGGCCGCCGCGGCCGGGCGCAAGGCGCTCATGGCGTCCCGGCAGAACGCGATCTTCTCGTTCACCATGCTGTTCTTCATGGTGGCCACGAGCCACTTCTACGGCGCATGGGGCAGCGACCCCTCCGGCGGGGAGCGGGCCCTCTTCTGGGCCATCACGATCGTGCTGTGGCTGGTGCTCGAGTGCAACGCCCTCGGCCTGCTCGGTGGCACCGGCACCGGCGGTCCCCGGGTCATCTACGACAGCCACAAGAACGCCATCATCACCGGCCTGGTGCTGGTGGTCGTGTGGTACGTGGTCTGGATCCTGGCCTTCGGCGCTCCCTAGTCGCCGCCTCGGGACACGCACGTCGACGGGCGCCCCTGCGGGGGCGCCCGTTCGCGTGGCGGGTCGGTGCGCCCGGCGGCGCGGCGCAGCGCGACCGTCGAGGAGCGCGGCTAGAGGCCGAGGTGGCGGGCGATGCGCTCGCGGTGCTCGGCCGGGGTGCCGAACAGGAGCGAGCACGCCTTGTTGCGGCGCACGTAGAGGTGCATGTCGTGCTCCCACGTGTAGCCGATGCCCCCGTGGAGCTGGATCCCGTCCTTGCTCATGAGGCGCTCGCAGTCGGCGGCGGCGACCTTGGCCGCCGAGGCGGCGATGGCCCGGCGGTCGTCGTCCTCGGCGATGGTGAGCGCGGCGAAGTAGGCCGAGGCCCGGGCCTTCTCGAGCGCGACGATCAGGTCGGCGAACTTGTGCTTGACCGCCTGGAAGGAGCCGATGGGCACGCCGAACTGCTCGCGCTGCTTCGCGTAGTCGAGGGTGAGGTCGAAGACGGCCTGGCTGACCCCGACGCTCTCGGCCGCGGTGGCGGTGACCGCCTCGTGGAGCGCTCGCTCGAGCCCGACCGTGGTCAGGGTCCCCGGGGTGCCGAGCACGCGGTCGGCGGGGACGTCGATCCCGTCGAGGACGACCCGGGCGAGGCTCCGGGTGGCGTCGAAGCCGACGATCGGCTCGATCCGGGCGGCGGCGGCCGGGACCACGCACACGGCGAGCGCATCGGGATCGCCGCCGGCGAGGTGGGCGACCACGGCGATGTCGGTGGCGGCCGGAGCCTCGAGCACGTACTCCTTGACCCCCTCGAGCCGCACGCCGGCGCCGGTCTCGGTCGCGGTGGTCGCGAAGGCGTGGAGGCCGATGCCGTGGCCGTGCTCGTGCAGGGCGAGGGTCCCGGTGACCGCACCCTCGGCGACCCCGCCGAGGAAGCGGGCCTGCTGGTCGGGGGTGCCCAGGGCGCGCACCACGGGGACGAAGCCGGCGATGGTCGGCAGCAGCGGCCCGGGGGCCACGGCCCGTCCCATCTCCTCGGCGACGATCGCCAGCTCGACCGCGCCGAGGCCCAGCCCGCCGTACTCCTCGGGCACGGTCAGGGCGGGCCAGCCCAGCTCGACCATCTGCGCCCAGAGCGGCGCGACGGGGGCGGCGTCCTCGACGACGGCCCGCACGAAGGTCATGGGGCACTCGCCGGCCAGCATGGTCCGGACGCCGTCGCGGAGCTCTTCCTGGTCTTCGGTGAAGTCGAGTTCCATCGGGGGGGACCCTACCCGACGCTCCTGACGGCCGTGTCACCCACCCGGGGCGGGATCGACGAGCGCGGCGAGGGCCCGGCGGTCGACCTTCTGGGCCGCGGTCAGGGGCAGCGTCTCCACCACCACGAGGGCCTCGGGGAGCTTGTGCCGGGCGAGCCGCTCGGCGGCGAAGGCCCGGAGGTCCTCGAGCGACGGGGGCGCGTCCGGGTCGCGGGGGACGACGCAGGCGACCCCGACCTCGCCCATCACCGGATCCGGTCGGGTCGCGATCGCCACCCCGGCCACGGCCGGGTTGGTGGAGAGCACGGCCTCGACCTCGACCGGGTAGACGTTGTACCCACCCCGGACGTACATCTCCTTGTGGCGCCCGACGAGGCGCAGGCGCCCGCGGTCGTCGACCCAGCCGAGGTCGCCGGTGCGGACGTGGCCGGTGGCGGTGAACGCGGCCCGGGTCCCCTCGGGGTCGTTCCAGTACCGGGCCATGGCGGCGGGGGAGCGCAGGCAGACCGCCCCGACCTCGCCCGCGGGCACGGGACGGTCGTCCGCGTCGAGCACCGCGAGCTCGACCCCGGGCAGCGGGCGGCCCACGCTCACGACCGCGTCCTCCTCGGGGTCGTCGAGCGCGGTCCCGAGCCCGATGCCGGCCTCGGTGCACGAGTAGCGCGACGCGAGCGGGGCGCCGAAGCGGGCCCGGGCCTCCTCGGCGAGACCGGGGGTGATGGGCGCGCCGCCGACGACGATGGCCCGGACCGACGACAGGTCGTAGGTGTCGAAATCGGGGTCACGCAGCATGAGGGCGAGCTGGGTCGGCACCCCGCCGACCGAGGTCATCCGCTCCGACGCGACCAGGGCGAGGGCCCGGCCCGCCGACCACCGCTCGAGCAGGAACGCGCAGCCGCCGCGCCGGAGGTTGCCCGGCAGCTTGGTCATGAACCCGAGCGTGGCCGCCGACGTGCCGTTGTAGCTGCGGCCCCCGGTGCCCCACGCGTCGCCGACGTCGGTGTCGGTGATGAAGCTCAGCTGGCGGTTGGTGTAGACGGCGCCCTTCGGGGTGCCGGTGGTCCCGGACGTGAAGACGATCGCCGCGTCGCGGTCGGGGTCGGACGCGAGCGGGGGCGGCGTCGCCCCGGGGACCCGCAGCCCGGGGAGGAGCTCGCCGAGGGTGCCCGCCGGGCGGTGCTCCTCGATCCGGTGGTCGCCGTCGGCGAGGCCGGGTCCGGCGAGGACCAGCGCGGGGCCGGCCAGGTCGAGGATGGTCGCCCGCTCGGGGCCGGCCAGGCGGTCGTTGACCCCGGCGGTGATGGCCCCGACCTTGGCGGTGGCGAGGTAGGCGACGAGGTACTCGATCCCCGGGGGCAGGACCAGGGCGACCACGTCGCCCGGGCCGACCCCCCGGACGATCAGCCCGGCGGCGGCCTCGTCGGAGACCCGGTCGAGCTCGCGGTAGGTGATCTCCCAGCCCGCCGGGGTCACGAAGGCGGGGGAGTCGCCGAACCGTCGGGTGGCTTCGCGTAGGGTTTCGGGGATCATCCGGGCTCCGGGGCGAGATCGGCTCGGCGGGCGGCGGGGTCGTGCGGCGGGGTCGTGCGGCCACGCCGTGCGGCCGGGTCCGAGGTCGGTCGGGCGCCGGGGCGGCGGGGCCGGGCGCCGGCCGGACCAGGAAGACTCCCGACGTGGCCGAAGCGTACACATCAGCGCCGGACGGCTCCGGGCCCGCCCCGGGCGCCCCCGGCCGCCGGCGCGAGCTGCGGGCCCAGGGGCGCCGGACCATGGAGCGCCTCCTCGACGCCGGCCTTGCCGTGTTCGCCGAGCGGGGGTACCACGCGACCCGGGTCGACGACGTGGTGCGCGTGGCCCGCACCTCCCACGGCACCTTCTACCTGTACTTCGCGAACAAGGAGGACCTGCTGCGGGCCCTGGCCGTGGACTGCGCGGCGCGCCTCGAGACGCTCTCGGGCGAGATCGGGGCCATCGACTCCGGCCCGGCGGGCTTCGGCGCCCTGCGCGCGTTCCTCGCCGACTTCCTCGCCGTCTACGAACGCTACGGCCCGGTGATCCGGGCCTGGATGGAGGGCCAGGTCGGCGATCCGGAGGTCGATCGACTCGGGATGCACGCGTTCGCGGCCATCCGCTCGGTGCTCACCGACCGGATGGGCGCCGTCGGTGCGGTCGCCGACGACGAGGTCGCGGCCACGGCGCTCATGGCCATGATCGAGCGGTTCAGCTACGTCGTGGCGTCGCAGCGCCTGGCCGGTGACGCCGAGGTCGTGCTCGACACGGTGGCCCAGATCGTCCACCGGGGCTTCTTCGGGGCCCCGGGTCCCGCCCCCGCCTGAGCGGGCGGCCGGGGGGCGGTCAGCCCCGGCCGAGGATGACGGTGCCGGTGGCCGAGAACCAGCCTCCGGTCCCGTTGACCGCGCACAGCTCGGCGTCGGGGACCTGACGCCCGTCGGCCTCGTGGCGCAGCTGGCGGACCGCCTCCACGAGCAGGAACATCCCCCGCATGCCCGGATGGCAGGCCGAGAGCCCGCCCCCGTCGGTGTTGGTCGGCAGCGCCCCGTCCAGCCGCAGCTTCCCGTCGGCGACGAACGGACCGCCTTCACCCTTGGCGCAGAACCCGAGCGCTTCCATGGTCAGCACGACGCTGCCGGTGAAGGCGTCGTAGAACTGGCAGCAGTCGATGTCGGCGGGGGTGACGCCGGCCCGGGCGAAGGCCTGGCGCCCCGACCGGTAGGCGGGGGACTCGGTGACGTCCTCCCACTCGCTCATCGTGGTGTGCGAGGTCGCCTCACCGGTGCCGAGCACCAGGATCGGGGTCTTGGCGAGGTCGCGGGCGCGTTCCTCGGACGTGAGCACGATCGCACCACCACCGTCGGAGCGGATGCAGCAGTGGAGCTTGGTGAACGGGTCCGCGATCATGCGGCTGGCCTGGACGTCGGCGATGGTGATGGGGTCGCGGTAGTACGCCTCGGGGTTGTGCGAGGCGTTGTAGCGGGTGCTCACCGCGACCTCGGCCAGCTGCTCGATCGTGGTGCCGAACTCGATCATGTGGCGCCGGGTGGCCATGGCGTACTTGGAGATGATCGTGTGGCCGAAGGGCATGTCGAACTGGAACGGGCCCCGGGCGGCGAAGCCGATGTTGGACGTCCGCCGCCGCTTCTTGAGGTCGGCCCGGGTCGTGGAGCCGTAGACGAGCAGCACCGTCTCCACGTGCCCGGCCTGGATCGCGGCGACCGCGTGCTCGACCATGAACTGCCAGGAGCTGCCGCCCACACTGGTGCTGTCGACCCAGTCGGGTCGCAGTCCGCAGTACTCGGCGACCTCGATGGGTGGGTTCATCCCGGTGCCGCACGACCCGAAGCCGTCGATGTCGGCCTTGGTCAGCCCCGCGTCGGCGACGGCCCGGCTCGCCGCCTGGTAGTGCAGCTCGAAGACGGTCTTGTCGTCGACGCGGCCGCAGTCGGAGAGCGCCGCGCCGACGATCGCGACCCGCCGGGGTCCGGGGCTCAGCGGGGCCGCCACTGGATGCGCGTGCCCGACTCGAACAGCCGCTGGCCCTCGGCGATGGAGTCCTGGCTGGTCCCGAGCCCGACGTAGGCGTACCCGAGCCGCACGGCGGCCCGGCTGCCGAACTCCCGGGCGCCCCAGAGGGCCCGGACCGTGCCCTCGATCGCGAGCTTGGGCTGGGCGGCGATGGCTTCGGCGCAGAAGGTGGCGGCGTCGACGAGCTGGTCACCGGGCACCACCTCGCTCACCATCCCGATCTGGAGGGCCCGCTGGGCGGTGAGCCGCTCGTAGTTGCCCATGAGCGACATCCGCATGATCTCGCCGAACGGGGTGATGCCGGCCATGTGGATCGGCTCGAACGACGCGGTCATCCCGTAGGTGACGTGGGGGTCGAAGAAGGTGGCGTGCTCGGCGGCGATGATGAACTCGACCTCGCCGAGCATGTAGAAGGCCCCACCGCAGGCCATCCCGTTGACCGCGGCGATCACCGGCTTCCAGAGGTCGCAGCTCTTCGGCCCGAGGTTGTCGCCGGGGTCGTTGAAGTGGAACGGGGTGCCTCCGTGCGAGCCGACGATCGTGTAGTCGCTGTCCTCGGTCGACGCGCCGCCCATCTGCTCCATGCGGTCGATCCCGGTGCAGAACGCCTTCTCGCCGGCGCCGGTGAGCACCGCGCAGCGGACGTCCTCGTTGAAGCGGAGGCTGCGCCAGATGTCGCGCATCTCCTTCTGCATCAGGTGGTTGAACGCGTTGAGCCGCTCGGGGCGGTTGAGGGTGATCCACGCGACGCCGTTGCGCTCCTCGTAGATCACCGTCTCGTAGTCGCGCGTCGCCATGATCGGCTCCTCGGGTCAGGAAGGTCCGGAAGGGGTGGTCCGGGGCGGCGGCGGGGTCAGCCGATGCCGAGCCGGGCGATGCCGGGGTTGATCGTGTTGAACACGAACTTGTGCAGCGTCGGACCGATCTCGGCCGGGTCCCACTGGGTGGGGTTGCCCTCGCGGTCGGTCGACTGGAACTGCTGGCCCAGCTCCCACGGCTTGTAGACCGCGAGCGAGTTGCCCACCACCCGCAGCACCTGGCCGGTGACCGGGATCGAGTCGTCGGAGGCCAGCCACACCACGCCCGGCGCGGAGTTGCCCGGGTTCATCCGGTCGAAGGTCTCGTACTCGTCGGGGTGGCGGACCACCACGTCCTGCTTGGCCGCCCCGACCATGCGGGTGAAGCCGCCCGGGCCGATGCAGTTCGCCCGCACGCCGTAGCGGACGAGCTCGAGGCTGGCGATGATCGTCATCGCGGCGATGCCGGCCTTGGCCGCGCCGTAGTTGGCCTGGCTGGCCTGACCCTGGAGCCCCGCGCTCGAGACCGTGTTGATGATCGAGGCCCGGGGCTGCCGGCCCTCCTTGGACTCGGTCCGCCAGTACTCGGAGGCGTGGCGCATCGTGTTGAAGGTGCCCTTGAGGTGGACCCGGATCACCGAGTCGAACTCCTCCTCGGACATCGAGAAGATCATCCGGTCGCGCAGGATGCCGGCGTTGTTGACCAGCACGTCGAGGCGGCCGAAGGCGTCGATCGCGCTCTGCACGATGCGGCGGGCGCCCTCGAAGTCGCTGACGTCGTCGCCGTTCACGACCGCCTCGCCGCCCCGGCTGCGGATGACCTCCACGACCTCCTGGGCCGGGCTCAGGTCGGCGCCCTCGCCCACCACGGAGGCGCCGAGGTCGTTGACCACCACCTTGGCGCCGTGGGCGGCCAGGGCGACCGCCTCGCCGCGTCCCACCCCCCGGCCGGCTCCGGTGACGATGGCGACCTTGCCGTCGAGCATGCCCATTTGCGCGTGGTACCTCCGGGAAATTAAGACTGCGGGCGTCAGTTCCTGACGTGCGCGTCAACCTAGTGCGGGCACCGACGGGCCGGTCAAATGGCCGGGCCCCGGAGGTCCGGCGCACGTCGGCAGGGAGTGCGAACCAGGAGGACCCGTGGCGGTCGACACCAGCATCATCGGCAAGCCGGCGGGCGCCCGGCGCGTGCACGTCGAGCGGGGGCCGGTGGAGTTCTTCGCCACCGCCCTGAAGGACGACAACCCCGTGTACCACGGTGCTGCGGCCGCGGCCGACGCCGGGTTCTCCGGCATCCCCGCCCCGCCCACCTACTCGTTCGTCATGGGGCACCCGGGCGCCTGGCCCGACGACCAGCCGCCCGACCCCACCGGTGGCAGCCACCCGGGCTTCGCGATCATCGGCGGCCTCATGCGCGAGCACGGCGGTCTCGTGCTGCACGGCGAGCAGGAGTTCGTGTACCACCGGCCGATCGTGGCCGGCGACGTGCTCGACGGCACGAGCGTGATCGCCGATGTCTACGAGAAGGAGGCCAAGGGCTCGATCATGGTCTTCGTCGTGACCGAGACGGTGTGGCGCGACGCGACGGGGTCGCCGGTGGTGACCGAGCGCTTCAACCTGATCCACAAGCGGAAGGCCTGACGTGGCCGGTCGGCTCGAGGGCAAGGTCGCCATCGTCACCGGCGCCGGGCAGGGGATCGGCCTCGCCTACGCGCAGCGGTTCCTCGCCGAGGGGGCCCGGGTCGTCGTGGCCGAGCTGGCGGAGGAGCGGGGTGCGGCGGCCATGGCCGCGCTGGCCGGGGCCGGGGAGGCCGAGTTCGTCCGCACCGACATCGCCGATCCCGATTCGGCCCAGGCCTGCGTCGACGCCGCGGTCGCCCGGTTCGGCACGGTCGACATCCTCGTCAACAACGCCGCGCTGTACCACGACATCGACAACACCGACGCCAGCTACGAGTACCTCCTGAAGGTCTGCTCGGTGAACCAGCACGGGACCTGGCTCATGAGCCGGGCGGTGGCGCCGGTGATGGTGGCGCAACGCTGGGGCCGCATCGTCAACCAGTCGTCGGGGGCGGCGTACTCGTACATGTTCCCGCCCATGGACTTCACCGGCCTCGGGAACTTCAGCTACTCGATCACCAAGTGGGGGATCGTCGGGCTCACCAAGTTCATGGCCGCACAGCTGGGGCAGTACGGCATCACCGTGAACTGCATCGCGCCGGGGATCACCATGACCGAGGCGACGAAGAAGGTCGTCCCCGAGCCGTTCCTGGCCGGGATGACGGGCATGACCGCGATGAAGGAGCGGCTCGAGCCCGAGGACCTCGCCGGTGCCGCGGTGTTCTTCGCCTCCGACGACGCCCGCTACTGCACGGGTCAGACCCTCGTCATCGACGGTGGCCTGGCCATGCCCGCCTGACCCGTCCCGGGCTGCGCCGCGGCGCACTGCGGTGAGGTGAGGCGCGGGGTCAGACGTTGCGGACGACGCTCGGCCGGAAGGCCAGGCTCTGCGCCCCGGCCGGGACGGTGTCGAGGCCGGCGTCGACCGCGGTGACCTCGGGACCCCACGCGGCGGCCAGGGGGGCGAGCCGGTCGAGGTCGAAGCCGTAGATCGCGGCGGCGTTGCCGCCGAGCATGGCCGCCACCTCGGCGCGGGGCACCCCGGCGAAGGTCAACCGGATCGCCTCCTTCGAGAACGGCGCCGTGCCCTCGAGGTGTGGGTAGTCGCTGCCCCACATGATGCGGTCGGTGCCGATGTGGGCGCGGCGCATGCAGTCGTCGCGGTGCAGGAAGCTCGCGGCCACCGCACAGTTGGTGGCCCAGTACTCGCTCGGCATCCGGTCGAGCAGCTGGGGCTCGGCGAACCGCAGCTCACCGATGTTGCCGCCCGCGATCTGGGGGTAGAAGCCGTCCATGGTGGCGAGGGTCTGGCGGATCCAGTTGCTGCCCTGCTCGGCGAGCACCAGGCGCAGGCCCGGGAACCGGTCGAAGATCCCGCTCATGATGAACGTCCACAGCGGCCGGTGGGAGAACCAGGACGCCTCCATCAGCCACAGCGACAGCGACGCCGGGTAGTCGCCGTACTCGGGGGTGTGGCTCCCGGTGTGGGCGTTGACCACCACGCCGCGCTCCTCGCACGCCCGCCAGACCGGGTCGTAGAGGGGCGCGTGCAGGGGCGGGATGCCGGCGTCGGGCGGGACCCCGGGGAGCAGGACCCCGCCGCGCAGCCCGTGGTCGGCGATCCAGTGGACGTCGGCGACGGCGTCGTCGACGTCGTTGAGGAGGAGCTGGCCGATGCCCGCCCGCTGGTCGGGGAACTCGGCGCACCACGCGGCCAGCCAGCGGTTGTGGGCCCGGAGCCCGGCGAGGCGCAGCTCGTAGTCCTCGGGGGTGGGGGTGAGCGACGTCAGGCCGCCCTTGGGGAAGAACGGCGGGATGGTGTTGGGGTAGAGCACCTCGGCCACGACCCCGTCGGCCTCGAGGTCGCGCATGCGCCGGGTGCTGTCCCAGTTGCGGTCGGCGTCGTCGCGGACGAGGTCGCCGTAGGGGCTCACGTAGGAGCCGGCCCAGGCGTCGAAGGCGTCGTGGTAGCGGGCCTCGAGGAACGGCCGGTAGGCCTGGAGGTCGGCGCCGGCGTGGCAGTCGGCCGAGATCACGATGTAGCGACCGTCGGGGGTGGGGACCGCGGGGGTGGGCACGGCAGCGGTGGTCGACATGGCGATACGGTAGCCCCGTGCAGAACCTGGGGGGCAAGACCGCGGTGGTCACCGGCGGCGGCGGTGGGATCGGCCGCGCGCTCGGTGAGCGCTTCCTGGCCGAGGGCATGCGGGTGGCCCTGGCCGACATCGACGCGCCGCTGCTTGCGGCGACGGTGGCCGAGCTGCGGGAGCGGCACGGCGACGCCGTGATCGGGGTGCCGACCGACGTCTCGCTGCTCGAGTCGGTCGAGGCCCTGCGCGACGCCGCGGTGGCGGCCTTCGGCGCGGTGCACCTCGTCTGCAACAACGCCGGCATCCCCTCGGGCTCGGACGGGGCGCTCTGGGAGCACCACGTCAACGACTGGCGCTGGGCGCTCGACGTCAACGTGCTGGGCGTGATCCACGGCATCAACGCCTTCGTGCCGATGCTGCTCGCCCAGGGAGAGGGCCACGTGGTGAACACGTCGTCGTCGAACGGCACCTTCGCGCCGCTGTCGAACAGTGCCGTGTACGCGACGACCAAGTCGGCCGTCACCACGATCACCGAGTGCCTCTACGGGCAGCTGCGGGCGCTCGACTCGCCGGTGCAGGCGTCGCTGATGCTGCCGTCGACCCGGTCGCCGGGTGCGCTCAACACCGGCATCTGGCGGCCCGGGCGCAACCGGCCCGATCGCTACGAGCGCCCGGGGCAGGCCCCGGTCGAGGGACGCGACGCCCTCACGCCGTTCGTGGAGCAGCTGACGCGCCACGGCCAGGAGCTGGTCTTCGCGCCGGTGGAGGAGGTCGCCGAGATCACCCTCGAGGGGATCCTCGCCGACCGCTTCTGGATCTACCTGCCGAGCGACAGGTCGCGCGCGACGATCGACGAGCGGGCCGCGTCGATGCGCGACGCGCTCCCGCCCGAGTACCTGGTCGCCCCGTCACCCTGGAACGTCCCCAAGACCTGAGCCGGTCCCCACCCCGAGGAGTCCCGTGAACCGCTACGCCGCCCTGAGCCGCGACCCCGAGACCGCCGACCTCGGCCCGGACGGGCCGAAGATGTGGTCGTGCAACCTCGTCGCCCACTACGAGACCGACGCCGACCTCGTGGCTGCGGTCCTGCCCCGGCCGCTCGAGCCGACCGATCCCGTGGTCCGGGTGAACATGGCCCGGGTGGACATGCCGAACATGACCGTCCCACTGCAGGCGGGCACGTTCTCGGTGGCCTGCCGCCACGGTGACGTGCACGGCTACTACGACCTGCTGATGCTGATGAGCACCGAGGGCGCGGTCACCGGCGGTCGCGAGACCTACGGCGAGCCGAAGAAGATCGGGGCCGTCTCGCTCGAGCGCACCGGCGAGGGTGTCGGCGCCGAGATCGTCGGGGTGATGCAGCGCGCCGGGGTCGACCTGGTGGAGATCCGGGGCTCGGTCGCCGAGGTGCTCGACCCGGGCCCGGTCAGCGAGCGCTTCGCCTTCTACTACAAGTTCCTGCTCGACCCGGCCGGCGACGGCTTCGACCACGACCCCACCTTCGTGCACGTGCGCCGGACCCAGGAGAACCGACTGGCCGAGCGGGTCGCGGCCACGATCGCCCTGCGCGACTCGGCCGTCGATCCGGTGGCCGACCTGCCCGTGCGCCGGGTGATCGACGTGGTGTTCACCGAGAGCCACCAGACCCAGACCGGCACCATCGTGGGCACCGTGCCCGGGGAGTGGCTCTGGCCGTTCCGCCACCAGCGCTACGACGGCCTGATGGCCCGGCTGGCCCCGGTGGCCAGCGGGCCCCGCTAGGCCCGTAGCCTCGCGGCCATGGGACCGGGTCTCCTGCTCGCCACCTCGGTCGGCCAGCAGGTCGCGTTCGTGATCTGCGTGGTCGTGCCGGTGTCGCTCATCGCCGTGCCGCTGCTCCTCGCGCACCGTCGCCGCCGGGCGGCGGAGCGCGCCGACGCCTCCGGGCGCTGAGCAGTGCGGCTCCAGGCCGCGTGCAACGGGGCCCGCCGTCCCGGGGCGCACCCCCGACTGCCGGTGACGCCGGCCGCCCTCGCCGCGGACGCGGTGGCGGTCGTCGCTGCGGGCGCCGACGCCGTGCACGTCCACGTGCGCGGCCCCGACGGCACCGAGAGCTACGCGCCCGCAGCCGTGGCCGCGACCCTCGAGGCGATCCGGGCCGCGGTCGACGTCCCCGTGGGGCTGTCGACCGGGCGGTGGGTCGTCCCCGACGCCGAGGCTCGCCACGCCACCGTCGCGGCCTGGACGGTGCTGCCCGACTTCGCCTCGGTGAACTTCCACGAACCCGGCGCGCCGGCACTGGCGCGCCTGCTGCTCGACCGGGGGGTCGGGGTCGAGGCCGGGTGCTGGGACGCCGACTCGGTGCAGGCGCTCCTGGACGCGGGCCTCGCCGACGCCTGTGTGCGGGTGCTGCTCGAGCCCGTCGACCAGGACCTCCTGGTGGCCACGGCGACCGTGCACGATCTGCTCGACGCGCTGCGCGACGTCGCGCCCGGTGCCGGACGGCTGCTGCACGGGTACGGGGCCACGACCTGGGCGATGCTCGCCCGGGCGGCCGACCTCGGGTTCGCCACCCGGATCGGGCTCGAGGACACCCTGGTGCTGCCCGACGGCACCGAGGCGCCCGACAACGCGGCCCTGGTCGCCGCGGCGCGGGAGATCCTCGGGTCCGCGGACTGAGCGGCGGCGCCGGCCGCCTCAGCTGTTGAGGGTGCCGGCGTAGACCTGCCAGGCGAGGGCGCTCTTGGCCACCAGGCTGAGCACCAGGTAGACCCGCTCGCCGTAGCGGTAGTCGGTGAACCGGCCCCGGCCGCGGTACTGAAGCCACTGGTTGGCGGCGAAGCAGTTGAAGAGCAGGAACAGCGACACGAAGATCGCGTAGACGAAGCCGGGCACGCCGTCGCCCTCGGTGGTGGACACCACGATCGCGACCACGATCGCGATCCACGGGACCGCACCGAGCACGCAGCCGAAGGTGAACGGCCACCACACGACCTCGTCGCGGTCCTGGTTCACCCGCTCCATGCACCAGCCGAAGAAGATCATCCCGGCGTTCGCGGCGAACAGTCCGAGGATCGCGTAGAAGTTCGTGATCCCCGGGAGCATGGCGATCAGGATCACCATGATCGACGCGCTGACCGAGTACTCGACCCAGCGGAACGAGTTGATGCGGCGCGCGAGGCCCGCCTCGTAGCGGCCGCGCAGGGGTCCGGCGGTGGCGAGGTGGTCGACGGCGGCGAGGAGCAGGAACGCAGCGATCGCGTACGAGAAGCGCAGGTCGAAGAACGTGCGCTGGACCTCGAGCGGGGTTCCCGGGGGGCCGGTCTGGACGAAGGCCACGACGGGGATCGCGAACGCGTTGCCGAGCGCGAGGATCGCGATCGCCTGGACGAGGTGGGCGAGGCCGACGCCGACGTTCCACCGGCGCAGCCGCTGGTCGGTGACGGGTGCCTTGGGCGATCCGGCGGTCACGGGTGCGCCGCGCTCGGGCAGGTCGACATCGGGCGCCATGGGACGACGGTAGCGATCCGGGCCGCCGCGCGCGGCCATGCCCGGCCTCCGGGCCCGGCTACTTGAAGACGCCGTCCTCGGCGAGGGCGGCCCGCTCGGCGTCGTCGAGGCCGAGCAGGTCCCGCTGCACCCACTCGTTGTCCTGGCCGAGCGTGGGCCCGGCCCGGTCGTAGTCGACCCCGAGCCCCGAGATCCGGAAGCCGTTGCGCTCGTAGACCCGTGCCCCCATGAACGGGTGGGTCAGGCGCTGGAAGTGACGGCGGTGCGCGACCTGCGGGTCGTCGTGGACGTCGCCGAAGTCGGCGACGGGCACCGCCTCGATCCCGGCGGCCTGGAGGGTCTCGGCGACCTCGAGCCGGGTGCGCCCGGCCGTCCACGCCGCCACCGCGGCCTCGACCTCGTCGACACGCCCGAGTCGCTGGGCCAGGGTGGCCAGGCCGGGGTCGTCCACGCCGATGATCGCGGCGAGGGCCGCCCACTCGGCGTCGGTCCAGCACGCCAGGGCCACCCACCGGTCGCCCCGCCCGTCCTCGTCGGCGCACGGGAACCCGCCGTGGGGGACGGCCCGGTCGGAGCGGGTTCCCGACCGCTCGACGATCGTGCCGTCGGCGTCGGCCTGGAGCAGCCACGGCGAGAGCGTGAAGATGCCCGACTCAACCTGGCTGAGATCGAGGTAGACGCCCCGGCCGGTGCGGCGCTTGTAGTGCAGGCCCGCGGCGACCGCGGCGGCGACGTACCGGGGGGCGAGGGAGTCGGTGATCGTCCCGAACGGCCCGATCGGCTCGCGGTCGGGCCAGCCGGTGAGGAAGGTGAAGCCCGAGAGCGCCGAGCCCTGGGAGCCGAAGCCGGGGTAGTCCTTGTGCGGACCGGTCTGGCCGTTGAGGCAGGCGCTGATCATCACGAGGCCGGGTGCGTCGCCGACGAGCGACTCGTAGTCGAGCCCGAAGCCCTTCATCGCCCGCGGCGCAAAGTTCTCGACCACCGCGTCGGCCCACTCGAGCATGAGCCGCTTCACGAGCTCGACCGCACGGGGGTCCTTCAGGTTGAAGGTGGCGTTGCGCTTACCCACGTTGAGCACGTCGTAGAGCGGCGAGCCCTCGAGGCCGTGGGGGTTCTTGGGGCCGAGCACCATGACCCGCAGGAAGTCGGGTCGGCTCGCCGATTCGATCCGCAGGACCGTGGCCCCGTGCTCGACGAAGTAGCGGGTCGAGATCGGTCCGGCGGCGCCCGACCCGAACTCGAGCACCCGGACCCCGCTCCACGCGCCGGGGCCCGGCGTGGGCGCCGCCGCCGGCGCGCCGGAGCCCCGCCAGGCCGGCTCGTCGGCGCCGAGGGCC
>CAIUKV010000147.1 GCA_903899845.1 uncultured Actinomycetes bacterium
AGCACCTCCACCAGCAGCGGCGTGCCCAGCGCGACCAGACGCGCCCGCAGCTCGCCCGCAGTCTCCTCCGGGCCGATGGCCGTGGTCACCTCGGCGAGCACGGGCCCGGTGTCCATGCCCTCGTCGAGGGCCATCACGCACACGCCGGTCTCGTCGTCGCCGGCCAGGATCGCGCGCTCCACCGGAGCCGCACCCCGCCAGCGCGGCAGGCGCGAGAAGTGCAGGTTCACGAACCCGAGGCGGCCCGTCGCCAGCACCGCCGGGGGGAGCAGCTGACCGAAGGCGACCACCACCCCGGCGTCGAGGCCGAGGTCGGCCAGCTCGGCGGCGCACTCCCGGGCGCGCGCGGGGGTCCGGACCGGCAGCCCGAGCGCCTCGGCCGCCGCCCGCACCGGACTCGGCGTCGTCGCCGACCCGCGGCCCCGCCGACGGTCGGGTTGGGTGACCACGCAGGCGACGTCGTGCCCGGCGGCGACGACCGCCTCGAGCGGGGGGACGGCCTCGACCGGGGTCCCGAAGTAGGCGAGTCGCACGACCGGCCGCGAGCCGGTCAGCGCCCGTCGGTGCCGGGCACCGCCGCCAGGGCGTCGCGGCGGCGCAGCTCGCGCAGTGCCGCGGCGCGCGCCTCGGGATCGATCCGGTCGATCGCGAGCACGCCGTCGAGGTGGTCGATCTCGTGCATCAGCATCCGACCGAAGTAGTCGTCACCCGCCTCGAACACCACCTCGTCGCCGTCGAGGTCGAGACCCCGCACGGTGACGAACGCCGGGCGCACGACCTCGAGCCGGAGCCCCGGCAGCGACAGGCAGCCCTCCTCGAACACCATCTCGCCGGAGGACTCCACGATCTCGGGGTTGATCAGCACGTCGGGCACGTCGTCGTCGCCGAGGTAGGTGAAGAAGCGCTGCGGGATGCCCACCTGGGGGGCCGCGAGGCCGCCCCCGACGGCGCGGTGCATGGTCTCGATCATGGCGTCGACGGTGCGGGCCAGCGCGCCGTCGATCTCGGTGACCTCGCGGGCGCGCATGCGCAGGACCGGGTCGCCGAGGGTGCGGACCACGAAGACGTCCATGGGGCGAGCGTACCCGTCGTCACACCCGGGCCGGATCGACCGCGACGCGCAGGCGCCCGCGGGCCCGGGCCGGTCCGAGGTCGGCGGCGGCGATGCCGTCGGCCAGCGCGTCCGGGGTGGCCGCCCGCACCAGGGCCGCGCCGGTGTCCCCGCCCACGACCGTGAGACCGACGGCCCGGAGCGCATCCGCGGCGACGGTGACGGCGGCGGCGACCCCCGAGACCTCGGCGACCGCGCCGAACGGCGGGTAGGCCAGCGCGCGCCGGATCTCGGTCTCGGCGGCCAGGAACCCGTCGGGGTCGCCGGTCGCGGCCACCGCGAGCACCGGATGGTCGGGCATCCGGGTCTGGACGACCAGGCGACCGCCCCGGGACCGGTCGCCGAGCAGCCGGGCGGCCCGGACCAGGAGCCACAGGGCCTGCTCGTGGGCCCGGTAGCGCAACGCGCACAGCTCCTCGTCGAACGTCGGGAACGCCACGAGGCGGACCGGCGGCACACTCCCCCGAGCCACCCGGTGCAGCACCGCCTCGGTCCCGACCAGCACCGGCGCCGCGCCGAGGTCCGCGGTCTCGGCGTCGACGTCGGTCACCGCCGTGCGCGGCACCAGCGCGGCGATCTCGTCCCGGACCGCGTGCACACCCGGCCGCACCGCCCGGATGCTCGTCGCGCCGCACGCCGCGCACACGGGCGGCCGGGTCGTGCCGCACCGGCCGCACTCGAGCTGGTCGTCGGGCTGCGCGAGCGCAGCACCGCACACCTCGCACCGGGCCAGGCTCGCGCACGCGCGACACGCGAGCAGCCGGGCCCGGCCGCGTCGGTTCACCACCACCAGGGCCCGGCCGTCGGCGTCGACGGCCCGGCGCACGGCGGCGCCGAGGCCCTCCCCCGCAACGCCCGCCCGGGGCGGCTCGTCGCGCAGGTCGACGACGTCGAGCACCGGCCAGCCCCGCCGCAGCGTGCGGACCGGTGGCGTCACCCGCACCGCGCCCGGGAGCGCCGCCGCCTCGGGACCGGGGACCGGGCTCACGAGCGTGACGACCGCACCGGCGCGGCGGGCCCGCTCGAGCGCGACGTCGCGGGCGTGCCAGGTCGGCGCCCGCTCCTCCTGATAGGCCTCGTCGCGCTCGTCGAGCACCACGACCGCGGCCAGGTCCGGGATGGGGAGCCACACGGCGGCCCGCCCCCCCACCACGACCTGGGCCCCCCGGCGCGCGGCCTCCCACACCTGGGTCCGGGCCCGGTCGGACAGCGCACTGTGGTGGTGCAGCACCGTCCGCCCGGTCCGGGCGACGGCGCGCACCAGGGGCGCGGCCCCGGCCGGCTCGGGCACGAGGACCAGGGTCGTGCCCTCGGGCGCACACGCCGAGAGCACCAGCTCCCGCCGGTCGAGCGCCGGGGGCCAGGTCACGACCCGCACCGGCGCGTCCGGCCACGGGCCGCCGAGGTCGGCGGGCGGCGCGCCGACGGGATGGAGCGCCGCGGCGGGCTCGACCGGATCCGTGGGGGTGACGACGTTGGGGGGTGAGGCCGCCCGCAGGAACGCGGTGTCGGGTCCCGCCCACCGCCGCGCCGCCCACCGGGCCAGGTCCACCACTGCGGCCGGCGGCCCGGCCGACACCACCCGGTGCACGGGGACGAGCCGCGCGACCGGCGTCGCCGGGGTCACCCCGTCGGCCACGACCCAGCCCCGGACCCGCCGCCCGTGCAGCGGGACGCGCACCACCGTCCCCACCCCGATCGGGTCGGTGAGGGTCTCGGGCACGAGGTAGTCGAACTCCCGGGTCACCGCGGGGACGTCGGGTCGGACCCGGCACACCCTCATCCGGTCGTCACCGTCGTCCCCCGGCGTCGCGGTCCGCGCGCGGCGGCGATGGCGTCAGGCCAAGGACTCGGCCGCCCGCCGGAGCTCGGCGGCGGCCTCGGTCGACTCCCAGGTGAACGTCGGCTCGTTGCGCCCGAAGTGCCCGTAGGCCGAGGTCCGCCGGAAGATCGGTCGCCGCAGCTGGAGGCGGTCGATGATGGCCGCCGGCCGCAGGTCGAACAGCTCCTGCACCAGCGCCGGGAGCTTCTCCGGGTCGATCTCGGAGGTCCCGAAGGTCTCGACCATCACCGACACCGGCCGGGCCACGCCGATCGCGTAGGCCACCTGCACCTCGCACCGCTCGGCGATGCCGGCCGCGACCACGTTCTTGGCGACGTGGCGCACGGCGTAGGCGGCCGACCGGTCGACCTTCGTCGGGTCCTTGCCCGAGAACGCGCCACCGCCGTGGCGGGCCATGCCGCCGTAGGTGTCGACGATGATCTTGCGGCCGGTGAGGCCGCAGTCGGCGTGCGGGCCGCCCTTCTCGAACGCCCCGGTCGGGTTGACCAGCACGCGGAAGTCGCCGTCGGCGAACTGCTCGGGCAGGGTCGGACGGATCACGTGCTCGATCAGGTCCGGCGCCATGATCGAGTCACGGTCGACGCCCGGAGCGTGCTGGGTCGAGATCAGCACGGTGTCGAGGCGGACCGGGCGACCGTCGACGTACTCGATGCTCACCTGGGTCTTGCCGTCGGGACGGAGGTACGGCAGCGTGCCGCTCTTGCGGACCTCGGTGAGCCGGTGGGCGAGGCGGTGGGCCAGCCAGATCGGCATGGGCATGAGGTCGGCGGTGTCGTCGCACGCGTACCCGAACATCATCCCCTGGTCGCCGGCGCCGGTCTCGTCGAGCGCGTCGCCCACGCCGTCGCGGACCTCGGCCGCCTTGTCCACGCCCATGGCGATGTCGGTCGACTGCTCGCCGATCGACGTGATCACGCCGCAGGTGTTGCCGTCGAAGCCGAACGACTCGCGGTCGTAGCCGATGCCGCACACCGTGTCGCGCACGATGCGGGGGATGTCGACGTACTGCGTGGTGGAGAACTCGCCCGCGACCACCACCAGCCCCGTGGTGGCCATCGTCTCGCAGGCCACCCGGCTCATCGGGTCCTTGTCGAGGATGGCGTCGAGGATGGCGTCGGACACGGCGTCGCACATCTTGTCGGGGTGACCTTCGGTCACCGACTCGGACGTGAACGTGAAGCGCTTCACTCGGGGGCTCCTTGTCGGGGGTGGGGGGTGCGCACTCGGTCGAGGATGAGATCGGCGAGCCGGACCTTGGTGACGAGACCGAACTCCTCGACCCCACCGTCGGCGTCGAGCAGGACGGCCCGGTTGGTGTCGACCTCGAATCCGGAGTCCTCGGACCGTACGTCATTGCCGACCATCAGGTCGACCCGCTTGGCCGCGAGCTTCGCCGCGGCGTTCTCCTGCACGTCGTCGGTCTCGGCGGCGAAGCCGACGAGGTACTGGTCGGCCCGCTTGCGCTCGCCGAGCAGGCGGAGGATGTCGGGGGTCGGCTCGAGCACGATCTCGGGCACACCGTCGGCCTTCTTGAGCTTGGCCGGGGCCGCGGCCTTGGGCCGGAAGTCGGCGACCGCCGCGGCCATGACCACGACGTCGGCGGACTCGGCCGCAGCCAGGGTGGCCGCGGCCATCTCGTCGGCGGTCACCACCGCCTCCACCCGGACCCGGGGGTGCACCGGCCGGTGCACGGTCGTGACGAGCACGACGTCGGCCCCGCGCGCGGCGGCGGCGTCGGCGATCGCGTACCCCATCTTCCCCGACGACCGGTTGCCGATGTAGCGGACCGGGTCGATGGGCTCCCGGGTCCCCCCGGCGGTCACCACGACCCGCAGGTCCGCGAGGTCTCCCGACCGGGACAGCACCTCGGCGGCGGCGGCGACGATCCGCTCGGGCGCGGCGAGCCGCCCGGCACCGACGTCGCCGCCGGCCAGGCGCCCGGACTCGGGGGGCACGACGTGGACCCCGCGCGCGGCGAGGAGGGCGAGGTTGTCGACGACCGCCGGGTGCTCCCACATCTCGGTGTGCATCGCCGGCGCCACGAGCACCGGCGCCCGCGTCGCGAGCAGGGTGGCGGTGACCAGGTCGTCCGAGATCCCGTGGGCGTACTTGCCGATCACCTTGGCGGTGGCCGGAGCCACGACGACGAGGTCGGCCCCCTGGCCGAGGCGGGTGTGGGGGATCGCCTCGGGCCCGGCGAACAGCGACGTGCGGGCGGGCTCGGAGGCGAGCGCCGAGAAGGTCGTGGCGCCGACGAACTGCTGGGCGTCGTCGGTGAGCACGGGGGCGACGTGGGCGCCCGCGTCCACGAGGCGACGGCAGACCTCCACCGCCTTGTACGCGGAGATCCCACCCGTGACGCACAGGACGACGGACCGGCCCCGCAGGGCGGCCAGCACATCGGATCGTGGCTGCATCGGGGACCCGTCGTCCGGTGGTGCCGGGGGCTACTCGGCGGTGGGGTCCTCGCCGGCGGCGTCCATCGCCGCCGCGTCGGCCGCCGCGGCAGCCTCGGCCTCGGCGGCCTCGGGGTCGATCGGGTGGGCCTCGATCTTGCCCTGCTGGATCTCCTCGAGCGCGATTGTCAGGGGCTTGCGCGACACCGAGGTGACCTGGGGCGGGACCAGCTTGCCCAGGCCCTCGCTCAGCTGGTTGTAGTAGTCGTTGATCTCGCGGGCCCGCATGGAGGCCAGGACGACCAACGTGAACTTCGACCCCACCCGATCGAGGAGATCCTCCATCTTGGGGTCCATGAGGTCGACACGCCGTTCGGCCATGGGGTCTCCAGCACGCGAGGGGAAGGGGGACGGGCCGCGACCGGGTGGTCAGCGGGACCCGTCGGTCCCGGCACGCCGCGCCCGGAGGATAGCAGCCACCTCGGCGGCGGCCCGGGAGAGGTCGTCGTTGACGACCACCGCGTCGAAGTCGACGGCGGCGGCCTCCTCGGCCTCGGCCTGGTCGAGCCGGCGCTCGAGGGCGGCGACGTCGGCCCCGGGGTCCCGCCGGAACAGGCGCTCACGCTGCACCGCCCGGCTCGGGGGCTTGACGAAGACCAGCAGCGCGTCCGGGAAGGCCGTCCGCACCGCCCGCGCCCCCTGCACGTCGAGCTCCAGGACGACGTCGTCCCCGGCGGCCAGGTGCTCCTCGAGCGGTGCCCGGGGGGTGCCCTTCAGGTCGTCGTAGACCTCGAACCACTCGAGCAGGCCCCCGGAGTCGCGCAGGCGCTCGAACTCGGTGCGGTCGACGAACCAGTAGTCGACGCCGTCGACCTCGCCGGCGCGTGGCGCGCGGGTGTTCAGCGACACCGAGAACCACAGCCCCGGCTCCTGGGCCCGCAGCGCTCGGAGGATCGATCCCTTCCCCACCCCGGACGGCCCTGCGATCACGAGCAGCACTCCGACGACCCCGGCTCAGGCGAAGCGCTCGAGCAGCCGCGCGCGTTGGTGCGCGCCCAGGCCGCGGAGCCGGCGACTCTCGCTGATCCCCACCTCGTCGAGGACGCGCCGGGCCCGGACCTTGCCCACTCCCGGGAGGGACTCCAGCATGCTCAGCACCTTGAGCTTGCCGACGGTCTCGTCGGCGTCGGCCAGCGCGAAGAGCGCGCCCAGGGTGAGCTGGCCCTGCTTCAGGCGGTCCTTGACCTCCGCCCGCTGCTGTCGCGCGGCCGCCGCCTTCTCGAGCGCGGCACGCCGCTGCTCGGGCGTCAGCGCGGGCGGCTGCGACATCGGGACCTCCGGAGGGACGGAGCGCGGAGTATACGCAGGGGCCCGTTCGTCGCGATCAGTGGCCGGGGGCGGCGAGCGCCGCCGCGACCTCGGCGTGCACTGCCGCCGCCGCACCGGCGGGGTCGTCGGCCTGGGTGACCGCCCGGCCGACGACGAGCCACGTCGCGCCGTTCGCGATCGCGGCCGCCGGGGTCGCGATCCGGGCCTGGTCGTCGGGCGCGGTTCCCGCCGGGCGGATCCCCGGCACCATCGTCCGCATCCCGGCCGCCGCCGCGGCACCCACCTCGTGGGCCGAGCAGACGACGCCGTCGCAGCCGGCGGCGACCGCGGCGGCGAGTCGGCCCGGGAAGGCGCCGGCGTCGGGGTCGCTCGTGAGCACGGTGACCGCGAGGGCCACCGGGGACGGATGCCCGCCCTCGGCCGCGCCCTCCCGCAGCCCCGCCACCGCCGCTGCCATCATCTCGGGCCCGCCGGCGGCGTGGAAGTTGGCGAGGTCGACCCCGGCCCGCCCGAGCACGCGGGCGGCCCGACCCACGGTGTTGGGGATGTCGTGGAGCTTGAGGTCGGCGAAGACCCGGTACCCGAGCGCGGCGAAGCGGGTGAAGGCGTCGGGACCGGCCTCGGTGAACAGCTCGAGGCCGACCTTGGCGACCCCGAACCACGGCCCGACCCGCGCGGCCATCGCCTCGGCCGCAGCCAGATCACCCACGTCGAGGGCCAGGACCAGGCGATCACGGACACCGGGATCGCCGCCGCCAGGATCGCCGATCGTGGGATCACTCATCGTGGTTCCTCTCGCAGGGCGCCGATCAGGTCGGCGACGCGGTCGATGCCATGACGCCCGCACCAGGCGGCGAGCTCGTCGCGGATGCGCAGGGTCGCGCGGGGGTCTCGGAAGGTGGCGGTGCCGACCCCGACGGCCACCGCCCCGGCCAGGAGCATCTCGACCGCGTCGACCCCGGTCGCCACTCCCCCGGTGCCGATGACCGGCACGCCCGGGAGCGCGCGGGTGACGTCGTGGACGACCCGGAGCGCGATCGGCTTGACCGCCGGACCCGACAGGCCCCCGTTGCCGGCTCCGAGCGCCGGGGTCCGGGTCTCGGCATCGATGAGGAACGCCCGCACGGTGTTCACGCACGTGAGTCCGACCGCCCCCGCCCCCACCGCAGCCTCGGCGACCGCGACCACGTCGGTGGCGTTGGGCGAGAGCTTGGCCAGGACCGGCACCGATCCCGCGGCGTCGACCACCGCCCGCACCGTCGTCGCGGTCGCCCCGGGGTCGTGGGCGATGAGGTCACCGTGGGCGAGGTTGGGGCACGACAGGTTCACCTCGACCGCCAGCACCCCCGGCGCGGCCGCCACCGCGGCCGTCGCGCCGACGTAGTCGTCGGTGGTGAAGCCCCACACCGATGCGATGACCCGCGCGCCCCGGGCCACGAGCGGGGGCAGGTCCTGGGCCAGCCACACGTCGACCCCGGGACCCTGGAGCCCCACCGCGTTGACCATGCCCGCCGCGCTCGGGTGCAGGCGGGGGGCCGGGTTCCCGGCCCACGGGAACGGGGCCTGGCTCTTCGTGGTCACCGCGCCGAGGCCGGCCGGGTCGCAGAGCGCCGCCACCTCGTCGCCGTGGCCGAACGTCCCGGAGGCCGCCACCACCGGGTTGGGCAGGACGAGCGGGCCGACCCGGACCGAGAGGTCGACCGCCGGACGCGCCATCAGACCCCGAGCCGCATCTGACGGTCGTCGTGGTAGTCCTGCAGCGACCGGACGATCGGCTCGTTGGCCAGCTGCTCCGCGATGCCCGCCACCGCGGCGAGGGCCGCGGCGACGGTGGTGATGCAGGCGACCTGGTGGCGGATGGCCGCCCGTCGGATGTGGTCGCCGTCGGCCCGCGGGCCCCGACCCCGGGGCGTGTTGACCACGAGGTCCACCGCGCCCTGGGCGATCAGGTCCACGGCGTCGGCGACGTCGCCGGCGCGGTCGTCCCCGACCTTGGCGACCACCGTGGCGACCGCGAGGCCCTCGGCCCGCAGCGCGGCCGCGGTGCCCGCGGTCGCGACCAACGTGAACCCGAGCTCGGCGAAGCGGCGGGCCGCGAGGAGACCGCCGGGCTTGTCCCGGTCGGCGAGGGAGAGGAACACCGTCCCCGTCGTGGGCAGGGGGCTGCCGGCCCCGGCCTGGCTCTTGGCGAAGGCCAGCCCGAACGAGCGGTCGATGCCCATGACCTCCCCGGTGGAGCGCATCTCCGGGCCGAGCAGCGTGTCGACGGTCGGGAAGCGGTTGAACGGCAGGACCGCCTCCTTGACGGCGACGTGCCCGGCGTCGCTCGGTGGTCGCAGCAGCCCCTCGGTCCGGAGCTCCGCGAGGGTGGCGCCGGCCATCACCCGGGCCGCGACCTTCGCCAGCGGCACGCCGGTCGCCTTGCTCACGAAGGGCACCGTCCGACTCGCCCGCGGGTTCGCCTCGATCACGTACACCTCGCCGTCCTTCACCGCGTACTGCACGTTGAGGAGGCCGCGGACGTCGAGCGCGCCCGCGAGGGCCGCGGTGTGGCGACCGATCACGTCGAGCGCGTCCGGCGAGAGCGTCTGGGGCGGGATCGCGCAGGCCGAGTCGCCGGAATGGACCCCGGCCTCCTCGATGTGCTCCATCACGCCCCCGATCAGGACCTCGCCGGACGCGTCGCGCAGGGCGTCGACGTCGACCTCGGTGGCGTCCTCGAGGAAGCGGTCGATGAGCGCAGGACGCTCGGCCGACAGTCCGCCCTCCCGGCCGAGCGAGCCCGCCCCGGCCAGCTCGGCCATGGCGGCGTCGAGGTGGTCGTCGTCGTAGACGATCTGCATGGCCCGGCCGCCGAGGACGTACGACGGCCGGACGAGCACGGGGTAGCCGACGGCGGCGGCCACGGCCCGGGCCCCGGCCGCGTCGATCGCGGTGCCGCCCGGCGGCTGGGGGATCCCCAGGTCGGCGCAGAGCCGGTTGAACTGCTCCCGGTCCTCGGCGAGGTCGATCGACGCCGGGCTGGTGCCGAGGATCGGGATCCCGGCGTGCTCCAGGGCGTGGGCGAGCTTGAGCGGGGTCTGGCCCCCGAGGCTCACGATCACGCCGGCGAGCGGCTGGCCGTCGCGCCCGAGGGCGTCGCAGACGTTACGGACGCCCTCCACCGACAGCGGCTCGAAGAAGAGCCGGTCGCTTGTGTCGTAGTCGGTCGACACCGTCTCGGGGTTGCAGTTGACCATGATCGTCTCGAACCCGGCGTCGGAGAGCGCGAACGCCGCGTGCACGCAGCAGTAGTCGAACTCCACGCCCTGTCCGATGCGGTTGGGGCCGCTCCCGAGGATGACCACTGCGGGACGCCCGAGCGGCGTGACCTCGTCCTCGTCCTCGTAGGTTCCGTAGTGGTACGGCGTCCGGGCAGCGAACTCGGCGGCGCAGGTGTCGACGGTCTTGTAGGTGACCCGGGCCCCGGCGGCGAGGCGGGCGTCGCGCACCACCTGGTCGGTGGTGCCCCAGAGGTACGCGAGCTGCCCGTCGCCGAAGCCCATCCGCTTGGCCCGTCGCCAGGTCCGGGGGGTCATCGCGTCGATGCCACCGAGCGCAGCGAGCTCGGTGCGGGTCTCGACGATCTGCAGGATCTGGTCGAGGAACCACGGATCGATGGTGGTGGCGTCGTGGAGCCGCTCCACGCTGACCCCGCGCCGCAGGGCGGCCTCGACCTGGAAGATGCGCTCCGGGGTCGCGGTCGCCGCGTGGCGGACCAGCTCGTCGAGGTCGAGGGCGTCGTGGGCCGCCTCACCCGGGTCGCCGTTCAACCCACCCCGCCCGGTCTCGAGCGATCGGCAGGCCTTCTGCAGGGACTCCGGGAAGGTGCGACCGATCGCCATCACCTCACCCACCGACTGCATCTGGGTCCCGAGCACGCCCGACGCCCCGGGCAGCTTCTCGAACGCCCACCGGGGGAACTTCGTGACCACGTAGTCGATCGTCGGCTCGAACGAGGCCGGCGTCTCGCCCGTGATGTCGTTGGTGATCTCGTCGAGGGTGTAGCCGACCGCGAGCCGGGCCGCGATCTTCGCGATCGGGAAGCCGGTCGCCTTCGAGGCCAGCGCGCTCGACCGGGACACCCGCGGGTTCATCTCGATCACGACCATGTCGCCGGTGGCCGGGTCGACCGCGAACTGGATGTTGGAGCCGCCGGTCTCGACCCCGATCCGGCGGATGCACGCGAACGCCGCGTCCCGCATCCGCTGGTACTCGACGTCGGTGAGCGTCTGGATCGGCGCGACGGTGATCGAGTCACCGGTGTGGACCCCCATCGGGTCGAAGTTCTCGATCCCGCACACGACGACGACGTTGTCGGCGCGGTCGCGCATGACCTCGAGCTCGTACTCCTTCCACCCGAACACCGACTGCTCGAGCAGGATCTCACGCACCGGGCTCGCGTCGAGCCCGCGGGCCGCGAGATCGCGCAGCTCGTCGACGTCGTGGGCGAAGCCGGTACCGCCGCCGCCGAGGATGAACGACGGACGGCAGATCAGGGGGAAGCCGACCTCCACCCCGACGCGAAGGGCCTCCTCGACGTCGTAGGCGAGCCCCGACCGGGGGGTGGCGAGCCCGATCTCGGCCATCGCCTCCTTGAACCGGGACCGGTCCTCGGCGGTGTGGATCGCCTCGACGCTGGCCCCGATGAGCTCGACGCCGTAGCGCTCGAGCACCCCGGCCTCGTCGAGGGCGATGGCGAGGTTCAGCGCGGTCTGACCCCCGAGCGTCGGCAGGAGCGCGTCGGGGCGCTCCTTCTCGATCACCCGCGTGAGGGTGGGCACGTCGAGCGGCTCGACGTAGGTCGCGTCGGCGAACTCGGGGTCGGTCATGATCGTGGCCGGGTTCGAGTTCACGAGCACGACCCGGTAGCCCTCGCTGCGCAGGATGCGGCAGGCCTGGGTCCCCGAGTAGTCGAACTCGCAGGCCTGCCCGATGACGATCGGGCCGGAGCCGATCAGCAGGATCGTGTGCAGGTCGTCGCGACGGGGCATCAGGTCACATCCATGAGCGCGGTGAACTCCGAGAACAGGTAGGCGGCGTCGTGGGGGCCCGGGCCGGCCTCGGGATGGTGCTGCACGCTGAAGGCCCGCAGGTCGTCGAGCGCGAGACCCTCGACCGTGCCGTCGTTGAGGTTCACGTGGGTGATCCGGGCGCCCCCGGGGACGGTGTCGGCGCGCACCACGTAGTTGTGGTTCTGGCTGGTGATCTCGACCCGCCCGGTCGCCTCGTGGCGCACGGGGTGGTTGGCCCCGTGGTGCCCGAAGGCCAGCTTCTCGGTCCCGGCGCCGAGCGCCAGACCCATCATCTGGTGCCCGAGGCAGATCCCGAACACCGGCACGGCGCCGAGCAGGCTCCGCACGGTGTCGGGCACCCCGGCCACCGCCGCGGGGTCCCCGGGGCCGTTCGACAGGAAGACGCCGTCGGGGGTGCGGGCCAGGATCTCCGCCGCCGGGGTGCCGGCGGGCACCACCTCGACCCGGCAGCCGGCCCGGACCAGGTGGGTGAGGATGGTCCGCTTGATCCCGAGGTCGAGCGCCACCACCCGGTACGGGGCGTCGGCGTCGCCGACCACGTAGGGCGTCGGGGTGGTCACCTCCGCGACCAGGTCGCGCCCGTCGGTGGGGGCTGCGGTCGCGGCCGCGGCGCGCACCGCGTCCTCGTCGGCGCCGAACGCCCCGGGGCGGGCCCCGGTGTCCCGGAGGTGCCGGGTCAGGCGCCGGGTGTCGATGCCGGCGATCACCGGGACCCCGGCGGCGTCGAGGAAGCCGGCGAGGTCACCCCGGCTCCGCCAGTTGCTCGGCCGCCGGGCCAGGTCGCGCACGACCAGGCCGCGGCAGAACGGGCGCGCGTGCTCGGAGTCGTCGTCGTTGACCCCGTAGTTGCCGATGTGGGGGTAGGTGAACGTGATGATCTGCCCGGCGTAGGACGGATCGGTGACGATCTCCTGGTACCCCGACAACGAGGTGTTGAACACCAGCTCGCCGGTGGCGACCGCACCGCCGGCACCGTCGACACCCTCGGGACCGTCGGCGCGCGCGGTGCCGGCCGCGACGGCGACCTCGCCCTCGAACGCGGTGCCGTCGTCGAGGATCAGCACCCCGTCGGTCCACGTCGTCGTCGCCGCCGCTGTCCTCATCGCTGGGCCTCCCCGTCGCGGACGACCACGTCCCCGCGGAGCAGGGTGTGGCGCACCTTCCCGGTCAACGTGCGTCCGGCGAAGGGCGTGTTGCGGGCCTTGCTCGCGAGCCGCTCGGGCGCGACCTCCCACCGGTGCTCGGGATCGAACACGCAGAGGTTGGCGACCGCTCCGGGCGCGACCGGGCCACCGTGGTCGGCGAGCCCGGCGATGGCGGCCGGCTTCCACGAGCAGGCCGCGAACGCGGCGAGCGGCGTGAGCACCCCGGGGCGCACGAGCTCCTCCCAGACCAGCGCGAGGGCCGTCTCCAACCCGAGCATCCCCGAGGGCGCCTCCTCGAACGGCCGCTCCTTGGCCTCGGTCGGATGGGGCGCGTGGTCGGTCGCGATCACGTCGATGGTGCCGTCGGCCAGGCCGGCCTTGATCGCCGCGAGGTCCGCATCCGTGCGCAGGGGCGGGTTGACCTTGAACACGGGGTCGAAGGTCGCGCAGCACGCGTCGGTCAGGGTGAAGTGGTGGGGACACGCCTCGGCCGTCACCCGCGCACCGGCGGCCTTGGCCGCCCGGACCAGCTCGACCGCCCCGGCGGTGGAGATGTGCTGGAAGTGCAGCCGGGCCCCGGTGGCTCGCGCCAGGATGACGTCCCGGGCCACGACGACCTCCTCGGCCATGGCCGGGCGACCGGGGATCCCGAGACGACTCGACCACTCCCCCTCGTGCATGGCGCCGCCCGCGACCAGGTCGGGGTCCTCGGCGTGCTGGCTGATGACCGCACCCGGCAGGGCGCGCGCGTACTCGAGGGCCCGGCGCATCACCCCGGCGTCGGCCACGCAGTCGCCGTCGTCGGTGAACATCCGCACACCGAGGGCGTGGAGCTCCCCCATCGGCGCGAGCTCCTCGCCCGCCCGACCCCGGGTGATGGTGCCCGAGGACACGACCTCGCACGCGGCTCGGGCACCCGCCGCGAGCACGGCGGCGACCACCGTGGGGTCGTCGAGCGGCGGGGTGGTGTTGGGCATCGCCACCACCGCGGTGTACCCGCCGAGCGCCGCGGCCCGGGCGCCGGTCTCGACCGTCTCGGCGTCCTCCATGCCCGGCTCCCGCAGGTGCACGTGGACGTCGACCAGCCCCGGGGCCACCAGGCATCCGGAGGCGTCGAGGGTCGTGTCGCCGGTCAGGTGCTCCCCCACCTCGACCACGACGCCGTCGTGGACGCGCACGTCGGCCGTGCGCTCGCCGCCCGGATCGAGGACCCGTCCGCCCCGGATGACCAGATCAGCCATGTCCACCTCCCGCACCCAGCAGCTCGTAGAGGACCGCCATGCGCATCGCCACTCCGTTCGCCACCTGCTCCGTGATCAGCGACGCCGGCCCCTCGGCCACCTCGGCGGCGATCTCGACCCCCCGGTTCATCGGGCCCGGGTGCATGATCAGCGCCTCGGGCCGGAGCCGGGCCGCCCGCTCGACGGTCAGCCCGTAGCGCGCGGTGTACTCCCGCAGCGAGGGGAACCGGGTCTCGCGCTGACGCTCCCGTTGGATCCGCAGCAGGTACACGACGTCGAGGTCGCCGAGCACGGCGTCGAGGTCGTGCGAGACCGTCACCGGCCACCCCGCCACCGTCGACGGCAGCATCGTGGGCGGCGCGACCAGGGTGACGTCGGCACCGAGGGCGGCGAAGGCGTGCGCACCGCTGCGGGCCACCCGGGAGTGGAGGATGTCGCCGACGATGGCGATGCGGGCGCCGTCGAGCCCGGGACCGATCCGGTGGCGGAGGGTGAGCAGGTCGAGCAGGGCCTGGGTGGGGTGCTCGTGGCAGCCGTCGCCCGCGTTGACGACGCTGGCGTCGATCCACTCGGCGACCCGGTGGGGGGCCCCGGCCGCGGAGTGCCGCATCACCACGGCGTCGATCCCCATCGCCTCGATGGTCTGGACGGTGTCGCGCAGGCTCTCGCCCTTGGTCACCGACGACGACGCGACCGAGAACCCCATGACGTCGCAGGACAGCCGCTTGGCCGCGGTCTCGAACGAGATCCGGGTCCGGGTGGAGTCCTCGTAGAAGAGGCTGACCACGACCTTGCCCCGGAGGGCGGGGACCTTGGGGATCTCGCGGCGCGTCACCTCCCGGAAGGACGTGGCCAGCTCGAGCAGCTGCTCGATCCCGGTCCGGTCGAGGTCGCCGACCGACAGGAGGTGCTTCACGGCCGGGCCTCGTCGGGATCGGGCCCGGGATCGGCCCCGGGATCGGCCCCGGGATCGCCAAGGGCCGCGGGACTCCAGAGCTCGATGCCGTCGTCGGTGCCGTCGGTCTCGGCGAGTCGGACCCGCACGTCGTCGTCCTCGTGGGTCGGGAGGTTCTTCCCGACGAAGTCGGCCCGGATCGGCAGCTCGCGGTGCCCCCGGTCGATCAGGACCGCGAGCTGCACGGCGCGGGGCCGACCGAGCTCGGTGAGCGCGTCGAGCGCGGCGCGCACCGTGCGACCGGTGAAGAGCACGTCGTCGACGAGCACCACCACCCGTCCGGTGACGTCCACGGGCACCTCGGTGGGCCCGAGGGGCTGGACCGGCCGCAGGGCGATGTCGTCGCGGTAGAACGCGACGTCGAGGGCACCCACCGGGACGGTCACCCCCTCGAACGCGCCGATCGCGTCGGCGAGGCGCCGGGCCACGGCCACGCCGCGGGTGTAGAGCCCGACCAGCACGACCGCCTCGGCGCCCTGGTTGCGCTCGACGATCTCGTGGGCGATGCGGGTGTGGACCCGCCGCAGGGCGTCGGCGTCGAGGAGCCGGGCCCGCCGGACCCAGACCGGCGGGACGGCCCCGGACGCGGAACGACCGCCGGGAACGGCGGCCGCAGGCAGGGTGGTTCCGTCAGGATCAGGGCCGGCCGAGCCGGTCGGGGGTACCACCGTCGCATCCTCTCCGTGGAGGCCTCACGGGACCTCCTTCACGGACGACCGAGACGGTATCACGCCCACCCCCGGGGACGAGCACCGGCGGGGCGGACCCCCGCCGGTGCCCCCGCCCTCAGGAGTTCGGCTTGTCGCCCGACGCCGCCGCCTTGGCCATCGCGTCGAGCCGGTCGATCATGCCCATGCGCTCCTGGCCGACCTCGTCGAAGCGGGCGCTGATCTCCTCGACCGACCACCGGCCGTCCTTGTCCATGGCCCGGACCTCGTGGGGCTGGTCCCACACGGCGATGTGGCCGCCGTTGACCGTGTAGATCTGCCCGGTCACGTGGCGCGAGTCGGGGCCGACCAGCCACGCGACCATCGGCGCGACGTCCTCGGGCTCACCCATCTTCAGCTCCATCGGGACCTGACCCGACATCCGGCTCTTGGCCACCGGCGCGATCACGTTGGCGGTGACGCCGTACTTGTACATCCCCACCGCGGCGGAGCGGGTCAGCGACACGATGCCGCCCTTGGCCGCCGAGTAGTTGGCCTGGGCCACCGACCCGGCGAAGGCGCCCGACGTGAACGAGATCATCGACCCGGACTTCTGCTCGCGGAAGATGGGGGCGGCGGCGCGGAACACGGTGAACGTGCCCTTGAGGTGGGTCTCGATGACCGGGTCCCACTCTTCCTCGGACATGTTGAAGAGCATCCGCTCACGCAGGATGCCGGCGACGCACACGACGCCGTCGATGCGACCGAACGAGTCGACCGCGGTCTGCACGATGCGGGCACCGCCCTCCATCGTCGTGACGGTGTCGGCGACCGCGACCCCGTTGCCGCCCCCAGCCCGGATCTCCTCGACCACCTCGTTGGCGACGGCGGAGTCGGGGTCCTTGCCGTCCATGGCCACGCCGAAGTCGGCGACGACGACGCTGGCGCCGAGTCGGGCGCACTCCAGCGCCACCGCCCGGCCGATGCCCCGGCCGGCGCCGGTCACGGCGATGCTCAATCCATCGAGGTACCCCACGCTGTTCCCCTTGTGCTCGGGCCCCGGTCCGGGACGCCAGATGTGGCGGCCGCCCGCAGTCCGGGGCGACCCGCGCGCCCGGTCGGAGCGACCGGGGCGGGCCGAACGCTAGTCGGGCAGGCCGTGCAGCATCGCCTCGACCAGGGCCCCCTGGAGGGCCGAGCACCACACGTAGGCCGCCTTCTCCGCCGCGTGCGGGTCGTCGGGCCCGATCCGCGAGAAGTCGGTGTCGTCCTCGACCCCGAGCCGCGTGCCGAACGCCAGGCGGACGTCGTTGAGCACGGCCGCCCACAGCGCCACGTCGGGCGCGCGCAGGGTCACCCGTCGGCGCCGCCCCTTGGGCGTGGCCGCGGCCAGGTGGGCCTGCAGCGCGGCGAGGGCGTCGAGCCGGTCCCGGAGCAGCCCCGGCTGCACCAGCGCCTGCCATTCGCGCTCGGCGGTCTCCTCGGTGGGGTCGAGGTACGCCCGCGGGAACAGGCGGGCCCGGGCAGGGTCGTCGGTGGGCGCCTCGTAGCAGGCCCGCAGCTGCTCGGGCAGCGTCTGCAGGAACCCGACCTCGACCGGGTCGAGGAGCAGGTCGACCCCGCCGTCGGGCACGGTCCGGATCCTCACCGCGCCCCCGTCACGCCGGCTGCTCCATGGTCGCCCACAGTCCGTGGGCGTGCAGGCGGGCGACGTCGGCCTCGCACTGCTCCCGGCTGCCGTCGCTGACGACGGCCTTGCCCTCGTAGTGCACCTGGTACATGAGCCGGGTCGCCTTCTCGCGCGAGTAGCCGAAGAGCTTCTGGAGCACCCACACGACGTAGACCATCAGGTTGACCGGGTCGTTCCAGACCACGACGATCCAGGGACGGTCGGTCGCCGTGTGCTCGTCGAGCTCGGGATGGCCGATCTCGACCGGCGCCGTGGTGGCCACCGACGCTCCCCTCACGCAGGCACCTCGGTGGGCGTCCCCCGGAGGTGGTCGGCGATCGCTGAGAGCAGCGCGTTCACGAAGCGACCGGAGTCCTTGGTCGAGTACTCCTGGGCGAGCTCGACCGCCTCGTTGATGACGACGGCCCGGGGCAGGTCGGGCTCCCACCCCAGCTCGTAGGTCCCGATGCGCAGGAGCGCGCGGTCCACCGCGGGCATCCGGGAGACCGACCAATTCTCCGAGTACCGGGTCAGGAGCGCGTCGATCTCCTCCCGGTGCGCGGCCACGCCGCGGACCAGCGCCAGGGCGTACGGGTCGGGCGGCACCGGTTGCTCGTCGAGCACCGCGGTGGGCGCCGATCCCCGGGCCTCGGCCTCGTAGCAGAGTCCGAGCGCCCGCTCGCGCGCTGCCCGCCGGGTCGGCACGGCTCAGGCCCGGGCGAGGTACTCGCCGGTGCGGGTGTCGACCTTGACCCGCTCCCCCGGCCCGACGAACAGGGGCACCTGGACGACGAGGCCGGTCTCGAGCGTGGCCGGCTTGCGGGCACCCGAGACCCGGTCGCCCTGCACGCCGGGCTCGGTCTCGGCGATGGTGAGCTCGACCGCGGCCGGGAGCTCGACCCCCACGACGTTGCCGTCGTAGACCGGGAGGATGACGGTGTCGCCCTCCTTCATGAAGTTGACCGCGCTCCCCAGGTCGCTGGTCTCGACGTGGATCTGCTCGTAGCTCTCGTTGTCCATGAAGACGTACGCCGAGCCCTCGCGGTAGAGGTACTGCATCTCCCGCTTGTCGATGACCGCGAGCGGGACCTTCTCGTCGGCCCGGAACGTCCGCTCGAGCACGGCCCCGGTGCGGAAGTTCTTCAGCTTGGTGCGCACGAACGCGCCGCCCTTGCCCGGCTTGACGTGCTGGAACTCGATGACCGTCATGAGCCCCTCGGGGAGGTTCAGGGCCATGCCGTTCTTGAGATCGTTGGTCGAGATGCTCACGGGCGGGTTCCTCGCAGGGCTCGGGGCGGACTAGGGGACGGCGAGCTGGATCGGGAACTCGGTCAGGGGCTCGGCACCGTCGTCGGTGACGACCAGGGTGTCCTCGATCCGCACGCCGCCGACGCCGGGGAGGTACACGCCGGGCTCGACCGTGACCACGAAACCGGGTTGCAGGGTATCAGTCGTGGTGCGGGCGACCCGGGGGCTCTCGTGGATCTCGAGACCCACACCGTGCCCGGTGCTGTGCACGAAGTACTCGCCGAGCCCGGCGTCGTCGAGCACGCCCCGGCTCGCGCCGTCGACCGTCGCGCACGCGACCCCGGGCGCCACGGTCGCGCACCCCCGCCGCTGGCTCTCGCGCACCGCCTCCCACAGCCGGACGGCGTCGGGACCGGGGTCGCCCACGCTGACCGTGCGGGTCATGTCCGAGCAGTATCCGTCGACCACGCATCCGAAGTCGATCACCACCAGCTCCCCCCGCCCGATCGGACGGTCGGAGGGACGGGCGTGCGGGAGCGCGCCGTTGGGGCCGGCGGCCACGATCGGATCGAAGCTCACCTTGGTCGCGCCGCGGCGGCGCATCGCGAACTCCAGGTCGAGGGCGAACTCCCGCTCCGTCGGGCCGGCGGCGAGGCCCGGGAGCAGCTCGTGCAGGGCGTCGTCGGCGATGGCGCACGCGGCCCGGATCCGGGCCACCTCGGCGGGCTCCTTGACCCGCCGCACCGCCTCCACCAGGTCGCGGGTGGCCACGAGCTCGTGGGCGCCGAACCGGCCGGCGAGGTCGCGCTGCTGGGCCCAGGTCACCCCGTCGGCCTCCAGGCCGAGGCGGTCGTGCCCGGCGACGACGTCGGCGACCGCGGCCAGCTGGTCGGCCTGGGTGGCCCCGATCACCACGGTGGCTTCCACCCCGGCCGCCTCGAGCTGGGCCCGGGACTGCTCGGCGTAGCGCCCGTCCGTCACGAGGAGGAGCCGGTCGGGGGTGACCGCGACCGTGCCCGCCGATCCGGTGAAGCCCGTGAGGTAGCGGACGTTCGGCAGGCGCGTCACGAGCAGCGCGTCGATCCCGGTGCCGTCGGCCGCACCGGCGAAGGCGGCGCGGACCCGGTCGGCCCGCGCGCCGACGTCCATGGGGGCCAGCCCGGTCACGCCGACCCCGTCCGCGCGCCCACCGCGGCGACCGCGGCTTCGACCGCGAGCCGGTAGCCCGCCCGACCGAAGCCGGCGACGGTCCCGGTCACGTAGGGGGCGACCACCGAGGTCCGCCGCCACTCCTCGCGTGAGGCCGGGTTGGAGAGGTGGAGCTCCACCGCCACGCCGTCGTAGGCGGCGAGCGCATCGGCGAGAGCGAACGACGAGTGGGTGTAGGCCCCCGGGTTGACCACGATCGCCGCGCACCGACCGCGCGCGCCCTGCACCGCGTCGACGAGGTCGCCCTCGTGGTTCGACTGCACGTGCTCGACGGTGTGCCCGTGCGCCCCGGCCGCCGCCCGGGCGTCGGCGACGCAGTCGTCGAGGGTGTCGGTGCCGTAGATGTGGGGCTCACGCGTTCCGAGCAGGTTCAGGTTGGGACCGGACAGCAGCAGGATGACGGCCAACGGGACTCCTCAGGCGTCGATGCCGACCGCGGTGAACGCGGCGTCGAGGGCGGGGGCGGGGGGATCGTCGACGGTCGCCAGCCCGTCGGGGCCGCGCAGCACGAAGGTCAGGCCGCCGTGCGCCTTCTTGTCCCGGCGCATGACGGCGAGCAGGTCGGCGGCGGGCAGACCCGGTGCGACCGTCGGCAGGCCGAGGCCGGCCACGAGGTCGCGATGGTGCGCGGCGGCGGGACCGGGGATGCGCCCGAGCGCAGCGGCCAGGGCACCGGCGAACACCAGACCGACGGCCACGGCCTCGCCGTGGTGGAGGTCGTGATGACCCACGGTCTCGAGTGCGTGGGCGAGGGTGTGGCCGTAGTTCAGCGTCGCCCGCAGCCCGGTGCGCTCCTCGGGATCGTCGCTCACCACCCGCACCTTGATCGCGGCGCAGCGGGCGACGAGCTCGGCGAGCGCCGCCGGGTCCCGGGCGAGCACGGCGTCGCGCCGGGCGTCGAGCAGCGCCGCGACGGCGGTGGAGTCGGGTCCGACGTCCATGAGGGCGTACTTCGCCACCTCGCCCAGGCCGGCCCGGAACTCGCGTTCGGGGAGGGTCGCCAGGGTCGCGACGTCGGCGAGCACGGCGACCGGTTGGTGGAAGGCGCCCACGAGGTTCTTGCCCTCGGGGAGGTTCACCGCGGTCTTGCCCCCGATCGCGGCGTCGACCTGGGCGAGCAGCGTCGTGGGGCACTGCACCACGGCCACGCCGCGGTGGTAGACCGCGGCGGCGAACCCGGCGGTGTCGCCCACCACCCCGCCCCCGAGCGCGACGACCGCGTCGCCCCGGAGCAGGCCCGCCGCCGCCCACTCCCGTGTGAGGGCCTCCACCGTGGCCAGGGACTTCGCGTCCTCACCGTCGGCGATCGGCGTGACGACCACCCGGGCCCCGGCGGCCGCGACGGCGTCGAGCACCGCATCGCCGTGGGCCGCGAGCACCCCCGGCTGCGAGACCACCGCGACCGTCCGGCGGGCGCCGACGGCATCGGCCACGGCCACGAGGGCGCCCACGCCCACGAGCACGTCGTAGGCCGGAGGGACCGTGACGGTCAGCCGCTCCATCGCCCGAACTCCTCGAGGACCGCGTCGGCGACCTCGCCGACCGTGCGGCCGGCGGTGTCGACGGTGACGTGGGCGGCCGCCGCGTAGGCCGGGGCACGCAGGGTGGCCAGGCGCTCGAGGGTCGCGACCGGCGGGTCGCCCCCTGCGAGCAGGGGGCGTCGGGCCTGCTCGGCCCCCGCCCCGACCCGGTCGGCCAGGGTGGCGCTGTCGGCGGTGAGCCACACGACCATGCCCGCGGCGCGCGCCCGGCGCCGGTTGTCGGGGTCCACCATCGCCCCGCCCCCGCACGCGACCACGAGGGGCGCCGGCGAGCGGCACACGTCGTCGAGCGCCGTGCGCTCGAGCGCGCGGAAGCCGGCTTCGCCGACCTCGGCGAAGATCTCGGGCACGGGCCGACCTGCCGTCGTCGCGACGAGGTCGTCGACGTCGACGAAGGGGCGCCCCAGCCGCTCGGCGCAGACCCGCCCGACGCTCGACTTGCCCGCGCCCATCAGGCCCACGAGGACGAGGTGCGCCACGGTCCTAGGTCAACGAGTCGACGAACGCCCGGTGGTTGCGGGTCAGCTCGGCCAGCGAGTCGCCGCCGAACTTCCGCAGCACCTCGGCCGCGAGGACCAACGCGACCATCGTCTCGGCGACCACGCCCGCCGCGGGCACCGCGGTGACGTCGGTCCGCTCCTTGAACGACACCGTGGCCTCCTTGGTGGCGACGTCGACCGTGCGCAGGGTCGGCCGGTTCAGGGTCGCGAGCGGCTTCATCGCCACGCGGGCCACGAGGAGGTCGCCGGTGGTCATGCCGCCCTCGGTGCCGCCGGCCCGGGTGGTCTCGCGGTTGTACGTGGCGGTGTCGGGGTCCCAGAGGATCTCGTCGTGGGCGGCGCTCCCCCGCACCCCGGCGACGTGGAAGCCGTCGCCGATCTCGACGCCCTTCATCGCCTGGATGCTCATCAACGCCTGGGCGAGCAGGCCGTCGATCCTGCGGTCCCAGTGCACGTGGCTGCCGAGGCCCGCGGGCACGCCGTAGCCGAGGACCTCGACCACGCCCCCGAGCGAGTCGCCCACCTTGGCCGCGCCCTCCACCTCCGCGACCATCGCAGCCTCGGCCGCGGCGTCGAAGCACCGCACCGGGGACTCGTCGACCCGGGCGAGGTCGGCCGGGGCGGGTCGGGGCTCCCCCGGGGCCCGGGCGGCGCCCATCTGGACGACGTGGCTGATCACGGCGGTGCCGAGGTGACCGAGCAGGGCCTTGGCCAGGGCGCCGGCGGCGACCCGCGCCGCGGTCTCGCGGGCGCTGGCCCGCTCGAGGACGTTGCGGGCGTCGTCGAACCCGTACTTCTGCATGCCCACGAGGTCGGCGTGCCCGGGCCGGGGCTGACGCAACGGCGTCGCGGTGGCTCCGGGGGCCGCCGACATCTCCTCCTGCCACTTGGGCCACTCGGTGTTGTGGATGATCACCGACACGGGTGAGCCGAGGGTGACGCCGTGACGGACCCCGCCCAGGAACTCGACGTCGTCGCGTTCGAAGCGCATCCGGGGCCCCCGGCCGAAGCCGAGGCGGCGGCGGGCGAGCTCGTCGCCGACGACGTCGATGGTGACGGGGAGTCCGGCCGGCAGCCCCTCGACGACGACGACGAGCGCCGGGCCGTGGGACTCCCCGGCCGTCAGGAAGCGCAGCACGACTCCGGAGGATACCGGCAATCCCGCCCGGGTCCGGGCCTGGTTCCCGGCCCGCGCCCGGGACCCGGTGCTCCGGCCGGATCGCTCAGGGTCGCCACCAGTCGATGATCGCGGCGCCGACCAGGATCGCGGTGCACGCCCCCGCCGCCATGAACGGCCCGAAGGGGACGTGGTCGCGCCGGGTCCGGCGGCGGGCCACGAGCAGGCCGACGCCGACCACGGCACCGAACAGGAACCCGAGGAACAGTCCCAGCACCAGCTCGGCCCAGCCGAGGTATCCGAGGGCGAGCCCGAGCACGAACGCGAGCTTGACGTCGCCGAAGCCGAGGCCGCGGGGCGACGCCAGGTGGAGCAACGCGTAGGCCACGAACGCGACGACGCCCGCGAGCAGGGCACGTCCGAACGCCCCCGGCGTGCCGTCGACCAGCGCGCCGAGCCCGAGCGCCACCGCCACGAAGCCCGCCAGGGGGAAGACGATCCGGTTGGGCAGGAGGTAGGTCGCGAGGTCGATCGCCGACAACGCGACCAGACCGGCGGCGAGCCCGAGGTAGGCGGGCAGCACACCCACCGCGCCGAACCGGGCAGCCGTCGCCCCGAACAGCGCCGCCGTCACCACGACCAGGGCCCAGCCCGACGGGGACCGCAACGACGCCGCGACCTCGGGGTGGGGCCGGGCCCGCAGGCCGAGGCGCGCGGGCACCCGGGCCACCGGCACCGCGAGCGCGACCCCCACCCCCGCGCCGAGCGCCGAGCAGCCGGCCACGAGGGCGAGGGTCACGGGTCGAGGCCGGAGCGGGCCGCGGCCGCCATCACCGCGAGCGGCGCGTCGCGGCCGGTCCAGTGGGTGAACGCCAGCGCGGCCTGGTGCACGAGCATGCTCAGCCCACCCGCGCTCGGGATCCCGCGGGCCTCGGCCGCGGCCAGGAGCGGGGTCCGGACCGGGTGGTAGACGGTGTCGTACACGAACTGGGCGGCCGTGAGCGCCGCGGGGTCGAAGGGCGGAGGCTCCCCCTGCATGCCGATCGGGGTCGCGTTGACCACCACGTCGACCGTCGGCACCACCGCGTCGAGGTCGGCGAACCCCACCGCACGCGCGCCGGGGGCGAGCGCGGCGGCCGCGGCCCCGGCCTCGGATCGGCGAGCCGCGACCGTGACCGTGGCGCCCGACCGACCGAGCGCGTCGACGATCGCCCGGGCCGCGCCCCCGGCCCCGAGCACGAGGGCCCGTCGCCCGGCCGGCTCGACCCCGTGCTCGCGCAGGGCCGCGACCAGCCCGGGACCGTCGGTCGAGTCGCCGAGGAGGCGACCGTCGCGGTGGACCACCGTGTTGACCGAGCGGAGGACGGCCGCGCCCGGGGTCAGCTCGTCGCAGGCGGCGGCAGCCCCCTCCTTGTGCGGCATCGTGACGTTGAGCCCGGCGAGGCCGAGGGCGCGGACCGCGTCCAACGCCGCGGCGGCCCGCCCCGCCGCCACCGGGAAGGCGACGTAGACGAAGTCGAGGCCGAGGGCGGCGAACGCGGCGTTGTGGATGGCGGGCGAGCGGGAGTGACGGACCGGATCGCCGATCACCCCCACCACCTGCGTCGAGCCACGCGGTGCCGTCGGGCCGGGGTGCACGATCCCGATTACAGCAGACGCCCCCGCCGTTACAGGAGACCCTTCGCCCGCGCCTCGGCCACGTTCGCGTTGTGCTCGTTGAGCGTGGTCGCGAACTTGTGCCGACCGCTCGGGTCGATGAGGACGTAGTACTTGAACGGCACGTCGGCGGGCCGCAGCGCGCTGGTCAGGCTGGCCTCGGTGACGCTGGAGATGGGTCCGGGCGGCAGGCCGCTGATCCGGTAGGTGTTGTACGGCGAGTCGATGGCCTTGTCGGCGTTGGTCGGCACCGGCGGGCAGCCGCCCTTGGCGAAGCAGAGCGTCGAGTCGATCTGCAGCGGCATGCGATCGCGCAGCCGGTTGCGGATCACGCCGGAGATGAGCGGCCCCTCGTCGACCAGCTTGGCCTCGGTCTGGATCAGCGATGCCGCCACCACCGTCTGGTACGGCGTGAGCCCGTTGATGGCGGGCGACCCGAGCAAGCCGATCTTGTCGGCGATCTGGTCGAAGCGGGCCACGAGCTTCTTGGCGATGTCGACCTCGCGCTCGGCCTGCCCGATGCGGTAGGTGTCGGGGAACAGGAAGCCCTCGGCCGAGAGGACCTCGGGCGGCATGTACTTCGACCGGACGGTCCCGGACCGCACGACGTTCAGGAAGGTGTTGCGGTCACGGCCGGGGAGCTGGGCGACCCGGTCGGCAATCTGCTCGAGCGTGAGGCCGGGCGGCAGGAGCAGGGTGACGTCGGTGTCGACCGCGGGAGGGGGTGGAGGCCCGATCTTGAGCGTGTTCACCGCGGCACGGGCCCCGAGGTCGGTGCGCATCGTGTAGGTGCCCGCGGTGTACGGGCTCGCCCCCGAGAACGTGGCCCAGACCCGGAACGCCGAGGTCGAGCCGATCACGTCGGCGTCGGCCAGCGCGCTGGCGACCTCGCCGGTGCCCCAGTCGGGGCCGATGGTGACCGCAACCTCCGGACCGGGGGCGCCGGCGGGATCGACCTGCAGGTAGAACCACACCGCCAGGAGCACGATCGGGACGACGACGACGGCCAGCACGGCGAGCACGCCGACGCGCCGGGCGGCGCGCCGCCGCCGCGGCCGCGGGCGGCGACCGCCCGAGGATCGGGTCCGGGTCGCGGGGGAACCGCTCCCCGCCGACCAGGTGGCCTCGGACGCCTCGGCCCAGGCCCGGGCCCGGCGGTCGTCGGGATCGAACCCGGCGTCGAACCCGGCATCGAACTCGGCGTCGGACCCGGGGCCGGGACCGACCGGGGGCCGGGGCGGGCCGCTCATCGGGCCGGCTCCCCCGCCGGTCGGCGGTCGAGCCAGGCCTGCAGCAGCACCGCCGCGGCGGCCGCGTCGATCCGCTCGCGCTGGTCGCGGGCCCGCACGCCGGCCGCGCGCAGGTCCCGGGCCGCCGAGTGGGTGGTGAAGCGCTCGTCGTGGAGGACCACCGGCACGGGATCGGCGGCGGCGCCGATCGCGGCCGCCTCGGCCCGGGCCGCCCGGGCCGCCGGACCGTCGGCACCCGACAAGGACCGGGGCAGGCCGACCACGATCACCGTGGCGCCGATCTCGGTGGCGGCGGCCACGATCGCCGCCCGGTCGGCGGCGGCGTCGCCGCTGCGGACCAGCGTGCGCCAGGGCGAGGCCAGGACCCCCGACGGGTCGGAGGAGGCCAGCCCGATCCGCCGGCTCCCGAGATCGACCCCGAGCGCGCGCGCCACGGTCAGCCGGCGAGCCCGTCGATGGCGGCACGGGCCGCGGCGCGGGCCGCCTCGAGCGCGGCGTCGGCCGCCTCGGGGTGCTTCCCGCCCCCGACGACGAGCTCGGCGTTCTTGGCCGTGCCCCCGCCGAGGAGTCGGGCGGCCGGGCCGGCGAGCTCCGCCGCCGACACCCCGGCCGACACCAGGTCGGGACTCACCGCGACGACCAGGGCCGCCTTCTCCCGGTCGGGCGGCACCGCGCCGACCAGGACCACCACCCCCGAGCCGAGCGCGTCGCGGGTCGCGAGCGCGAGGCGGCGCAGGTCGTCGCCGGACTGGTCGCGCCGGACGGCGACGACGCGGTCGGCGGCGGCGGCGGCGAGCTCCGTGGCCTCCCCGGCGGCGGCCCGGGACTGGGCGGCCGCGATCTCCTGGCGCGCGGCGCGCAGCTCCCCGAGCAGGCGCTCGATCCGCTCCGGCACCTCCTCCACCGTGACCTGCAGCGCACCGGCCGCGGCCACGAGGGTGTCCTCCTCGTGGCGGATGTGGGCGAGGGCGGCGTCGCCGGTGACGGCCTCGATCCGGCGGAGGTTCGAGCCGATCGACCCCTCGCTGACGATCTTGACCGGCCCGATGAAGCCGAGCGCGTGGACGTGGGTGCCGCCGCACAGCTCGATGGAGTGCTCCCCCGCCTCGAGCACCCGGACCAGGTCGCCGTACTTGTCGCCGAAGAACGCGATCGCGCCGAGCCCGAGGGCGTGGTCCTTGGTGGTCTCGTAGTGGCGCACCGGGGCGTCGGTGATCACCTCGGCGTTGGCGCGGGCCTCCACCCGGGCGAGCACGTCGGGCGGCACCGCCTCGAAGTGCGAGAAGTCGAAGCGGAGGCGGTCGGGCCCGACGAAGGAGCCCGCCTGCTGGACGTGCGCCCCCAGCTCCTCGCGCAGCGCCCAGTGCAGCAGGTGGGTGGCGGTGTGGTTGCGCCGGATCGCGTCGCGTCGGGGACCGTCGATGCGGGCGAGGACGGTGTCGCCCTCGGCGAGCCCGCCCGACGCCACCACGCCGACGTGCACGACGAGACCGGGCAGGCCGTAGCGGGTGTCGGTGACGCGCACGGTGCCACCCGAGGCGGTCTCGAGCACGCCGGTGTCGCCGATCTGCCCACCGCTCTCGGCGTAGAAGGGCGTACGGTCCAGGACGACGGCGACCGTCGCCCCGGGTCCGACCGAGGCGACGCGGTCGGTCCCCCCGATCAGGGCCCGCACCTTGGCGCCGTCGGTCGCGTACTCCTGCCGGCCGGTGAACTCGGTGGGCCCGACCTCGTCGAGCAGCTCCCGGTAGACCTCGAGCGGGACGTCGCCCTTGCCCCCGGCGGCCTTGTGAGCCTCCTTGGCCCGCGCCTGCTGCTCGGCCATCTGGGCCCGGAACCCGTCGAGGTCGACGGACCGGCCCCGCTCCCCGGCGATCTCGCGGGTGAGGTCGATCGGGAAGCCGAGCGTGTCGTGCAGGAAGAACGCGTCGGCGCCCGAGACGTCGCCGGTCCGGGCCACGCCGTCGAGGAACTCGAGCCCCCGGGTGAGGGTGGTCCGGAAGCGCTCCTCCTCGCGCCGCACGATGTCGGTGACGAGGCGGTGCCGGGCGACCAGCTCCGGGTAGGCGGTGCCCATCACGCCGACGGCGGCGTCGACCAGCGCCGGGGTGACGAGGTCCTCGGCGCCGAGCAGGAAGGCGTGACGGACGGCCCGCCGGATGATGCGGCGCAGGACGTAGCCGCGCTCCTCGTTGGACGGCACCACGCCGTCGGCGACGAGGAAGGTCATCGAGCGCCCGTGCTCGGCGAGGATCCGCAACGAGACGTCGGTGTCGCCGCCGGGGAAGCCCCCGTACCGGACCCCGGTCGCGGCCTCCGCCGCGGCGATCATCGGCCGGAACACGTCGATGTCCCAGACCGTGTCGACGCCCTGGAGCAGCGAGAGGATGCGCTCCAGGCCTGCGCCGGTGTCGACGCTGGGCGCGGGGAGGGGCACCAGCTCGCCGTCGGGGCGGGCGTCGAACTGCATGAACACGAGGTTCCAGAACTCGACGTAGCGGTCCTCGTTGCCGGCGGGGCCGAGATCGGGTCCGTGCTCGGGACCGAGGTCCCAGAAGATCTCGGAGCTCGGTCCGCACGGACCGGTGTCGGCCATCCGCCAGAAGTTGTCATCGCCCAGCCGCTGGATGCGGTCGGCGGCCACGCCGACCTCGTCGCGCCAGATGCGCTCGGCGTCGTCGTCGGTGGTGTGCACGGTGACCCAGAGCCGGGCGGGGTCGAGGCCCAGGACCTCGGTCACCAGCTCCCAGGCCCAGACGATGGCGTCGGACTTGAAGTAGTCGCCGAAGCTGAAGTTGCCCAGCATCTCGAAGAAGGTGAAGTGCCGGTTCGTCCGACCGACGTCGTCGAGGTCGTTGTGCTTGCCCCCGGCCCGCACGCACTTCTGGACCGAGGTCGCCCGCCGGTACGGGGGGACCTCGTCACCGACGAAGTAGGGCTTGAACGGCACCATGCCCGAGTTCGTGAACAGCAGGGTGGCGTCGACCGGGATCAGGCTCGCCGACGGCACCGTGGTGTGCCCGCGCGTCGCGAAGAAGTCGCAGAACGCGGCGCGCAGCTCGTCGGCGGTGCGGGGCGGCACCCCGTCAGGCTACCGCCCGACCGCCCGGGCCTCCCCGGCGCCCGGTCCGTCCCGGCGCCCGGACCGGTCGGGCGCGGCGAGGGTCTCCCGCAGGCGCCGCTCGCGCGCCCGCATCTCGGCCCGGCCCGCGTCGAGCGCGTCGGCGACCGCGCCCCGGACCCGGTCACCCACGGTGTCGGGGGTCCACCTCACCACGGTGCGCCGGACCCGCTCCCCCGCGTAGACGCCGAGGCCGAAGCCCGCGGCCAGCCAGAACGAGCGACGCACGTCAGCCCGCCCGCCGCGTGCGGCCGTCGGATCCGGGCCGCGTGCGGCCGTCGGATCCGGGCCGCGTGTCGCCGCGTCCCCGGGCCGCGGCGCCGACGATGCGCAGCGTGCGCGCGGCCCCCTTCCGGGTGCGCTTCGCCGGCGCGACGTCGGCGGCGAAGCGGGCGAGCGCCGTGCGGGCCCCCGCTCCGAACGCCACCGCCCGCACGACCGGGCCGGTGACGCGCTCGCCCGCCAGCCGCGGGGGCGGCGCCTCGATGCCCACCGCCCGCGAGACCAACCGGGCCGCGGCGACCGCCTCCTCGCTGTCGCGCCGGCTGAGGTCGAGCGCGGGCAGCACCCGGTCGTGGACCTCGCGGTCGAGCCGGGCGACCCGGGCCTCGAGCGCCCCGACCCGGCGCGCCGTGCGCCACCAGCCGACCCCGCACCCGGCACCGAGCGCCACCAGGACCACGACCACGACCGCCGTCATCGGGGCTCCTCCACTTCGGGATCCAATCCGGGTTCAACCCCGGGTTGGATCCCGGGGTCGACCTGGGGGTGGTCCCCCGTCCGGTCCCGGGCGGGGAGCCGGTCGAGGTACCGCCGGCCCGCGACCTCGGCGGGCCGGTACTCCTGGCCGGGCCCGTCGCCGGCCCCGGGCGCAGGCTCGTCGTGGGGAGAGCGGTAGCCGACCCCGTGACCGAGCGCGCGTGCGCCAGGGTAATGAGCGTCCCGGAGGTGGGCGGGGACCCTCCCGGCCGGGCGTTCCCGCACGTCGGCGGTGGCCGCGTCGAGGGCCCGGATCACCGCGTTCGACTTCGGGGCGAGCGCCAGGTGGATGGCGGCCTGGGCGAGGTTGAGGCGCGCCTCGGGCAGACCGACGAACTCGAGGGCCCGCGCCGCCGCGTCGGCGACGAGCAGCGACTGCGGATCGGCCAGTCCGATGTCCTCGGAGGCGAGGATGACCATCCGGCGGGCGATGAGCCGCGGGTCCTCGCCCGCCTCGAGCATCCGCGCCAGCCAGTAGAGCGCGGCGTCGGCGTCGGAGCCGCGCAGGCTCTTGATGAACGCCGACAGGATGTCGTAGTGCTCGTCCTCGCCGTAGCGCAGGGCCCGCAGCGACAGCGCGGCCTCGGCGTCGGCGAGCGCGATCTCGGTGCGGCCCTGCTCGAGCGCGAGCGCCGCAGCCACCTCGAGCGCGGTCAGCGCGTGGCGCGCGTCGCCCTCGGACCGCTCGGCGAGGTGCCGGACCGCCTCGGGCGCCAGGGTGACGCCGTCGGCACCCAGCCCCCGGTCGGGATCGCGCACCGCCCGCTCACACAGGGCGACGAGCGCGTCGGTCCCGAGGGGCTCGAGGCGGAAGAGCGTGGAGCGGGAGAGCAGCGGGCCGGTGAGCGAGAAGAAGGGGTTCTCGGTCGTCGCCGACACCAGGACCAGCAGGCCCTCCTCGACGTGGGGCAGCAGGGAGTCCTGCTGGGTGCGGGTGAACCGGTGGACCTCGTCGAGGAAGAGGATGGTGCCCTGCCCCCGCTCGCCCAGCCGGGCCCGGGCCCGGTCGGCGACCTCGCGGACGTCCTTGACCCCTGCGGTCACCGCCGACAGCGCCTCGAACGCCTGGCGGGTCGCCCCGGCCACGAGCCGGGCGATGGTCGTCTTACCGGTGCCCGGCGGGCCCCAGAGCACCACCGACGCGAGCCGGTCGGTCTCGATCAGGGCCCGCAACGGGCGACCCGGGCCGAGCAGGTGCTCCTGACCGACGACCTCGTCGAGCGACCGGGGCCGCAGCCGGGCCGCCAGGGGCGCCCGGCGGGCGAGCCGGGCCTCGGCGGCGGCGTGGAACAGGTCGTCGGGCACCGTCGCCGATCGTACGGGCGTCCCCGGCACTGCGGGCGCCGGACCTACGCTGCGACGGTGGAACCCGAGCCCGAGCCCGAGCCGCGCCGCCGTCTCGCCGTCGCCGTCGCCGTCGGCCTCGCGCTGCTCGCCGTGCTCGTCGCGCTCCAGCTCGGGTCCTGACCCCGGCCGGGCTCAGCCCCGGCGCCGGACCTGGATGCCGAGCTCGCGCAGGTGGCGGTCGTCGACGGGGGTGGGTGCGCCGGTGAGCGGATCGGCCCCCGACTGGGTCTTCGGGAAGGCGATCACCTCGCGGATGTTCTCCTCCCCGGCGAGGATCCCCACGAGGCGGTCGATCCCGAACGCGAAGCCCGCGTGCGGCGGGGCGCCGTAGCGGAACGCGTCGAGCAGGAACCCGAACCGGGCCTGGGCCGTCTCGGCGTCGATGCCGATCCGCTCGAAGATCCGGGCCTGGAGGGCGCCGTCGTGGATCCGGACGCTCCCCGAGCCCAGCTCCCAGCCGTTGCAGACGAGGTCGTAGGCCTGGGACCGCACCGCGAGGAGCTCCTCGCCGTGGGCCCGCTCCAGCAGCGCCCGGTCGTCGGGGTGCGGTGCGGTGAACGGGTGGTGGGCCGGGATCGGCGCGCCGTCGTCGGCGATCGCCTCGAACAGCGGGAAGTCGACGACCCAGCAGAAGCGCAGCCCACCTTCGTTGACGGGCGGTCGGGCGAGGTCGTTGCGGACGGTCCCGAGCACGGTGTCGACCATCCGCCGCTCCCCCGCCACGACGAGGAGCAGGTCGCCCGGTCGTCCTCCGGTGGCGTCGAGCAGGCCGAGCTGCTCGGCCTCGCTCATGAACTTCACGGTGGGCGACTCGAGGACGCCCCCGTCCCGGACCTTGACCCAGACCAGCCCCGCCGCACCGAGCTGCTTGGCCCGGTCGATGAGGGCGTCGAGGCGGCCCCGCCCGAGGTCGGCCTGGCCCTCCCAGCGCAGCCCCTTCACGGCGTCGGCCTGGAAGGCCCGGAAGTCGGTGGTGGCGAACACGTGCCCGAGGTCGACCAGCTCCATGCCGAAGCGCAGGTCGGGCTTGTCGGAGCCGAACCGGGCCATGGCCTCCGCGTGGGTGAGCACGGGGATCTCCCCGACCGGCGCGCCGGTGACCCGTTCGACCGCGGCGGACACTGCGTCGGCGATCACGGCCCGGACGTCGGCGCCGTCGGCGAAGCTCATCTCGGCATCGAGCTGCATGAACTCGAACTGCCGGTCGGCCCGGAGGTCCTCGTCGCGCAGGCACCGGGCGATCTGGTAGTAGCGGTCGAGCCCACCCACCATGAGCAGCTGCTTGAACAGCTGGGGGCTCTGGGGCAACGCGTAGAACTCGCCCGGGGTGAGGCGGGACGGCACGACGAAGTCGCGCGCCCCTTCGGGGGTGGACGCGACCAGCATCGGGGTCTCGACCTCGACGAAGCCGTTGGCCTCCATCGCGGTGCGGATCGCGCTGTTGACCGTGGCCCGGAGTCGGAGGTTGCGCTGGAGTCGCTCGCCCCGCAGGTCCAGGTACCGGTGGCGCAGTCGCAGCACCTCATCGACGTCGGTCCGGTCGCCGATCGGGATCGGCGGTGGCTCCGACGGGTTGAGCACCTCGAGCGATCCCGCCGCCACCTCGACCGCACCGGTGCGGAGGTCGGGGTTGACCGTGCCCGCCGGGCGCTCGCGGACCGTGCCGGTGACCCGGAGGCAGTACTCGGCCCGCACGCCGTGCGCATCGGCGCCGTCGACACCATCGGGGTCGACCACGACCTGGACCACGCCCGCAGCGTCGCGCAGGTCGAGGAACAGGACGCCGCCGTGGTCCCGGCGGCTGGCCACCCACCCGCAGAGCTCGACGGTCTCGCCGACGTGGTCGGGCCGGAGGTCCCCGGCCCGGTGCGTGCGCATCACGTGATCGCTCCCGGGGGTCGGTCGGTGGTCGGAGGTCCTGGCGTGATCGCGGTGGCCCGGCGGAGCCAGGCGACGAGCTCGGCGCGGGGCACCTCGGACTGCTCGGCGTCGGGGGCGCGCAGGTCCTTGATCCCGACGACGCCCCGCTCGGCCGCGCGGGCACCCAGCATGACGGCGTACCGGGCGCCCGAGCGGTCGGCCAGCTTCCACTGGGCCTTCACCGAGCGCCCACCGTAGGCCCGGTCGGCGGCGAGGCCCGCCTCGCGCAGCTCGCCGACGACGACGGTGGCGACCCCGTCCCCCGCGGCGTCGACGACGAAGGCGTCGAGGGCCGGCAGTGCGGCCGCCGACCCCGCGTCGGCCCCCTCGGCCGCCAGGGCGATGAGCACGCGCTCGATCCCGATGCCGAAGCCGATGCTCGGCGTCGGGGGGCCGCCCATGTCCTCGGCCAGCCGGTCGTAGCGGCCCCCGCCACCGATCGCGTTCTGGGCCGCGTCGAGGGCATCGCTCACGAACTCGAACGTGGTCGAGGTGTAGTAGTCGAAGCCCCGCACGAGGCGGGGCGCGCACTCGAACCCGATCCCGAGCGCAGTGAGGCCGGCCTGCACGGCGGCGAAGTGGTCCCGGGCCGCCGGACCGAGGTGCTGGTCGAGCCGGGGGGCGCCGTCGAGCACCGCCTGCCACGCCGGCGTCTTGGCGTCGAGGACCCGCAGGGGGTTCTGCTCGACCCGCTCCCGGAACTCGTCGCCGAGCGCCGGGGCGTGGTCGAGGAGGTACGCGCGCAGCGCCGCGAGGTAGGCCGGGCGCGACTCGGCGTCACCCATCGAGTTCACGAGCAGGCGCACGCGCCCGAGCCCGAGGTCGCGGTAGAAGCCGTGCGCGAGCGCGATCACCTCGACGTCGGCCTCGGGGTCGTCGACCCCGAGCACCTCGGCCCCGAGCTGCCAGTGCTGCCGGTACCGGCCCTTCTGGGGCCGCTCGTAGCGGAAGTGGGGCGCGAGGTACCAGACCTTCCACGGCACCGCCGGGCGGTGCTGCACGAACGCCCGCACCACCGGAGCGGTGCCCTCGGGCCGCAGGGCGAGCGCCCGGCCCCCCTTGTCGGTGAACTCGTACATCTCCTTGCGGACGACGTCGGTCGAGGCGCCGACCCGCTGGAAGACCTCCCGGTGCTCGAACACCGGGGTGACGACCAGGCCGTACCCGAAGCGTCGGGCCCGGTCGGCGAACCGGGCGACGGCGGCCTGCCAGGCGGCCGACTCGGGCGGGAGCACGTCGTGGGTCCCGACCGGCGCTCGGTACACCTCGGGGTTGGCGTCGGCCGTGGCGCTCACGCGGGCAGGCTAGACGCCGCCGCCCGCCGGACTACGGGAGGAACCGGGGCACCGGACCGGGATCGCCACCGAACGCCGCCGCCTCGAGCCGGGCCACCGTGCCGTCGGCCACCAGCGCCGCCAGCGCCGCGGCGACGGCGGCGTTGCCCGGTGCGCCCCGGCGGAGCACGGCGCCGTAGCGCTCACCGGTCGGCACCCCGCCCGCGACCGTCAGCCCACCACCCGACTCGGCCGCCACCGCCCGGGCGATGGGCACGTCGATGAGCACGGCGTCCACGGCCCCGCGCCGCAGCGCCGCGAAGGCCTTGGCCGCACTCGGGTAGGTGCGGATCCGGTCGGGGCCGACCACCGTCCGGACCGTGGTCGCCCCCGTGGTGGCGCGCGCCACGCCCCAGCGCGCGCCGGGGGCCCGTGGATCGGGACCGTCCCGCCGCACGAGCACCCCCTGGTCCACGGTGAGGTACGGCACGCCGAAGTCGACGACCCGGGCCCGGGCGGGGGTGATCGTGACCTGGGCCAGCGCGAGGTCGGCGGCGAAGCGGCCCCGGACGATCCGGTCGAAGGGCACCGGCACCACGACGACCCCGGGGCGCCCGAGCCGGGCGGCCAGGGCCTGGGCCAGGTCGGCCTCGAACCCCCCGTCGGCTGCGCCCTTCCCGTTCCAGAACCCGGGCGCCGGGAGCTCGGTCGCCACCCGCAGCGGCCCGTCGGGGTCGGTGGTCGCACCGGCCGGCACGGCGCCGGGGACGGCCGCCGGGAGGGCGAGGGCGACCGTGACCGCCGAGGCGACCACGGCGGCGGCCACGGCGGCGCGCACCGGGCCGGGCCACCGGAGTCTCACGAGCGCGCGCCGGGGAGGAGCCGCGCGGCGTCGTACACCGAGTCGACCCGCTTGATCGCCTTGAGGACGGAGTCGAGGTGGTCGGCGTCGGCCATCTCGAAGTCGAACCGGAAGCGGGCGACCCGATCGGCCGACGTCTGCGAGGAGGAGGCCCGGATGCTGACGTGGTGGTCGGACAGCACCTGGGCGATGTCGCGCAGGAGCGCGGTGCGGTCGAGCGCCTCGATCTCGACCGAGACCACGAAGGTGGCCGGCTGGTCGTGATCCCACTCGACCTCGATGAAGCGCTGGGGCTGGTCGGTCAGCGATGCCGCGTTGGCGCAGTCGGTCCGGTGGACCGCGACCCCTCGGCCCCGGGTCACGAAGCCGAGGATGTCGTCACCCGGGACCGGCGTGCAGCACCGGGCCAGGCGCACCATGACGTCGTCGAGTCCCTCGACGTGCACACCGACCGTCCGGCGGTGGTCGGGGCGGGCGGCCCGGGGCGGGCGCTGCGTGGTGATCGGCAGCTGCTCCTCACCGCCGAGGAGCTCGCGCTGGACCCGCTGCGCCACGGCCCGGGCGGCCACGTGCCCCTCGCCGATGGCGGCGCACAGCGTGTCGACGTCGGCGTAGTGGATCGACTCGGCCACCGCGGCGAGGGTCGGCGACGCGGTGATCTCCTGCACGGGGAGCCCCTCGTGGCGCAGCGCCTTGGCCAACTCGTCGCGCCCGGTCTCGATCGCGTCGACCCGGCGCTCGCGCGAGAACCACTGTCGGACCTTCGCGGTGGCCTTCGGGGTCCGCACGAACTGCAGCCAGTCGCGGCTCGGGCCCGCCCCCTCGACCTTGCTGGTGAAGATCTCGACCGTGTCGCCGCTGCCGAGGGTCGAGTCGAGCGCGACGAGGCGACCGTTGACCCGGGCGCCGATGCAGCGGTGCCCGACCTCGGTGTGGATCGCGTAGGCGAAGTCCACCGGCGTCGATCCCGCGACCAGCGTGATCACCTTCCCCTTCGGCGTGAAGACGAAGACCTCGCCCTGCTCGAGGTCGATCCGCAGGGACTCCATGAACTCCGACGGGTCCTCGGTGTCCTGCTGCCAGTCGGCCATGCGCTGGAGCCACGCGAGGTCCGCGGCGCCCGAGCGGTCCTTGTAGCCCCAGTGCGCGGCGATGCCGAACTCGGCCCGCCGGTGCATCTCCTGGGTCCGGATCTGCACCTCGACCGGGCGGCCCCGCGGACCGACGACCGTCGTGTGGAGCGACTGGTAGAGGTTGAACTTGGGCATCGCGATGTAGTCCTTGAACCGACCGAGCACCGGCGCCCACAGGGCGTGGATCGACCCGAGCGCCCCGTAGCAGTCCTTGACCGACTCGACCACGACCCGCACCGCGACGAGGTCCTGCACCTCGTCGAACTCCTTGCCCCGCACCACCATCTTCTCGTAGATCGACCAGTAGTGCTTCGGACGGCCCTGCACCTGGGCCGCGATGTCGAGGTCGGCGAGCGTGTCGCGGAGCTGCGCGATCACCTGCTGCAGGCGCTCCTCCCGTTCGGGGGACCGGGTCCAGACCATCTGCTCGATCTCGGCGTAGCGCTTGGGGTACAGCACGGCGAAGGCGAGGTCCTCGAGCTGCCACTTCACCTCCGCGATCCCGAGCCGGTGCGCGAGCGGTGCGTAGACGTCGAGGCTCTCCTGCGCGATGCGCCGCTGCTTGGCCTCCGGCAGCGACGCGATGGTCTGCATGTTGTGGAGCCGGTCGGCCAGCTTGATCAGCAGGACCCGGATGTCCTGGGCCATCGCCACGAGCATCTTGCGGAGGGTGGCGGCCTGCTGGGCCTCCTTCGAGTCGAACTGCAGCCGGTCGAGCTTGGTGACCCCGTCGACGATCTGGGCGACCTCCGGACCGAACGCCTCGGCCACCTCGTCGAGGGTGACCCGGGTGTCCTCGACCGAGTCGTGCAGCAGCGCGCCGGCCAGGGTCACGTCGTCCATCCCGAGCCGGGCCAGGATCATCGCCACGCCGATCGGGTGCACGATGTACGGCTCGCCCGAGCGCCGGACCTGGTCGGCGTGGGCCTCCCGGGCCAGCGCGTAGGCCTGCTCGATGCGACTGGTGTCGGCCCGACGGTGCCGCGTGCGGAACTCGGCCAGGACGCCCTGGAGGCCGGAGTCGACCGCCGGTCGCCGCCAGGGGCGGCCCCGACCGGGTCGTCGGTCACCCCGGCCGTCGTGACGCAGGTCCGTGGCCGTCATGGTCGGGCCCAGGCTACCGGCGCCCGGGCCGGGCCGGGGGGTCGGTCCGGCCCCACCGGGACCGGCGACCGTCGGCGGGTCGGGCTAGTGCCGACGCCGACGGCGGGGCCGGGGCTGGATGACCGGCGCCGAGCCGGCGGTCGGCTCGACCGTCGCCGCCACGCGGTCGCGGCCCGACGCGGCGTCGCCCCCGCCGCGCGCGAGTTGACCGGCGAGCCGCTCGCGGATGGCGCGGTAGTGGGGCTCACGCTCCTTCAGCCAGGCCACGATCGGCGTGGCCACGAAGATCGACGAGTAGGCGCCGGTGATCAGACCCGCGAACAGCGCGAATGCGAAGTCCTGCAGCCCGACGGCGCCGAGCCCGAAGCGCCCCACGACGAGTAGGGAAACGACCGGCAGCACGGCGACGAACGAGGTGCTGAGCGACCGCATCAGCACCTGGTTCAGGGACCGGTTGACCATCTGGGAGTACGTCTCGCCCCGAGCCCCGACCAGCGCGGCCTCGTTCTCCTTGACCTTGTCGAACACGACCACGGTGTCGTAGAGCGAGAAGCCCAGGATGGTGAGGAAGGCGACGAGGGTGGCCGGCGTGACCTCGAGGCCGGTGATGGCGTAGACCCCGGCCGTGATCACGATGTCGTGGAGCACCGCGATGATCGCGGCGACGGCCATGCGCCACTCGAACCGCAGGCTGATGTAGGCCGCGATGGCGAGGAAGAAGACGATCAGGGCCTGGAGCGCCTTCTCCGACACCCGGGCACCCCAGGTCGGGCCGACGTTGGTGACGCTGACGTCGGCGGCGGGCACCCCGGCGTACGCCGCGAGCGCCTCGGTGATCGCGGCGCGCTCCTGGGCCGGGATCTCCTCGGTCTGCACCCGGACCCCGGCCCGACCGAGCACGAGGACCTTCGCGCCCCCCTGCCCCACCGGGGCGAGGGCGTCACGCACCTCACCCGACGTGGCGGTGCCGCCGGCCCGGGTGAACGACCACTGCGTGCCCCCCTCGAACTCGATGCCGAGGTTGAGCCCGCCGAGGACGAGGAACAGCAGCGAGACGACGATCGCGGTGCCCGAGAGCACGGCCCAGCGCCACGACCGGTCCATGAACTGGTAGTTCGTCGTCTCGTGGTAGAGGTCGGAGAACCGGTGCCGCCGCCCGCCGGGGCCGGGCTGGGCCGGATCGACCGCCACGGTGCGCTCGAGCTCGCTCACGCCGTCCCCCCGCTCACGCCACGGCCTCCGGCGCGTCGAGCCCGGCAGCGATGCCGAACGGGCGGGTGCGCACGAGGCGCGAGTTGCGGGACATGAGCGACACCACCGGGTGCATGAAGAAGTAGGCCACCACCACGTCGAGGAGGGTCGACAGGCCGAGGAAGAAGGCGAAGCCCCGGACCGACCCGACGGCCAGGAGGAACAGGATGGCGGCCCCGAGGAACGACACGAAGTTGGCGGCGAGGATGGTGCGCAGCGAGCGGGCGAAGCCCCGGTCGGCCGAGGTGCGCACGGTGCGGCCGGAGCGCACCTCGTCCTTGAGGCGCTCGAAGTACACGACGTAGCTGTCGACGGTCACGCCGATCGAGACCACCAGGCCGGTGACCCCGGCCAGGGTCAGGACCGGGCGACCGCTCCCGCCGAGGAACCCGAGCAGCAGCTCCCCGACCACCGACGTGATGACCACGAGGAGCAGTGCGGCGCTGAGCATGATCCCGCAGATCACGACCAGGCCCAGGATCCGGTAGTACACCACCATGTACAGCGACACCAGGAGGAGGCCGATGATCCCGGCGATGATGCCGGCCCGGAGCTGATCCTTGCCCAGGGTGGGCGAGACGTCCTGGACCGTGAGCTCCTCGAGCTGGACGGGCAGGGCGCCGTAGTTGATGAGCTGGGCGAGGTCCTCGGCCTCCTGCGCGGTGAAGTTCCCGGTGATCGACACGTCCCCGTCGAAGTTCGGGCTCTGGAACGCAGGGTTCGACTGCACGACGCCGTCGAGCACGATCGCGACCTGGTCCGTCGGGGGCGCCTGACCGAAGGACTGCGCCGCCAGCGCGTTGAACCTCGCCAGGCCCTCGTCGCTGAGGGTCATGAGGACGAGGTACTCGTTCTGGAACCGGGCCCGGGCCTTGTCGACGAGGTCACCGGTCAACGCGGTCGGCCCGAGGAGGAGGCGACCCGGGGTGGTCCCGTCCTCGGCCCGCAGCGGCAGCACCACGCAGGCGTCGCGGGTGTCGTCGGCCCGGTTGGTGGTCGGCACCTTGGCGAGCGCCTGGATCGTGGCGGCGTCGCACGCGGCGATCGCGGCCCGGGCCGCGGCCTCGTCGGGCGGGGTGGTGGTCGTGGTCGTGGGGGTCTCCTCGACCGGCGCCGTCGCGCCGGGCGTGGTGGCCGGGGGCGCGGTGGTCGCGGTCGGGCGCGGGCTCTCACCCGCGGGGCCGAGGGTGGCCAGGACCGGCCGGAAGCGCAGCTCGGCGGTGCGCCCGACCAGGCGTCGGGCCTTGTTCCGGTTCTCGACCCCGGGCAGGTCGACGACGATGTTGCCGCCCTGACGGCTGATCTCGGGCTCGGCGACCCCGAGGCCGTCGACCCGGCTGCGGATGATGTCGACCGCCACGTCGATCGAGCCGGGCTTCACCTCGCCCACCGGCTGCAGCACCACCGAGATGCCGCCCTGGAGGTCGAGGCCCAGGAGCGGGGCGTTGCCCTGGACCACCGTGATCCCGACCAGGACCGCGACCACGGCCAGGAAGCCGAGCAGCTTCGCCCGGAGGCGCCCCGCGCTCACGGACGCCTCAGGCCCCCGCGCCGTCGCCGGTCGTGTCGTCGCGCCCCGGGTCGGGGGCATCCTCGGTGATGCGCTGCGCCACCGCGCCGCGGGCGATCTTCAGCACCGTCCCCGGTGCCACCTCGAGGTCGAGCGTCTCCTCGTCCAGGCCGACGACGGTGCCGTACACGCCGCCGCTGGTGACGATCTCGTCGCCCACCCCGACCGTGGCGATCATCTGGCGACGCAGCATCTGCTGGCGCCGCTGGGGCCGCACGATGAGGAGGTAGAAGGCGGCGACCAGGACCACCAGGTAGATCGCGATGACCACGGGACACGTCCGGTTCGGGAGGGGCGCTTCGGAGCGGGCGATGGAACGGGGGCACCGGGAGGGCGCCGGGTGATGCTAGCGAGGCCTCAGGCCTCGAACAGGTTCGGCCCCGCCGGGTCGGGAGGGGTGAGCCCGAGGTGCTCGTAGGCCGCCGCGGTGGCGACCCGGCCGCGGGGCGTGCGCCGCAGCAGCCCGCACTTGAGCAGGAACGGCTCGTAGACGTCCTCGAGGGTGTCGGGCTCCTCCCCCACCGACACCGCCAGGGTGCCGAGGCCGACCGGATGGCCGGCGAAGGTCCGGCACAGCGCCCCGAGGATGGCGCGGTCCACCTTGTCGAGGCCGAGGGCGTCGACGTCGAACAGCCCGAGTGCGTCGCGTGCGACCGGCCCGGTCACCGTGCCGTCGGCCCGGACCTCGGCGAAGTCCCGGACCCGGCGCAGCAGGCGGTTGGCGATCCGGGGGGTGCCCCGGGAGCGGCGGGCGATCTCGCCCGCGCCGGCGGGGTCGGTGCGGACCCCGAGGATCCCCGCGGCCCGCTCCACGATCGTGACGAGGTCGTCGTCGTCGTAGTAGTCGAGCCGGGTCACGAAGCCGAAGCGGTCCCGCAGGGGACCGGCGATCATGCCGCTGCGCGTGGTCGCGCCGACGAGGGTGAAGCGGGGCAGGTCGAGGCGGATGGACCGCGCGGTCGGTCCCTTGCCGATGACGATGTCGAGCTGGAAGTCCTCCATCGCCGGGTAGAGGACCTCCTCCACCGCGCGGGGCAGGCGGTGGATCTCGTCGATGAAGAGCACGTCGCCGTCGTCGAGGTTGGTGAGGATCGCGGCGAGGTCGCCGGCCCGCTCGAGCGCCGGGCCGCTCGTGATGCGGCAGGCGACATCCATCTCGGCGGCGACGATGCCGGCCAGCGTGGTCTTGCCCAGCCCGGGCGGGCCCGCGAACAGGAGGTGGTCGACGGCCTGACCCCGGTTGCGGGCGGCGCCGAGCATGATCTCGAGGTGCTCCCGCAGCCGGGGCTGACCGACGAACTCGGCGAGGCGGCGCGGGCGCAGCGTGGTCTCGTCGGCCGCCTCGGTCGGGTCGGTCGGGTCGGCGTCGGCCCGGAGCAGCTCGTCACGCGCCACCGGTCACCGTCCCCGTCGCCGCTCCCGTCGACATCACCGGCTCGCGGCCAGCAGCCGCAGCGCCTCCCGCAGGAGGTCCTCGACCGCGCCCTCGTCGGGCAGCTGGCCCATCACCGCCCGCACCTCGTCGGTCCCGTAGCCGAGGCCGGTGAGCGCCTCGCGGACCTCGGCCCGGGCCGGGGCGACACCGCCGCCCGGACCTTCGGCGAGGTCGGCCTCGGGGAGGTCGAGCCGGGCCTTGAGGTCGACCACGAGGCGCTGCGCGGTCCGCTTGCCGACCCCGGGCACGAGGGTGAGCGCATCGAGGTCGTCCTCGAGCAGGGCCCGGCGCAGCGAGCCCGGCCCGTGGACCGAGAGGATCGCGAGGGCGAGCTTGGGCCCGACGCCCGACGCCCCGAGCAGCACCTCGAACGTGTCGCGCTCGTCGCGGGTGGGGAAGCCGTAGAGCACCATCGCGTCCTCGCGCACGTGGAGATGGGTGCACAGCATCGCCGGCTCCCCGGGCACCAGCGCGAGGAGCGCGCCGGCCGGGACCAGGACCCGGTACCCGACGCCACCGACGTCGAGCACCACCTCGCCCCCCGGGTGCCGCTCGGCGACGGTGCCCCGCAGCGAGCCGATCACCGGCTCGCCTCGCGCGCGAGCGCGGCGGCGACCGCCCGCCCGAGGCCGTCGGGACCCCCCACCCCGGCGTCGGTGGCGGCGCCGGCCGCGGTCGTGATCCGGGCCGCCCACAGGTGGCACACCGCGAGCGCGAGCGCGTCGGCGGCGTCGGGGGGCTTCGGCGGGGCGTCGAGTCCGCAGAGCCGCGCGACCATCGCCTGCACCTGGGCCTTCCCGGCGCCGCCGTGCCCGGTGACCGCGAGCTTGACCTCGTTCGGGCTGTAGTGGGTCACCGGGATCGACCGGCGGGCCGCCGCGGCCAGGGCGAGCCCGCTGGCCATCCCCACGGCGATCGCGGTGCGGGCGTTGACCTGGAACAGCACCCGCTCCACGGCCACCGCGGCCGGGCGGACCTCGTCGAGGAGGTCGTCGAGATCGCCGGCGAGCAGGGCCAGGCGCTCGGGCAGGTCGAGGTCGGGCGGGGTGCGCAGGACCCCGAAGGCCACGGGCACGAGGTTGCTCCCGGCCCGGCGCACCACCCCGTACCCGCAGCGGGAGAGGCCGGGGTCGATCCCGAGGACGGCGTCGAACACGAGTTCGATCCTACGGGGGGCGCCACGAGCCGCGGCGGACCCCGCCCTACCGGCTCGTCGCCGACCGGTAGCGCCGCACCGACAGGGTCGCGAACACGACGGTGATCCCGGCCGCCCAGGCCAGCGCCAGCCACGGGTCGCTCCCGGGGTCACGCCCGTTGTAGAGCGCCCGGCCCGCGTCGGTGACGATCGTGACCGGGTTGTTCCGGGCGATGGGCTGGAGCCAGCCGGGCATGTTCTCGGGCGCGACGAACGCCGACGAGAGGAAGGTGGCCACGAACATCCAGAGGAACGCGATGGAGTTCACGGCCTCGGTCGAGCGGGCGACCAGCCCGGTGTAGGCCTGGATCCAGCTGAAGGCGTAGGCGAACACGAAGAGCAGTGCCGTCGCCGCGATCGCGGCCGGGATCGAGCCCTCGATGCGGAAGCCCACAACGAACGCGACGACGAGCATCGCGGTGAACGACAGCGCGTTGCGCACGACGTCGCTCATGGTGCGCCCGATCAGGACCGCGCCGGGCGCCATGGGGAGCGACCGCAGGCGATCGACCAGGCCCCGGCTCAGGTCCTCGGCGATGCCGAGCCCGGTGTAGATCGAGCCGAACAGCACCGTCTGGGCGAAGATCCCCGGGACCACGTACTGCTCGTAGCTGCGGTAGCCCGGGACCACGATCGAGCCGCCGAACACGTACACGAACAGCACGACGAACATCACCGGCTGCAGCGCGGCGAACACGAGAAGCTCGGGGTTGCGGGGCAGCGCCCGGAGATGGCGCAGCGCCTCGGTCCAGCTGTCGCGGACCGCCCACCCCAGCCCCCCGGGCGGGTCGGGATCGGTCGGTCGGCTCACGGCGCGTCCCCGGCGTCGCCCGCCGCGGCGTGCCCGGTGAGCGCGAAGAACACGTCGTCGAGGGTGGAGCCCCGCACCCCGACGTCGACGAGGGCGATCCCGGCGGCGTCGAGCCGGCGCACGACGTCGGGGACGACGCCCCGGGTGTCGCGCACCGGCACCACCACGCGGCGGCCGTCCGGGTCGAGGTGGGGCACCCCGACCGCGATCTCCCCCAACGCGGCGCCGACCCGGTCCCGGTCGGCGGCGTGCGCGCACACGACCTCGATCTGCTCGCCGCCCACCCGCCGCTTGAGCTCGGCCGGGGTCCCCCGGTCGATCACCGTCCCGTGGTCGATCACCGCGACGTCATGGGCGAGGCGGTCGGCCTCGTCGAGGTACTGCGTGGTCAGCAGCACCGTCATCCCCCCGGCGACCAGCTCGTCGACGAGGTCCCACATCACCGAGCGACTACGGGGGTCGAGCCCGGTGGTGGGCTCGTCGAGGAACAGCACCGACGGACGGCCGATCAGGCTCATGGCGATGTCGAGGCGGCGGCGCATGCCCCCCGAGTACGTCCCGCAGACCCGGTGCCCCGCGTCGGTCAGGTCGAAGCGGTCGAGCATCTCGTCGGCCCGGCGGCGGGCCTCCCGGGTGGGCAGGTGGAACAGCCGCCCGACGTGGACGAGGTTCTCGTACCCGGTCAGGCGCTCGTCCACCGCGGCGTACTGCCCGGTGAGACCGATGCGGGCCCGGGCCCGACGCGGCTCGGCGACCACGTCGATGCCGTCGATCGTCACCGTGCCCCGGTCGGGGACCAGGAGCGTGGTCAGGATCCGCACCGCGGTGGTCTTCCCCGCGCCGTTCGGGCCGAGGAGCCCGAGGACGCTCCCCCGCTCGACCGTGAGGTCCACTCCCCGCAGCGCCTCGGTCGCACCGAACCGCTTCGCGAGCCCGCGCGCGACGACCGCAGGCGCACCGGCACCGCTCACGGGCGGTAGTAGCCGTAGAGGTCCACCACCAGGTTGGGGCAGCCGTTGTTGGTGTAGCCCCGGATGGTGCCGTCGGTCCCGATCTTCACCGACGCCAGGTTCGACACGACCTGCCCGGCGAGGTAGTTCAGCGTCGACGCCTGGGGCATCGTCGCCGCGCCCGGCCACACCGTGAGGTACCCGGGACCGGTGGGCACGACTGCGGTCACGTTGACGGCGACCGCCGCGGCGTCGGTGGGGACCCCGAAGAACCCGGCGAACGGCACCGCCCCACCACCGGCACCGAGGCAGATCCCGCCGTAGCGGGAGTCGAGCACGCGCGTCGGGCTGATCGCCACGAACCCGCCCGAGCCGGGCTCGCCCCCGGTGAAGTAGCCGAGGACGTCGGCCACGGCCCGCGGGCACCCGAAGCTCGAGTACAGCTGGACCGCACCCCCGGCACCGAGCTTGACCTGGACCTGGCTGGCCTGGTCCTCGCCCGGGGCGTAGTTGACGTTGGCCGCGAGCGGCATCGCCTCGCCCGCGGGCCAGGCTCGGGCGAAGCCCGCCCCACCGGCCCCGGCGACGGTGAAGTTCAGCACCACGGCCGCCGCGTCGGCGGGGATGCCCATCTCCGCCGCAGTGAGCGTCCGGCCCGCCGAGCTCAGACAGCCCGGAGCGGTGTCGAGGACGCGGGCCGGGGTCACCCCGACGAACCCGCCGGGACCGGTCGCGCCGCCGGTGAAGTAGCCGGTCACGTCGACCACGACGTTCGGACACGTACCGTCCAGGGCCCGGATCGCGACCGCACCGCCCGCGCCCAGCTTCGTCGTCACCGCGTTCGCAGTGACCTCGCCTGAACCGAAGTTCAGGCTGGAGTTCCCGGGCCACGCGATCCCCGCCGCCCAGAGCGCGACCCAGCCGCTCGCCCCGGTCGGGGCGACCACGGTGACGTTGAGGGCGACGGCGGTGGCGTCCGCGGGGACCCCGAAGGCGCCGACCAGGGTCAGGGTCCGGGGGGTGGCACCGACACAGGGGCCGGCACTGCGGGTGTCGAGGGCCCGGACCGGGGTGAGGCCGACGAACCCTCCCCCGACCACCAGGGCGTCCGCTCCCGGGGAGGTGACCCGGGGACCCGTCCGGGCCCCGGGGAGCGCGCCGCCGACGACCAGCGCGACCACGGCGCCGACGACGAGGGCGACGAGCGCCATCGTCCGGGCCGGCCGCCGACGCACCCCACGCCCCGTCCGCATCGCCGAACCCGCTGCCCCCGCTGGCCCCGGGCGCTCCTCCGTCCTCTCGGTGCGCACCCGTCGCATCCGGCCACGATACCTACGCCCACCCGGCGCACCGGGGCAGGCCCACCCGGCGCACCGGGGCAGGCCCGGCCGCGGCCCCGACCGCTACCGGAAGAGGCGTCGCAGCAGCCAGAGGAGGACCACGAGGCCGCCCACCCCGGCGAGCACCGGGACCAGGCGCTTGGCCACCGCGCCCCCGGCGGCGTCCATGAGGTCGACGGGCGCGACCTCGGGGGCGTCGATGCGCCGGATCCCGCCGGCCGGAGCGTCCGAGGGTGCGCTCGCCGTCGGCGCCGCCGAGTCCGCGGGCGACGCCCCGGTCGACGCCCCGGTCGAGTCCGCGGGCGACGGCGCATCCGCCGTCGGGCTCCCGTTCAGCACGTCGGCCTCGAGCGACGCCACGAACTGGGCCAGGAGCTTCGCCGAGACGTCGGCCATGACGCCCCGTCCGAACTGGGCGACCTTGCCGGTGATGTTGAGATCGGTGTCGACGCCCACGGTCGTGCCGGTGCCGTCCTCGGCCAGGGTGACCGTCACGGTGGCCGACGCGTTGCCCTGGCCGCGCGTGTCACGCCCCTCGCCCTTGAGCACGATGCGGCGGGCGGCCTCGTCGGCCTCGACGATCCGGGCCGCGCCCTTGTACTGCGCGGTGATGGGCCCGACCTTGACCTTCACCACCCCCCGGTACTCGTCGCCCTCGATCTCCTGGAGCTGGGCCCCGGGCATGCACGGGGCGATCCGCTCGACGTCGAGCAGGACACGCCAGGCCTCGTCGATGGGCACGTCGACCCGGAACTGGTCCTCGATCTTCATGATGGCGACGTCTCCGTGCTCGGGTCGCCCGGCTCGGGCGGGAGTGCGGCGGCACCGAGCGCCGCCAGGTCGCCGAGCGTATCCACATCGGCCGGGTCACCGGTACCCGTGCAGTCGACCTCGACCACCGGGACCCGACCCATCAGCTGGCGGGCCCCCTCGTCGCCGGTCAGGGCCCCGACCTCGGCCCAGCGGGCGCGCGGGACCAGCACCGGGTTGCCCCGCCGGCCCGCGTAGGTGGCCACCACGAGCGCGTCCCCCCCGGCACCGGCGGCGGCGACCAGGCGCCGGTAGGCCTCGGCCCCGATCCGGGGCTGGTCGGCGAGGCCCACGCAGGCGGCGGTGACCTCCGGATCGGTCCCGAGGGCGGCGAGCCCGGCCCGCACGCTCGCACTGATCCCGTCGGCCCAGTCGGGCGCGACCACGACGCGCACGTCGGCCGGCGCGCGCGCCGCGACCGCGGACGCGGCGTGGCCGACCACGAGCACCACGGGCGCGCACCCGCTCGCGAGCGCGGCGTCGAGGGCCCAGTCGACGAGCGGTCGCCCCTCGAGCTCCACCAGCGGCTTGGGCGACGCTGCGCCGAGGCGCGTCCCCCGGCCCGCGGCGAGGACGATCGCCGCGGTCGTCACGCGCCGGTCAGAGTCCGGCCGCCTCGAGGGCGCGCCGGACGAGCACGCGGGCGAGGTGCTCGCGGTACTCGGACGAGCCGTTGAGGTCGGCGGGCGCCTCGGTCCCCTCGGCCGCGACCGCGGCCGCGTCGGCCGCGGACGCCCCGGCCGCCAGCGCCTCCTCGACCGCCCGGGCCCGCACCGGGGTGGCCCCCATGTTCACCAGCGCGACCCGCGTGCTGCCGTTGCGCACGGCGAGGGCGCCGACGATGGCCCAGTCCTGGGCCCGCCGGTTGAACTTCTGGTAGTTCCAGCCCCCGGCCGCCTTCGGCACCTGGATCTCGGTGAGGAGCTCGTCGGGCGCCAGCGCGGTCTCGAGGAAGCCGTGGAAGAAGTCGGCGGCGGCGATGGACCGCGTGCCCCCGGGGCCCCGAGCCACCAGGGTGGCGTCGAGCGCGAGCAGGACCGCCGGGAGGTCGGACGCCGGGTCGCCGTGGGCGACCGAGCCCCCGAGGGTGCCGCGGTGACGGACCTGGTTGTCGCCGACCTCGGCGGCCACGCCCCGCAGCGCCGGGCAGGCGGCGGCGAGGAGGTCGCTCGTCTCGAGGTCGCGGTGGCGGGTGAGCGCGCCGATCGCGACGTGGTCGCCGCCGTCGCGCACGTACGAGAGGTCGGTGACCCGGCCGAGATCGACCAGCACGGTCGGGGTCGCGAGCCGCAGCTTCATCAGCGGGATCAGCGACATGCCCCCGGCGAGGAGCTTGGCGTCGTCGCCGTGCTCGGCGAGCGCGGCGATCGCGGCGTCGGCCGAGTCGGCCCGCACGTACTCGAACGCGGCGGGGATCACCGGGCCCCCTGGAGCTTCTTCGCCGCCGACAGCACGGCCTGGACGATGTTGTGGTAGCCGGTGCAGCGGCAGAGGTTTCCCTCGAGGCCGAGGCGGACCTCCCGCTCGGTCGGGTCGGGGTTCTCGGCCAGCAGGCCGGCGGCGGCCATGACCATCCCGGCGGTGCAGAACCCGCACTGCAGGCCGTGCTCCTCGTGGAAGGCCTGCTGGACCGCGTGCATCTCGTCGCTGGAGGGAGCCAGCCCCTCGATGGTGGTGACGCTCCCGCCGTCGGCCTGGGCCGCGAACATCGTGCAGGACTTCACCGACTCGCCGTCGAACAGCACCGTGCAGGCACCGCACGACGACGTGTCGCAGCCGATCTTGGTGCCGGTCAGCCCGCTGGCCTCGCGCAGGAACTGCACCAGGAGCGTGCGGGGCTCGACGTCGTGGGTCTGGTCGACCCCGTTGACGGTGATGGAGATCTGCACGGGAACCTCGGATCGGGTCGTCGGGGGACCGCCGCACTCTATCGCCGGGGGGCCGGTCGGGGCCGGGTCCGGTGGGCCGGGACCGCCGGACCGGCCTAGAGCACCGCGGCCAGCACGTCGTCGGGGATGTCGAAGTTGGCGTAGACGTTCTGGACGTCGTCGTGGTCCTCGAGCGCGTCCACCACCCGGAGCACCGACTTCGCCGCGGCCTCGTCGGGCAGGGGCACCGTGCTGCTGGGCAGCATGGTCAGGTCGGCGCTCTGGACCGCGATGCCGGCGTCGTCGAGGGCGGTGCGCACGGCGTGGAGGTCGGTCGCTCCGGTCGTCACCTGCCAGGTGTCGCCGGCGTCGGCGATGTCCTCGGCCCCGGCGTCGAGCGCAACGGTCATGAGGTCGTCCTCGGTCGTCGCGTCGGCGCCCACCAGGATCAGGCCCTTACGCTCGAACTGCCACGCGACCGATCCGGGCTCGGCGATGGAGCCGCCGTTGCGGTTGAAGATGTTCTTCACCTCGGCCGTGGTGCGGTTCCGGTTGTCGGTGAGGCACTCGACGTACACGGCGACGCCGTTGGTGGCGTAGCCCTCGTACGACACCGCCTCGTAGCGCTTGCCCTCGAGCTCGCCGGTCCCCCGCTTGATCGCCCGCTCGATCTTGTCGACCGGCACCGAGCTGTCGCGCGCCTTCTGGATCATGGTCCGCAGAGTGGCGTTGGCCTCGGGGTCACCCCCGCCCTCGCGCGCCGCGACCTCGATCTGGCGGGTCAACCGGGCGAACAGCTTGGCCCGGGCCTGGTCGGCCGCGCCCTTCTTGTGCTTGATCGAGTGCCACTTGGAGTGTCCGCTCATCGTGTCTCCCGGAAGGTCGGTCAGGCCGCGCGGGCGGCGTGGAGGAACTGCTCGTGGAGGCGCGGGTCGCCGGCGAGCTCGGGGTGGAAGGTCGCGCCGAAGCGGACGCCGTCACGCACGAGGACCGGGGTGCCCCCGTGCTCGGCCAGCACCGCGACCCCGGGACCGACCGCCTCGACGACCGGGGCCCGGATGAACACGCCGGGGAACCCCGGTGCACCCTCGAGATCGAGGACGCACTCGAACGACTCCTGCTGACGCCCGTACCCGTTGCGGCGCACGGTGACGTCGAGCACCCCGAAGGACTCCTGCCCGGGCAGGCCGTCGAGGATCGTCGTCGCGCACAGGATGAGGCCGGCGCAGGTCCCGAGCACGGGCAGGCCGTCGTGCAGGCGGGCCACCAGGGGATCGTGGAGGCCGGAGGTCCGCAGGAGCCGGGCCATGGTCGTCGACTCACCGCCCGGGATGATCAGCGCCTCGCAGGCGTCGAGGTGCTCGGGGACGCGCACCTCCGTGACGGTCGCGCCGAGGGCCTCGCAGACCTCACGCTGCTCGCGGAACGCCCCCTGCAGGGCCAGCACGCCGACCCTCACGGCCTGGGGGCCTCTCGGCGGTGATCACCAGCCGCGCTCGGCGAGCTTGACCTCGAGGGTCTTGATCTCGTCGCCGCGCATGGCGGCGGGCAGACCGGTCGAGACCTTGGCCACGATCGACGGGTCCTGGTAGTGGGTCGTGGCCTCCACGATGGCCTTGGCCATCACCTCGGGCGCCTCGCTCTTGAAGATGCCGCTCCCCACGAAGACCGCCTGGGCGCCGAGCTGCATGGCGAGGGACGCGTCGGCCGGGGTGGCGATCCCCCCGGCGCAGAACAGGGGCACAGGCAGCTCGCCGCGCTCGGCGACCTCCCGCACGAGCGCCTTGGGCACCCGCATCTCACGGGCCGCCGCCTTCAGATCCTTCGGCGTGGCCGAGGCGAGCCCCTCGATCGCACCGAAGATCGAGCGGAGGTGGCGGACCGCCTCGACGATGTTGCCGGTGCCGGCCTCACCCTTGGACCGGATCATGCAGGCACCCTCGGCGATGCGGCGCAGGGCCTCGCCGAGGTTGGTGGCGCCGCAGACGAACGGCGTGGTGAAGGCCCACTTGTCGACGTGGTACGCCTCGTCGGCCGGGGTGAGCACCTCGGACTCGTCGATGTAGTCGACGCCGAGGGCCTCGAGCACCTGGGCCTCGGCGAAGTGGCCGATCCGGCACTTCGCCATGACCGGGATCGTGGCGACCGCCTTGATGCCCTCGATCATGGCCGGGTCGCTCATCCGGGCGACACCGCCGTCGCGGCGGATGTCGGACGGCACCCGCTCGAGCGCCATGACCGCCACGGCCCCGGCGTCCTGGGCGATCCTCGCCTCGTCCGGGGTGACGACGTCCATGATCACCCCGCCGCGGAGCATCTCGGCGAGGCCCCGCTTGACCCGGGCGGTCCCGGTGGTGCGTGCGTCGGAAGCCATGCCCCGAGTGTACCGACGCCGCCCGCGGACCCGGTCGCCCGTGCCCGTCGCCCCGGGCCTCCGGTCGGAGGCCACGGCCGGGAATACGCGCGGCGCTCGCGAGCAGGCGGATCGGCGAGCGGCTCAGCGCGTGGTGCGCTTCTTCGCCGTGGTCGTGGTCGGGGGCGGGACCGTCGTGGGGGGTGGCGGCGGCGCGGCCACCAGGTCCACCGCCGTGCCGATCGGGACCAGCTCCACCCAGGTGGTGCCGGGGGTCAGGGCCACCGGCGTCCCCAGGGCATCGGTGTAGCGGGTGGGGGTGGCGTCGTCGGGCTTCGTCCAGGTCGTGCGCAGGAGCCGGCCGTCGGAGAAGACCCACGCCTCGCCGCTCCCCACGACGACGCCCTCGGAGCCGCGCGGGTAGTCGATGAACTGGACGACGACGTTGGTCGGGGCCACCTGGGCGCCGTTGGCGTCCATGAACGGGATGGCGCCGTAGGCCCGTCGCCAGGCCCGCGCGGTGGCGTCCCAGGTGTAGGTGGGGTCGTAGCCGGGCTGGAGGCCGACCCGGAACTGGTCGATGGCCTCGGTGCCGGCGAAGGCCTGGCCCCGGGCGACGTACCCGAAGATCGCCGGTGGCGGCACCGGGGTCCCCCCGCGCTCCCAGAGCGCGCCGGAGCGTCCGTAGAGGTTGTGCGGCGCGGAGCGGGTCGACTCGCGGAAGAAGGCCGGGCCGGCGTTGTTCTCGTCGACGGTCACGGTCGGGGTGGCCCGGATCAACGCGACGTTCTCGGGGGTCCCGCCGGAGAACGCCACGATCCCGCCCAACGGCGACACGATGCCCGGGTCCATCAGGCGCACCGACCGGATCGGGCCGACGGCCTCGGGGGCCTTGGTGTTGAACACGGCCCAGAAGCGCGTGATGCCGCCCTCCACCACCTCCTCGTAGACCACGTCGGCGTCGGCCAGGCCCGACTGGGGGCGCGCCTCGGGGGTGTTCTCGATCTTCACCGCCAACGACGACCGGGTCTGGCTCAGGCCGCTCGGGTCGGGACGGCCGGTGAGGGGGGCGATGGGCACGAACACCGTCGTGGTCGTGGTCGGCGCCGTGGGCGCCGGACGCCGGCTCGCGCTCGGCGCACCGTCGCCACCGCCCCGGACGACGACCCCGAGCACGACCGCCGCGAGCACGACCAGGGCGATCCCGCCCCCGACGAGCGCGCGCCGTGAGACCCGCCGCCGGGCGGCCCCCCGGCGGCGGTCGCGGCGGGTGCTCACATGGACTCCAGGATCGCGATGCGCTGGTCGAGGGGCGGGTGGGTGTCGAACCAGGAGTTGAGCTTTGCGCCCTGGTGGCCCGGCTCACGGTCGAGCGGCGACTCGATCCACAGCTGGGCCGTGGCCCGGGTGGCCTCGTCCACGACCGCGGTGTCGGCCTGGAGCTTGCGCAGCGCCGAGGCCAGGCCGGGTGGGTACCGGGTGAGCGAGACGCCGCGGGCGTCGGCGAGCAGCTCGCGCTTGCGGCTCAGCGAGAACTGCATGAGCACCGCGGCGATGGGGGCCACGATGAGCAACGCCAGCGCGGCGAGGGCGATCACGATGCCGACGGGACCGGCGTCGACGTTGTCGCGCCGCCCCCGACGCATCCCGCCCCAAAACATGAAGCGCAGCCCGAGGTCGGAGAGCAGGGCCACCGCCCCGACCGCCACGACCGCGACCGTCGACACGAGGATGTCGTAGTTCTTGACGTGCGACAGCTCGTGGGCGAGCACGCCCTCGAGCTCGACCCGGTTCATCGTCGCGAGGAGACCGCTCGTGACCGCGATCGCCGCGTGCTCGGGGTTGCGGCCCGTGGCGAAGGCGTTGGGGGCGGGGTCGTCCACGACGTAGAGCCGGGGCTTGGGCAGGCCCGCCGCGATGCACAGGCCCTCGACCAGGTTGTGGTACCGGCGGTACTCGACCGGGTCGGCCGGACGGGCCCGGGTCGCGGCGAGGGCGATCGCGTCCGACTTGTAGTAGGCGACGAAGGCCATCACGACCGCGATCGCGAACGCGATCACCGCGATCACGAGCCCGCCACCGACGAGCACGTCGATCGCGAGGCCCACCAACACGATGAGGAGCACGAAGAAGGTGATCAGGCCGAACGACTTGCGCCGGTTGCGCCCGATCTCCCGGGCGAAGGTGGTGCGGTCGAGGGCCGCGCTGAGATCGGGCTCGGTCATGGGGTCGGGGCGGTTCCGGCTCAGAAGGCGACGCGGGGAGCCTGCCCCGCCTCGGGCTCGGCGTCGAAGAACTCACGCGGCCCGAAGCGGAACACCCCGGCCAGCAGGTTGCGGGGGAAGGTCTGGATGGCGTTGTTGTACGACAGCACGCTGTCGTTGAAGAACTGCCGGGCGTAGGCGATGCGGTCCTCGGTGGCGGTGAGCTCCTCCTGGAGGTTGAGGAAGTTCTGGTTCGCCTTGAGGTCGGGGTAGGCCTCGGCGACGGCGAAGAGGCTCTTCAGCGCGCCGGTCAGCACGTTCTCGGCCCGGGCCTGGTCGGCCACGCTGCCCTGGGACTGGGCGTCGATCGCGCCGGCGCGCGCCGCGGTGACCGCCTCGAGCGTCTGGCGCTCGTGGGCCGCGTAGCCCTTGACCGTCTCGACCAGGTTGGGCACGAGGTCGTAGCGCCGCTTCTGCTGGACCTCGACCTGGGAGAAGGCGTTGTCGACCCGGTTGCGGGCCCGCACGAGCCCGTTGTAGGTGAGCACGAGCAGGAGCCCGAGCACCACGACCACTCCGACGACGATCCACACGGCCACGACGGCGATGGTACCGGGACCCCCGACGACGACCGCAGCACCGGGCCGGACCGGGTGCCGTCAGCCTCCCGGGCGGGCCAGCCAGGCCCCCAGGGCGTCGAGCCCCCGGTCCAGCACGGTCCGCACGGCGGCGTGGAGCGCGGCGGAGCCGGTGGCGAGCACGTCGAGGCCGTGGGCCCGGCCCGAGCCGATCGCGGGCACGGGGGCCAGCGAGGAGCCGTCGGCCCGGGTCACGACGCCACCGGCCTCGGCCAGGACGAGCGCGCCGGCGGCCACGTCGTACGGGAAGTTCGTGCAGACCGCGCCCTCCCCCACCCGCAGGAAGGCGGGCTCGAGCGCCGGGTAGGCGTCGAGCGCGCGGCGGCCGACGTCGACGTAGGCGTCGAGCTGACCGTTGGCCACGCGGGTCAGCGCGAAAGCGGCCGAGCCCAGCTCGAAGGTGCCGCCGCCCATGCTCGCGCCGTCGGTGAGCTCCTCCAGGACGACGGCCATCGGCAGGCTCGGACGCCCGCGCAGGCCTGCGGTCCAGAACAGCGCGGACAGGTCGGTGGCCGCCGACGGCACGAGCGGGATCGGCGTCCCGTCGGCCCGGGCCGCAGCGGCGCCTCCACCCCGCGTCGCCCAGTACCGGTCGCCGGTCTTGAGCTCGTGGACCACCCCGTCGGTGACGTCGCCGAGCGTGGCGTCCTCGCGGGGCGGCGTCACCCCGATCGACACCGCGCACGACTCGAGCCCCGCCGCTGCCGGCCGCGTGCCGTCGACGGGATCGACCACGAGGAACCACCGCGGTCGGCCGAACACGACGAGCCCCCGGTCCTCGGAGTAGAAGCCCACGTCGCCCTCGGCCCGCAGCAGCCGCTCCACCACCGCCTCGGCCACCTCGTCGATCGCGAGCGTGGCGTCGCCGCCGGGCGCGACCCCGACCCGGGCCCGCGCCTCGGGCCGGCCGAGCAGCGGCTGCACCGCGGCGGCCACCGCCGCC
>CAIUKV010000148.1 GCA_903899845.1 uncultured Actinomycetes bacterium
CGTCGGTCACCGCTGCGGCCTTGGCCTTGACGTCGGCGGGCACCGGACTGCCGGTCGCCACGGGGTTGCCGGCGGCCCGGGCGGCGGCGACCGCGGCGGTGAACTGCTCCTGCACCGCGTTGAACGGACAGACGGCCCCGGTGTAGACCCGGGCCGCCCGGGCGGCGCTCATCGGCTTCGACGAGGCGCCGGCGGGCCCACCGGCCAGGCCGATGACGGTGATGGCCGCTGCGGTCACGGCGACGGAGCGGAACCGGTTCACGGAGCCTCCCGGGTCTCGGCGGGCGATCCGCGGCACGGTAGTGGGCCATCCGCCGCTCGTCCCGCCGGGCACGCCGGCACCGGGGGGCCTTCGTGCCCGCCGGGCGGTGCTCGTCCATTCCGTCCTCGTCGGCGTCGCCCGGGGGCGGGGATAGTCTCCCGCCGGTGGACCTGGACCGCCTCGTCAACGTCGACGACTTCCACGCGGCGGCCCGAGCCCGGCTCGACCCGATGGCCTACGACTACTACCGGTCGGGCGCGTTGGGGGAGCGGACGCTGGCGGAGAACGAGCGGGCCTGGGGTCGCTACGCGTTCCGCCGGCGCACCCTGGTCGGCGTCGCCGACCTCGACGCGCGCACGTCCGTCCTCGGGAGCGACCTGTCGTTCCCGGTGATGGTCGCCCCGACCGCGTTCCACCGTCTCGCCGACCCTGAGGGGGAGGTCGCCACCGCCCGGGCCGCCGCGGCCGCGGGCACGGTCATGGTCGCCTCCACGCTCGCCACCGTGGCGCTCGAGGACGTCGCCGCCACCGGCGCGCCGCGGTGGTTCCAGCTCTACGTGTTCACCGACCGGGGCCTGACCCGCGAGCTGGTGGAGCGGGCCGTCGCCGCCGGGTACACCGCGCTGGTCCCCACCGTCGACACCCCGACGATCGGGATCCGCGACGCCGACCAGCGCAACCGGTTCGTTCTGCCCCCCGGGATGGAGCTGGCCAACGTCACCCGGGTGCTCGGTCCCGACGACGCCCGGTCGGGATCGGCGCTGCGGGCCTTCAGCGCCCAGTTCGACCCGTCGCTGACCTGGCGCGACATCGAGTGGCTGGCGGGCCTGTGTGACCTCCCGGTGGTGCCCAAGGGGGTCGTGCATCCCGACGACGCCCGTGCCGCCTTGGCCTCGGGTGCGGCCGGGGTGGTGGTGTCGAACCACGGCGGCCGCCAGCTCGACGGGGAACCCGGGACCGCCGACGTGCTGCCGGCGGTCGTCGACGCGGTGGGCGACGCCGGGGTGGTGCTCGTCGACGGCGGGATCCGGCGCGGCACCGACGTCGTCAAGGCGGTGGCGCTCGGCGCCGCGGCCGTGCTCGTCGGCCGGCCGGTGCTCTGGGCCCTCGCCGCCGGGGGGCAGGCCGGGGTCGAGCGGCTCCTCGGCCTGCTGCGCGACGAGGTGCTCGACACCCTGCGCCAGCTCGGGGTGCCGCGCCTGGCCGATCTCGGCGGGGCCCACGTCACCCGGCACCCCTGACCCCGGGCTACGGTCCGGAACCATGTCCGGCGCCCCCCTGGTCTTCCTCCACGTGCCCAAGACCGGTGGCAGCACGCTGAACCGGGCGCTCACCGCGCGGTTCGGGGCGGCCCACGTCGGGTTCCGGCCGAGAGGTGCCCGGGGGGAGCGGATCCGGCACACCGGCTACGAGGACCGCGATCCCGACGACGCCGCAGCCCGGAACCAGTTCGCCTTCAACCAGTGGGAGGCCCTGCCCGCGGAGCGTCGGGCCGGAGCCCGGGTCGTGACGGGGCACGTCTTCTTCGGGTTCCACGAGCGCGTCCGACCACCGGGCGCCGGGCCGCTGGCCTACCTCACCCTGCTGCGGGCGCCCCTGCCCCGGATCCGCTCCCTCTACGCGCACCGGGTCCGCAACGGGACGCTCCCGCCGGGCTTCGAGGACTATCTCGTCTCCGGCGAGGGGTGGTCGCTCGACAACGCGCAGGTCCGGCGCTGGGTGACGCCGGGACGGGGCGACCTCACCGGGCGGGTGACCCCGACGATGTGCGACGACGCCTGCGCCAACCTCGTCGCCCACGGCCTCGCCGTGGGCGTCACCGAGCGGTTCGACGAGAGCCTCGTGGTGATCGCGCGCGCGCTCGGTGTCGCGCCGTTCCCGTACGAGACGACGAATCGGGGCGCGCCCGCCCTGACCCAGGAAGGTGCCGCGTCGGCGGTGATCGACGACTTCGTGGCGCGCAACCGGTTCGACACGGCGCTCCACGCCGTGGCGGTCGCCCGCCTCGACGAGGCGGTCGCCCGCCTCGACCTCGCGACC
>CAIUKV010000149.1 GCA_903899845.1 uncultured Actinomycetes bacterium
CCGCCGTAGGCTCCGCCCGTGTCCGGTCGCTCCGACGCGCTGGTGTTCTTCGGGATGACCGGCGACCTGGCCTACAAGAAGATCTTCCCCGCGCTCTACCGGATGGCCCGTCGGCGGGTGCTCGACGTCCCGGTGGTGGGCGTGGCGTCCACGCCGTACGGGGTCGACGAGCTCCGGGCCCGGGCCCGGGCCAGCGTGGAGGACGCCCTCGGCGGGGTCGACGACGAGGCCGCCTTCGCGCACCTCAGCGACTCGATGGCCTACGTCTCGGGCAACTACGCCGACCTCTCCACCTACTTCGACCTGCGCGCCGTGCTCGGCAGATTCGACGCGCGCCGCCCGGCGCACTACCTCGCGATCCCGCCGAGCCTGTTCCCGACCGTGGTCGAGAACCTCGGGACGTCGGGGTGCGCCCGCAACGCACGGTTGATCATCGAGAAGCCGTTCGGGCGCGACCTCGCGTCGGCGCGAGCGCTGAACGACGTCGTGCACCACGTGTTCCCCGAGTCCGACATCTTCCGGATCGACCACTACCTCGGCAAGGAGGCGATCCAGAACCTGGTGTTCTTCCGCTTCGCCAACTCGTTCCTCGAGCCGATCTGGAACCGGAACTACGTGCGCCTCGTCCAGATCACCATGGCGGAGTCGTTCGGGGTCGAGGGGCGCGGCCGCTTCTACGAGGAGGTGGGCGCGCTGCGCGACGTCGTGCAGAACCACCTGCTCCAGCTCGTCGCCCTCCTCGCGATGGAGCCGCCCCCGGGCGGCGGGGCGGAGGCGCTGCGCAACGAGAAGGAGACGCTGTTCCGCGCCATCCGACCGATCGGACGCGACGAGCTCGTGCGGGGCCAGTTCGCCGGGTACCGCGACGAGACCGGGGTGGCGTCCGACTCCGACGTCGAGACCTTCGCCGCGCTGCGGCTCTTCGTGGACTCGTGGCGGTGGGCCGACGTGCCCTTCTACATCCGCACGGGCAAGGAGCTGCCCGCCACGGTCACCGAGGTCCGGGTCGAGCTGCACCGCCCACCCCAGCGGGTGTTCGGCGCGTTCGGGGAGATGCCCCACGACAACAACTATCTGCGCTTCCGCCTGAGCCCCGACGTGGCCATCGCCATCGGGGCGATGAGCAAGCACCCCGGCGAGGAGATGGTGGGCCGCCCGGTCGAGCTGCACCTCGCCGCCGACACCCCGGGTGAGTGGACGGCCTACGAGCGGCTGCTCGGCGACGCGCTCGACGGCGAGGCGATGCTCTTCGCCCGCGAGGACGGGGTGGAGGCGGCCTGGCGGGTGGTCGACGACGTGCTCGACCGCCACGGACCGGCGCACCTCTACGCGCCGGGCACCTGGGGCCCGCCCGAGGCCGACGCGATCGTCGACGACCCCCACGGCTGGCATGATCCGGGGCCCTGACCCGACCCGCGGGTCACCCCCGAGCCGAGGTGCCGATGCCCGCCGTCCCCGTCCCCACCCCGAGCGCCCCGCCCGTCGCCGGCCCCTACAGCCCGGCCGTCCGCGCCGGTGACCTCGTCTTCCTGGCCGGGCAGATCCCGCTCGACCCGGCCACCGGCGCCCTGGTGGCCGGTGACGCCGCCGACCAGGCCCGCCAGGTCTGCACCAACCTCACCGGCGTGCTCGGCGACATCGGGGCCCGCTGGACCGACGTCGTGAAGGCCACCGTGTTCCTGGCCGGCTCGATGGAGCACTTCGCCACCGTGAACGAGGTCTACGCCGGGTTCGTGGGCGATCACCGGCCGGCCCGCAGCACCGTGGCCGTGGCCGCCCTCCCCGCCGGGGCCCTGGTCGAGATCGAGCTGGTCGTGCACGTCCCGGCGAGCGGGCATCATTGACGGGCCGGATCCGCGCCGTCCTCCGACGGCGCGCCCGCCGAGGAGGGGTCGTGGACCACGAGGTCGAGAAGTCCGAGCAGGAATGGCGGTCCGAGCTCTCGCCCGAGCAGTTCGCCGTGCTGCGCCAGTGCGGCACCGAGCGGGCCTTCACCGGGAAGTACTGGGACTGCCACGACGACGGCATCTACCGGTGCGCCGGGTGCGGCACCGCGCTGTTCGACTCGGCGACGAAGTTCGACTCCGGCACCGGCTGGCCCAGCTTCACCGAGCCGCTGGTCATGGACGTGCTGGAGATGGTCGAGGACCGCAGCCACGGCATGGTGCGCACCGAGGTGCGCTGCCGCGCCTGCGGCGGGCATCTCGGGCACGTGTTCCCCGACGGCCCCGGGCCCCGGGGCGAGCGCTACTGCATGAACTCGGCCGCCCTCGACCTCGAGCGGCGCGCCTGACCCGCGCCCCGGACCGGCGCGCCTCGGCGCACGGGGACCCGACCTCTACCCTGTCCCCGTGCCCAGCCCCGCGCCGTCGTCCCGGCGCCCCGGCCGATCCGGTGGATCGAGTCGATCCGGCCGATCGAGTGGATCCACGGCGGCGAGCGGGACCCGCCGAGCCCGGCGGTCCGCCCCGCGCCGGCGCACCGGGCTCCTCGTCGCCGTGGCCGCGGTGGTCGTCGTCGCGGCCGGGGTCGTCGGTGGGATCGTCATGCTCGGGGGGACCTCCGAGCCCGCGGCCGGGGCCACCCCCCGGATCGAGGCGAAGCCGCTGGCGAAGGCGGTCGGGGCCGCCGTCACCGCGGCATACCCCGATCTGGCGGTGACGCGGGTGCGCTGTCCCCGGTCGGCCAAGGCCACCGTCGGCCGGGTCGTGCGGTGCAGCGTCCGGGCCGGGACCTACGACCTCCAGCTGCAGGTGACGGTCGCCGACCGACGGGGCAACGTGGACATCGCGTCCACCCAGGCGGTGGTCCCGAAGGGCGCGGTCGAGGCGTTCGTGGCCGAGAACGCCACGCTCCCCGTCGCGGTCGACTGCGGACCCGAGCCCTACGTCGTGCGCCTGCCCGGCGAGACCTTCGCCTGCACGGCCCGGTTCGCCGACGGCGCCGCCCAGCAGGTGACCCTCACCGTGGTGGACGTGGCCGGCACCGTGAGCATCACCGCGGTCGCCCCGGCGTAGGGGCACGCCGGACCGGTCAGGCCCGGGTGGCGACCTCGGCGAGACGGGCGAGCGTCGCCTCCATGTTCTTGCGGGTCTTGCCCCGCAGGGGCGCGACCATGAACTTGATCCGCTCCTGGGAGATGTCCCACGACTCGCGCACCCGGGTCCCGCCGTCGACCGGCTCGAGCTCGTAGCGCCAGATCCGCCCCCCCACGAGCTTCTGTGCGATCCCGTTCGGGGGGCGCGTCTGCCAGGCGATGCGGCGGTTCTCGTCGAACTCGATGATGGTGTTGACCATCGAGTACCCGACGCCGAGGTGCATCGACATCCCGAAGGTCGCCCCGAGCGAGAGACGCTCGGGCTGGTCCTTCGCGGCCCGCACTGTCCCCGAGCCGTCGAACTCGTGGTGGCGGGCCGGGTCGGCGATGATCGTGAAGATCACCTCCGGCGGCGCGGCGATGATCCGCTCGACGGACTCGACGTCACCCATGGCTCCTCATTCCTGATTCCTGTCGGGATCCCTGTCGGGGTTCGGGTCGGGGTACGGGTCGGGGATCCGGGCGTCGGCCTACCGGCGCACCTTCACCTTGGCGGGCACGCCGACCGGGGGCGCACCCACCGCCTTCGAGCCGCCGGTGACCACCAGCGGCTTCACCAGCACCGCGAAGAAGTCGCGGGTGTACGGGGTGAGGAAGAGGCTGCTCGGCCCACCGGTCCCCATGACCCGGGTCCCCGACACCGTGCCGTCGGGGTTGGTCCCGTACAGGCCGAAGCTCACCCAGTCCGGGTTGATGTCCATCTGCATCGCCCGCACCGCCCCAGCCTCGATCATCGCCTGGGCGAGGCCCTGGGGGACGACCCGCGCCATCCCCACGATGATCCCGCCGTCGGCCGCGACGCCGATCGCGGAGCGGGCGGTGGCGATCCCGGCCACCGACGTCCCCCACGCGGCCGGATTGGCCGCCGACGGCACCGGAGCGCCGTTGTCGACGAGCAGCCCGAGGTTCTGGCGCACCGAGACCACGTCGGGGGTGAGCGAGACGTCGCGACCCCACTCCCCGACGGTGGCGCGGCCGTCGTTGTAGATCACGAGCGAGCCCTGGCCCGGCACCAGCGTCTTGACCGTGCGGCCCTCGTGGTAGAAGCCGCCGGGGATGTCCTGCATCTGGAACCCGCCGTTGAAGCCGGCGACGAGCAGCGGGCGGACCGCGTCGGGGATCTGCCCGCCCCAGGACCACGGACCACCCGGGTCGCGGGTGCCGGGGGCGAAGACCATCCGGGTCAGCCGGGGATCGATCCAGGCCAGCTCCACGCCGTTGGCGCTGCCCCGGTAGACGAGGGGCTGGCCGGCCGCGGTCCGCCCCTCGGGCCGCCAGGCGACCGACCCGCCCGGCGCCGGGGGCTTGGCCGGCGCGGTGGTCGCGGTGGTCGGGGCGGTGGTCGGGGCGGGGGCGGGCGCGGTGGTGGGCGAGGGGGCCTGGGCCCGGATCGTGGCGCCGGCGACGGGGGCCACGGCCAGGACGCCGGCGACGGCCAGGGCCGGGACGAGAATGCGGCGACCGACGCGGGACGCCGGGGAAGGGGTCGGCACGAGGACCGATTCTGCCCGGTCCGAGCGCCGACGTGCGGTCAGCGGGCCTTGGGCAGGCCGAGGTGGCGCTCGGCGATGTTGTTGCGGTTGATCTCGCTGGTGCCGCCGTAGATCGTGGTCACCGGCGAGTGGCGCAGGTCGTACTCGATCCAGCCGTCGGCCGCGGCCCCGGGCTGGTGGAACTGCAGGAGCCCGGCGGGCGCGGCCGCCTCGGCGAACCAGCGCGCTGCCCGCTGGTACGCCTCGGTCGCGTGCACCTTGACCATCGACCCCTCGAGGCCGGGCAGGCCGCCGGTGGCCGCGACGTACGCGGTGCGCAGGGTCATCAGCCCGGCCACCTCGTTGTCGATGGCGACCCGGACCATCCGCTCGCGCACGAGGGGGTCGTCGACCAGACGGCGGCCGTCGTCGTCGCGCACGCCCGCGGCCCAGTGGTGGAAGTGCCGCAGCAACGGCACGGCGGCGGCCGTGCCGCCCATCAGGCCACGCTCGAACGCCAGCGCCACGGCCATGACCTGCCAGCCGCCGTTCACCTCGCCGACCCGGTAGCGGTCGGGCACCCGCACGTCGTCGTAGAAGGTGGCGTTGGTGCGCTCGGTGCCCATCGTGTGGACGGGGTCGATCGTGATCCCGGGCAGGTCGAGCGGGATCAGGAAGAAGGTGAGCCCGCGGTGCTTGGGGACGTCGGGATCGGTGCGGGTGAGCAGCAGCACCCATCGGGCCACGTGCGCCATCGTCGTCCACATCTTGGCGCCGTTGACGATCCAGTCGTCGCCGTCGCGCACGGCGCGGGTCTGGGCCGCGGCGACGTCGCTGCCGCACTCGGGCTCCGAGTACCCGAGCGAGACCAGGGTGTCGCCGGCGAGCACCTGGGCCAGGAACTCGGCCTTCTGCGCGTCGGTTCCCACGTGCGCGATCACCCCGGCGACCATCAGCGCCATCGCGATCCCGTCCGCGGGGACGGCGGCCTTCTCGAGCTCGTTGAAGAGCATCCACAGCTCGATCGGGTCGCCGGCGCCGTAGCCCGGGATCGCCCGCTCGAGGAACCCGCCCTCGGCGAGGGCACGGTTGATCTCGGGGCTGTCGAAGGTGCCCGTGCGGTGCTGGCGGTCGGTGTGCTCGGGACGGTGGACCTCACGGATCAGCGCGCGGATGCGATTCCGGTACTCGACCTGGTCCGGGGTCAAGGCGAAGTCCACCTCAGACCACCTCCTCCACCGGGCCGAACATCGCGTCGGCGAGCCGGCGGCACTCCCGCGCCGGATCGCCCGCCACGAGCACCCAGCCGCGGGCGCGGCGGTAGAAGAGCTGGATGTCGTACTCCTCCGCGTAGCCGTACCCGCCGTGCGCGTGCAGCGCGCGGTCGGTCGCGAGCGCGGCGGCCTCGCCCGCGTGGACGAACGCCATGCCCGCGAGCGTCCCGAACTCGGTGATGTCGGCCCGGTCGACGTCGACCGTTCCGGGCGTCGGGCGGTCGCCGGCCCAGGCCGCCTTCGCGGCGAGCAACGTCGCGCCCTCGAGCACGATGGGGAGATCGGCGAGCTGCTGCTGGATCGCCTGGAACGACCCGATCGGCCGGTCGAACTGGTGGCGCTCGGTGACGTAGGCGATGGCGAGCTCGAGCGCGGTGGCGACGATCCCGACGCAGGCGGACGCAGTGAGGGTCTGCCATTCGGCCCGGGCCACGGCGAACGCGTCGTGCGCGTCGGTGCCGGAGGCGAGCACCGTGCCGTCGACCGCGGTGCGGTCGGCCACCGGCATGGCGGCGTGGTTGGCCGGGGCGACACCGGGGGCTCCCCCCCGCACGCACACCAGGTCGTCGCCGGCCAGGCCCACGACGGTGCCCGCCACCGCGCCGGCCGGTACCAGGGCCCAGGTGCCTGCGGGCGAGGCCGGGCGGAGGGCGAGCGTCGCCGCCTCGGTGGCGCCGACGGGCGGTGCCGCCCCGACCCGGTCCAGCAGGCGGCACGCCACGGCGTGCTCGACGAACGGGACCGGGGCGACGGCCCGCCCGACCTGCTCGGCGACGACGGCGAGGTCGGACAGGGTCGCGCCCCCGCCCCCGACCGCCTCGGCCCGGCCCATGTCGGGGGCGCCCGTCGCGACCAGGCGGGCCCACAGGCCGGCGTCGAACCCGAGAGGCTCGGCGGCCCGCACCACGGCCGGTGGGCACTCGTTGCGGAAGAAGCCGCCGAACACCTCGGCGATCGTGCGCTCGTCGTCGGTCGGCTCCAGCCGCATCCCCGCACGCTATTCGCTCGCCGGACCCCCGGGATCCGAGCCCGGCGGGACCGCCGAGATGTGCGCAACCCGGAGGTCCCCCGGCAGAATGCCGCGACACCCGAGACGGAGGGATCCCCGTGGCCATGCCCCAGGACGTCGGCATCGTCGATCTGATGATCGGCTTCCCGATGCGCGACAAGAAGAAGGTCTACGAGTACCTGATGCGGGGCATCCGCGACGACCAGACCAAGCAGGACTTCACCTTCCCGGCCGAGTACATGTTCAAGGAGGTGCCCGACGAGAACGAGGCGGGCGCCGACCCGATCGAGGCGACCTTCGCCAAGATGGACGAGTACGGGATCCAGGCCGGCCTCTTCGGGCTCGGGCCCGACAGCCGGACCGCCAAGGAGCGGTACCCCGGTCGCGTGTTCACGTCGCTCGAGATCGATCCCAACGACGTGATGGGGACCGTGCGCAGGATCCGCACGGCCAAGGCCGAGGACGACCTCACCGCGGTCACCTTCTTCCCGTCGGGCTGCTTCCCGCAGGTCAACGTGGACGCCGCGCTGGTGTACCCGATCTACGCGACCTGCATCGACCTCGACATCCCGATCATCGTCAACGCCGGCATCGCCGGTCCGCGGTTCCCGTCGGACTGCCAGCACGTCGAGCGCTTCGACCGGGTCTGCTACGACTTCCCCGAGCTGCGCATCGTGATGCGCCACGGTGCCGAGCCGTGGGAGGACCTCGCGGTCAAGCTGATGCTGAAGTGGCCCGGCCTCTACTACTGCACGTCGGCCTTCGCACCGAAGTACTACCCGAAGGCGATCATCGACTACGCGAACACCCGGGGCGCCGACAAGATCATGTACGCCGGGTACTTCCCCATGGGCCTGTCGATGGACCGGATCATGACCGAGATGCGCGACGTCCCGTTCCGGGACGGCGTCTGGCCCAAGTTCCTGCGCGAGAACGCCGACCGGGTCTTCAACCTCGGGCTCTGACCCACCCCCGAGCGGGGGCGTCAGGGGGCGGTGACGAAGGCGTCGCGGTCGTCGGCCTCGGTCCGGCGCCGGTACTCGCTCATCGAGTGCGGCCACTGGGTGACGATGCGCCCACCCGCCCAGTAGTAGTTGTGGCAGTTGCCCGCCGACCAGGGTCCGACCCGGGCCATGTCGGCCTGGAGCGCGTCGTTGTACCCGGCCTCCACCTCGGGTCGCACGTCGATCCAGCCGAGCCCGGCCTCGTCCATCCAGCGGAGGTGGCGGACCACGTACTCCACCTGGGCCTCGAGCATGTAGATGATCGAGCCGTTGTTGGTGTTGGGCCCGTAGAGCATGAACAGGTTGGGGAACCCGGCGGTGGTGATGCCCAGGTAGGCGTGGGCGCCGTCGGACCAGGCGTCGTCGAGCCGACGCCCGTCGCGCCCGGTCACGTCGATCGCCGACAGGTAGCGCGTGGTCCGGAAGCCGGTGGCGAAGACGATGGTGTCGCAGTCGCGCTCGACGCCGTCGGCCGTGCGGATGCCGGTCGGGGTGATCCGCTCGATCGGATCCGTCACCAGCTCGACGTTGGGGCGGTTGAAGGTGGGGTAGTACCGGTTCGACACCAGCGGGCGCTGGCAGCCGTACGGGACCGTCGGGGTGAGCTTGCGCCGCACCTCGGGGTCCTCGACCACCTCGATCGCCTGCAGGCCGATGCGGGTCTGCATCGCGACGGCCTCGGGGTCCTGGAAGGTGATGCGGGGGTCGACCTGGTCGAAGACCTGCTGGCGGCGGGCCAGGACCTCGTCGGGGTTGGCCCGGAGGAACTCGAGCTCCTCGTCGGTGTACGGCGTGTCGATCTTGGGGAGCACCCAGTTCGCCGAGCGCTGGAAGAGGTGGAGCTGCGCGACCTCCTCGGCGATCTCGGGCACGAACTGCACCGCACTGGCGGCGCTGCCGACCACGCCGACGCGCCGGCCCGCGAGGGAGTGGTCCCAGTCCCACCGGGCGGAGTGGAACGAGTGCCCGGTGAACTCGTCGCGCCCGGGGATGTCGGGCCAGCTGCACTCGTTGAACATGCCGAGCCCGGCGATGAGGGCACCGAACGTGAACGCCGCACCGCTCGCCGTGCCCACACGCCACACCCGGGCGTCGTCGTCCCAGGTCGCACCGGTGACCGGGGTGTCGAAGTGGATGTACGGGGCGAGCCCGTACTTGTCGACCACGTGCTCGAGGTAGGCGCGGATCTCGGGGCCGTCGCCGTACGGGCGGCTCCACGGCCAGATCGGCTCGAACGAGAACGAGTAGAGGTGGGACGCGATGTCGCACTGCAGGCCCGGGTAGCGGTTGTGGAACCAGGTCCCCCCGACCCCGGACGCCTGCTCCAGGATCACGAAGTCGTCGATGCCGGCCTCCCGGAGGCGGACCCCGGACGCGATCCCGCCTGCGCCCGCCCCGATGATCCCCACCCGGTGGTGCTGTGCTCCGGCCACGGTCCCCCTCCCGATCGATCGGTCCGGGTTCACCCTACGATGCGCGGGTGACCGCCATCACGTCCCCGCCGCCCGGCGGGCCGGGAGCCCGCGCCACCGCGGCCGGGATCGTCCTGACCAGCCTCATGGCCGCCCAGTTCCTGATGACGCTCGACACGTCGGTGCTCAACGTCTCGATCGCCACCGTCGCCGAGGACGTGGGCACGACCGTGACCGGCGTGCAGACCGCGATCACGCTCTACGCGCTGGTGATGGCCGCCTTCACCATCACCGGCGGCAAGCTCGGCACGATCTGGGGCCGCAAGCGGGCCTTCACGATCGGGCTCGTCGTGTACTGCTCGGGCTCGGCGGTCACCGCGGTGGCGCCCAACCTGACCGTGCTCATCCTCGGCTGGTCGGTGCTCGAGGGCCTGGGTGCCGCGCTGATCCTGCCCGCGATCGTCGGCCTGGTCGCGGCGAACTTCGACCCGGTCGAGCGCCGTCGGGCCTACGGGCTGGTGGCGTCGGCGAGCGCCGTCGCGGTCGCGGTGGGGCCGCTGGTCGGGGGCGTGCTCACCACCTACGCCTCGTGGCGCTACGTGTTCGCGGGCGAGGTCGTACTCGGTGCGGTGATCTACCTGCTGGCCCGCCGCACCACCGACAGCCCGGTGGAGGCCGGCCAGCGTCTCGACCCGCTCGGGACCGCGCTGTCGGCGCTCGGCCTCACCCTGATCGTCTACGGGATCCTGCGCTCCGGCAGCTGGGGCCTCGTGCGCCCGACCCCGGACGCCCCGGCCTGGTTCGGCCTCTCGCCGGTGCTCTGGCTCTTCCTCGGTGGCGGGATCGTGCTGCTCGGCTTCGGCGCCTGGGAGCGTCGGCGCCTCGAAGGGGGCGGGTCGGCGCTGGTCGATCCCGAGCTGCTGCGGGTCGCGCCCCTGCGCAGCGGGCTGATCGCGTTCTTCTTCCAGTACCTCGTGCAGATGGGGATGTTCTTCGTGATCCCGCTGTACCTGTCGGTGGCCCTCGGCCTCTCGGCGGTGGCCACCGGCGTGCGCCTTCTGCCCCTCTCGGTCGCCCTCCTCGTCGCCGCGGTGGGGATCCCCCGCCTGCTGCCGCACGCCTCGCCCCGGGCGGTGGTCCGCACCGGCTTCTTGATGCTGTTCGGCGCGATCGTCGTGCTCATCGCGTTGCTCGAGGTCGGGTCCGGGCCGGAGATCGTGACCTGGCCCCTGCTGATCGGCGGCCTCGGTGCAGGCGCCCTGGCCTCGCAGCTCGGGAGCGTGACCGTGTCGTCGGTGACCGAGTCCCGCAGCGCGGAGGTGGGCGGGCTCGAGAACACCGCGATCAACCTCGGCTCGTCGGTCGGCACCGCGCTGGCCGGGGCCGTCCTCATCTCCGCGCTCACCGCCTCGTTCCTCGGGGGCCTGAGCGCACGCGCCGACGTTCCGGCCGCGCTGACCGACCGGGCCTCGGTCGAGCTGAGCGCCGGCGTGCCGTTCGTGTCCGACGACGACGTCCGGGCCGCGCTGGCCGACGCCGATGTCGCCCCTGCGGCCGCCGACGCCGTCATCGAGGCCAACGCTGACGCCCGGATCACCGGCCTGCGGGCCGGCCTCGGTGTGCTCGGCCTGTGCTGCCTCCTCGCCCTCTTCTTCCTGCGGGCCATCCCGCCGGTCCCGGCGGGCGAGGACGCCGATCCGGGCCGGAACGACGGCGGCCCCCGGGTCGCGACCGGCACGTGACCACCGCCCCCCGGGTGCGCCGGCCGCCGCCCCCGTTCCGCGTCGTGACGGTGGCGGGCACCGCGCCCGTGGGGCCCCGCCTGACCCGGGTGACCCTGGCCGGCCCCGGGCTCGTCGGGTTCCCCGCACCCGAGCCCGCTGCGAGCATCCGGCTGCTGCTGCCGACCGCGGGCGACCCCGACCTGGTGCTGCCCGACTGGAACGGCAACGAGTTCCTGCGTCCCGACGGGACCCGACCGGTGCTGCGGACCTTCACCCCCCTCGACCCCGACCCCGAGCGGGGCACCCTCGACCTCGCGGTGGTCCGCCACGGGGGCGGGCACGCGTCCACGTGGGTCGGCACGGCCGTCCCGGGCGCGCCGTGCGCCGTGTCGGGCCCCGGGCGCGGGTACACGATCGACCCCGGAGCCGCCGGGTACGTGCTCGCCGGCGACGAGAGCGCGCTGCCCGCGATCGGGCAGCTCCTCGAGGCGATCCCCGGGTCGGTCCCGGTCCGGGTCCACGTCGAGGTCGCCGACCCCGCGGGCCGGATCCCGCTCCCGGCCCACCCGCGGGCCACCGTCACCTGGCACGACCTCGACGATCCCGCGGACCCCGGCTCGGCCCTGGTCGCGGCGTTGACCGGGCTCGACCTGGCCGACGACGAGCGGGTGTGGGTGGCCGCCGAGGCGGCGTCGGTGCAGCGCGTCCGGGTGCACCTGTTCACCGAGCGCGGGTTCCCCCGGTCCCGGGCGACCGTCCGCGGGTACTGGAAGCGGGGCCGCGCGGGCGACGGGGACGACGACTGACGCCGTCGCGACCCCGACGCCCGCCGCGGGCCGCTACCGGACGTCGAAGCGGTCGAGGTCCATGACCTTCGCCCAGGCCGCCACGAAGTCGCGCACGAACTTCTCGGTGGCGTCGTCGGCCGCGTAGACCTCGGCCAGCGCCCGGAGCACGGAGTGGGACCCGAAGACCAGGTCGACCCGGGTGGCGGTCCACCGCTCGGCGCCGGTGGCCCGGTCGCGGCCGACGAAGGCGGTCTCGTCGGGCGTGCTCGGCGCCCACACGGTGTCTGGGTCCAGCAGGTGGACGAAGAAGTCGTTGGTAAGCCGCCCGGGGCGCTCGGTCCAGACGCCGTGGGGCGAGCCACCCGAGTTCGCCCCGAGCACCCGGAGGCCGCCGACCAGCACGGTCGTCTCGGGGGCGCTGAGGGTCAGGCGACGGGCCCGCTCGACCAGCAGCGCCTCGGGGGCCGCGGTGATGCCCGGGGCCACGTAGTTGCGGAAGCCGTCGAACGTCGGCTCGAGCACCGCGAACGACGCCGCGTCGGTCTGGGCCTCGGTGGCGTCGGTCCGGCCCGGCGTGAACGGGACCGAGACGTCGACGCCGGCCGCCCGGGCCGCGGCCTCCACCGCCACGCACCCGCCGAGCACGATGACGTCGGCCAGCGAGACGCGCACGCCATCGGTGCGAGCGGCATGGAACTCGTCGCGCACCGACCCGAGCACCCGCAGCACCTCGGCCAGCTCCGCCGGGTCGTTGACCGCCCAGTCCCGCTGCGGTGCGAGGCGGATCCGGGCGCCGTTGGCCCCGCCCCGCTTGTCGGTGCCCCGGAACGTGGCCGCCGACGCCCAGGCGGTGCGCACCAGCTGGGCGGTGCCGAGGCCGGCGTCGAGGATCCGCGCGCCGAGTTCGGCGACCGCATCGGCGTCGACCAGCGGGTGGTCGACCGGCGGGACCGGGTCCTGCCAGATCTGGGGCTCGGCGGGGACCAGCGCACCGACGCCCCGTGCGTAGGGGCCCAGGTCACGGTGCGTGAGCTTGAACCAGGCCCGCGCGAACGCGTCGGCGAACTCGTCGGGGTGCTCGTGGAACCGCCGCGCGATCCGCTCGTAGGCGGGGTCGACCCGCAGGGCGAGGTCGGTGGTGAGCATCATCGGGGCGTGGCGCACCGACGGGTCGTGCGCATCGGGCACGGAGTCGGCGCCGGCGCCGCCGACCGGGCGCCACTGCTGCGCGCCGGCCGGGCTCCGGGTGAGCTCCCACTCGTGGCCGAAGAGGGTCTCGAAGTAGCCGTTGTCCCAGCGGATCGGATCGGGGGTCCATGCGCCCTCGAGGCCGCTGGTGATCGTGTCGGGCCCGTGACCCGACCCGTGGGTGCTCGCCCATCCCAGTCCCTGGGCGGCGAGACCGGCCGCCTCGGGCTCGGGTCCGACGTGGGGCTCCGGCGGGGCGGCGCCGTGCGCCTTGCCGAACGTGTGCCCACCCGCGATGAGCGCGACGGTCTCCTCGTCGTCCATCGCCATGCGGGCGAAGGTCTCCCGGATGTCGCGTGCCGCCGCGAGCGGGTCGGGCACGCCGCCGGGTCCCTCCGGGTTCACGTAGATGAGGCCCATCTGCACGGCACCGAGGGGCTGGTCCAGGACCCGGTCGCCGTGGTGGCGCGCGTCGCCCAGCCACTCGGTCTCGGAGCCCCAGTCGGTGTCGTCGGGCTCCCAGACGTCGGCCCGGCCCCCGGCGAACCCGAACGGCTCGAGTCCCATGGACTCCAACGCGCAGTTCCCGGCGAAGATCATGAGGTCGGCCCAGGAGAGCCGCCGTCCGTACTTGCGCTTGACCGGCCAGAGCAGCCGGCGGGCCTTGTCGAGGTTGGTGTTGTCGGGCCAGCTGTTCAACGGCGCGAAGCGCAGCATGCCGGCACCGGCACCCCCGCGACCGTCGGACACCCGGTACGTGCCCGCGCTGTGCCAGGCCATCCGGATGAAGAACGGCCCGTAGTGGCCGTAGTCGGCGGGCCACCAGTCCTGCGACGTGGTCATCACCGCGATCACGTCGCGCCGGAGCTCGTCGAGGTCGACGGTGGCGAACTCGGCGGCGTAGTCGAACCCGTCGTCCATCGGATCGGCGGCCGGGTGGTCGCGGTGCAGGACCGAGAGGTCGATCTGCTCGGGCCACCAGTCGCGGTTCGTGGCCCCGCGCCCTCCGCCCGAGATCGGGCACCTCGGCGTGTCGTCCATGGTCGGCTCCTCTCGTCCGGTCTCGCTGGATGCAACCCCCAGGATGCCGAGGGAGACTTCAGAAGTCCAAGGCATTGTTCCTCTTGATCTCATAATCTGGTGCTATGACTTGGCCCACCCTCCAGCAGCTCGCCTACCTGGTCGCCCTCGCCGACGCCGGGCACTTCGGCCGGGCCGCCGCGGCGAGCCACGTGAGCCAGCCTGCGCTCTCGGCCCAGATCCGGGAGCTGGAGCGGCGCCTCGGGGGCCCGCTGGTCGAGCGCCTGCCCCGGGGGATCCGGTGCACGCCCGCCGGCGACGCCGCCGTCGCCCGGGCCCGGCGGATCCTGCGGGAGGTCGCCGACCTCGTCGAGGAGGCGGGCGCCGGGGCCGGGGAGCTCGCCGGCCCGGTCGCCCTCGGTGCGATCCCCACGGTGGCGCCGTACCTGCTCGGCGCGCTCGTCCCCATCCTCACCAGCCGGTTCCCCGCCGCCGAGCTCCGGCTCGAGGAGCTGCGGACCGCCGAGCTCCTCGTGCACCTGCGTGACGGCCGTGTCGATCTCGCCCTGTGCGCGCTGCCGGTGGACGGTGACGACCTGCGGACCGCCGAGCTCGTGCACGATCCGTTCCTGCTCGCGGTCCCCGAGGGCCACGCCCTGTCGCGCGCGCGCGGCCCGGTGTCGGTCGGCGTGCTCGCCGAGCAGCGGGTCCTGCTCCTCGACGACGGGCACTGCCTGCGCGACCAGGCGCTCACCGTGTGCGAGCGGGCCGCCGCGACCCCGGCCGACGCCCGGGCCACCAGCCTCCCCACGCTCGTGCAGATGGTCGCCGCCGGGGGTGGCGTCACGCTGCTCCCGGCGACCGCCGCCGCGGTCGAGGCGCGCCCCGGCAACGGCATCGCGGTCCGGCCCTTCCGTGAGCCGGTGGCCCGCACGATCGGCTTCGCGTGGCGGGGCTCGAGCCCGCGCGGCACCGCCTACGAGGAGCTCGCGCGGCTTGCCCGGCCCCGGGTCCGGGCCGTACCCACCCGCAACGACCGCGCCGCCTCCTAGCATCGGGCGCGACGACAAGGAGCCCAGCACCGTGGCGAGCCCCCTCAAGGACCGCATCCAGGCCGACCTCACCGAGGCGATCCGGGCCCAGGACTCCACCACCGTGTCGACGCTGCGACTCGTGCTCACCGCGATCACCCGGGCCGAGACCGCCGGCACCGAGCACGCCGAGCTCGACGACGACGCCGTGCTCGGGGTGATCGGCGCCGAGGTGAAGCGCCGGGTCGAGGCGGCCGCGACCTACGCGGACGCCGGGCGGACCGACCGGGCCGAGGCCGAACGGGCCGAGCAGGCCGTCCTGGAGCGGTACCTCCCCGCCGCGCTCTCCGACGACGAGCTCACCGCGGTGGTGGCCGAGGAGGTCGCCGCGGCCCGGGCCGCCGGGCACGCGGGCAAGGCGGCCACCGGCGTGGTCATCAAGGCCGTGCGCGCCCGGGCCGGGGCCGGCACCGACGGCCGGCGCATCGCCGAGGCGGTGCAGGCCGCGCTCGGCTGATCTGCCCGCCCGGCCCGTGCGCTACCGGCCGGTCGCCGCGGCGACCGCGGCCACCAGGTGCGGCACCACAGTGCGCCAGTCCCCCACGATGCCGACGTCGGCGACCCCGAACACCGGCGCCTCGGGATCGGGGTTGACCGCGAGCACGGTGCCGGCGGCGCGCACGCCGACCATGTGGTTGAACTTGCCGCTCGACCCGATCGCGACGAACAGCTGCGGCGCGATCGACCGGCCGGTGATCCCGATCTGGCGGGCCCGCGGGAGCCAGCCGTTGTCGGTGACCTTCCGGGTCGCCCCGAGCTCGGCCCCGAGGACGGCGAGCAGGGGATCCAGGTCCGGATAGTCGGCCGGATCGACGCCCCGGCCGACGCCGACCACCGCGGCGGCCTCGGCCAGCACGTCGAGGTCGTCGTCCCGGGTCCGGGTCAGCACGCAGACCCGGCCGCGGACGGAGCCCACCACCTCGCTGACCGCCGGTGCGGTCGTCGCGCGCGGCGCGAGGAGCGGGAGCACGCCGACCCGGACCGTCGCCATCTGCGTCGGCGACTCGCAGTGGATCGCCGCCACCAGCTGCCCACCGAACGCGGGCTTCCACGCGACGAGGCGACCGTCGCGCACGTCGAGCTCCACGGCGTCACCGGTGAGGCCCGCGTCGATCGCCGCGGCCACCCGCCCGGCCACCTCACGGCCCCACGCGGTGCTCGGCGCGAGGACGGCCCACGGCGCGCACGCGGCCCAGTCGGCCACCGCGCGCGCGACGTCCTCCTCGGTGGTGACCCCGACGACCGTGACCACCGCGTCGGCGCCCCACGCGGCGAGCCGGTCGGGCTCAGGGACGTCGGCACCGACCGGGGCCAGGGCCACGACGTGCCCGCCGACGCCGGTGGCGAGGGCGGCCGCCGCCCCGAGGAGCTCACGGGTGTCGTGAGGGCGGCCCGGCTCGACCAGCACGGCGACCGGCGCGCCGACGACCCCCCGGGTCGGGAGCACCGGGGCGTCGGGGTCGGTCGGTCGCGGGGTGAACGCCCCCCGGTCCAGGAGCCGCGCGACCGCGGCCCGGGCCTGCTCGGCCGGGTCCCCGGTGAGGACCTCTCCGGCCCGGGCGCTCGCCACCGTGCGCACGTCGCCCACCCAGGTCGGCGACGCGGCCTGGCCCCACGGACCCGGGCCCAGCTCGGCGGCGTCGATGCGTCGGAGGCGCTCCGCCGGGACCGCAGCCCGGCCGGAGGGGTCGACCTTGCAGGGATCGATCAGGCGCTCGGCGGTCGAGACGACCACGGGGAACCGGACCTCGGCGATCATCTCGCCGTCGTCGTGCTCGCAGCGCGCGTGCACCAGGTCGGCGTCGACCCGCAGCTCCTTGACCCCGGTCAGGAACGGCAGCCCGAGCATCTGGGCGAGCTGCGGGCCGACCTGGCCGGTGTCGGCGTCGACGGAGTTGCGGCCGACCAGCACGAGGTCGAACGGGCCGACCCGGACCAGCGCCGCGGTCAGCGCCTTCGCGGTGGCCAGCGTGTCGGACCCGGCGAACGCCGGGTCGCTGACGTGCACCCCGGTGGCCGCCACGCCCCGGTCGGTGGCCCAGGCGATCGCCTCCCGCAGGACGTCGTCGGCGGCCGGTGGGCCGAGGGTGAGGAACACGCACTCGTGCCCACCGGACGCGGCCAGGGCGACCGCCTGCGCGACCGCGCGACGGCAGTACGGGTTCATCTCGAGCTCGTGGCCCTCGCGGCGCAGGCGCCCGTCGGGGCCCAGCTCCATCTCCTCGAACGCCGGGATCTGCTTGACCAGGGCTGCGATGCGCATGGTCGTTTCCTACCCCATCCGGCGCGCCGGCGGCCATGCGGCCCCGTCGGCCGGGCTGACGCCTAGCGCCCGGTGAAGTCGGGGGGACGGCGCTCGCGCCAGGCGGCGAGGCCCTCGCGGAAGTCGTCGCTGCGCGCCGAGAGCTCGAGCGCGAACGCCTCGTTGGCCAACTGCTGCTCGAGCGGGACCGCCGCGCCCTGGAACAGCAGCCACTTGGCCAGACCGAGGGCGACGGTCGGCCCGCCCGCCAGCTCGTCGACCAACGCGTCGGTGGTCGCCGCCAGGTCGGGCGTGGGCACCGCCCGGTGGATGAGCCCGAGGTCGGCCGCCTCGACGCCGGTGATCCGGCGTCCGAGCATGACGAGCTCGCGGGCCCGAGCGGCCCCGACGAGCCGCGGCAGCAGCCACGACCCCCCGCTGTCGGGGGTGAAGCCCCGGGCGACGAACGGCTCCCAGAGCTCGGCGGTCTCGGTGGCGACGCAGAAGTCGGCGGCCAGGGCGAGATGGAGCCCGAGACCCACGGCGGCGCCCTCGACCTCGGCCACGACCGGGGTCTGCACCGTGCACAGCAACGTCATCAGCCGGTTGACCTGCACGGGCAGGCGGCGCTGGATGCTCCCGACCCGGGGTCGGCGGTCGCCCGGCGTGTTGCGGGCCACCAGGTCGGCGCCGGCACAGAACGTCCCGCCCGTGCCACGCAGCACCACCACCCGGACCCGCTCGTCGGTGCCGGCCGCCTCGAGCGCGCGCACCAGGCCGTCGACCATGGTGTCGTCGAGCGCGTTGCGGGCCTCGGGCCGGTCGAGCGTGCAGCGCAGCACCGGGCCGTCGAGCGCGAGCGCCAGCCCGGCGACCGGCTCGTAGGTGGGCTCCGTCACCACGACCAGACGGTAGCCCGCAGGCCGACGACCCCGGGGGGTGCCCGGCCGAGCGATCTCGGGTAGACCTCGGGTCTGCGCCCGGGCCACGGAACCCGGGCCGACCGAGGAGCCCGTCGTGACCGAATCCCGGCCGCACCCCCAGATCCGCGTCGCACGCGACGACACGATCGTGACCGTGACGCTCGACCGCCCCGAGCGCAAGAACGCGTGCACCGGCGACATGTGGGTGCACCTGGGCGAGGTGTTCACCCGGGTCGGCGACTCCGGCGCCCGCGTCGTGATCCTGACCGGTGCCGGTGACGACTTCTGCGCCGGGGCCGACCTGAGCGGTGGCGGCGACGGCGCGGGCGGCGGTGCCGATCTCACCGGCGCCGGCGCGCTGGCGGCGATGCGCGTGCTCGGGGAGGCGATGGCCGCGATCCACCGCTGCCCGGTCCCGGTGATCGCGCGGGTCGACGGGGTGTGCGTCGGTGCCGGCCTCGGACTGGCCCTGGCCGCCGACCTGCTGTGGTGCTCGGACCGGGCCCGCTTCTCGGCGATCTTCGCCCGGAGGGGCCTGAGCCTCGACTTCGGCACGTCGTGGCTCCTGCGCCAGCGCGTCGGCGTGCACCTCGCGAAGCAGATGACGCTGACCGCCGAGATGATCCCGGCGGACCGCGCGTACGCGCACTACGGGCTCGTGAACGAGGTGGTGCCGGTGGCCGAGCTCGACGCCGCCGTGGCCGCGGTGGCCGCCACCGTCGCCGCCGGCCCCCCGGTCGCGCTCTCGCTGATCAAGCGCCAGATCGACCACGCCGGATCGGCGTCGCTGGCCCAGATGCTCGAGACCGAGGCACTCGCCCAGACCGTGAGCATCGGCACCGCCGACATGCGCGAGGCGCTCACGGCGTTCTTCGAGCGACGCGAGCCCCGGTTCGAGGGGCGCTGAGCCGGCCGCCCCCTCAGCCCGGCGCGGCCGTCCCGACCGCAGTGAGCGCGGTGCCGATCCCGTGCACCCGGCGCATCACCGACAGCAGCCGCGCCAGCTCCTCGGTCGTGTGGTCCACGGTTCCCAGCCGGCGGCGGACCTCGGCGAACTCCCGGTCGAGCGCGAGCAACGCGTCCGCCACGGCCGACCGGCGCTCGGGCGCGACGGGGTCGTGGGTGGCGGTGGCGACCGGCGCGGCGGCGGCCAGTGCGGCGGCCACCCCTCGCAGCTCACCGGCCACGAGGTGCGGCGCGGTGTCGCCGGTGGCCGCCGCGGCCAGGTGCACCAGGCCGCGGGCGTCGTCGAGGAGCGCGTCGACGGTGCGCAGGCGCGCGTCCAGGTCGGCGAGATGGTGGGCCGAGCCGGGCTCGCGCCCCGCATCGCGGAGCACGGCCCGGTGGGCGGCGACCCGGCCCTCGAGCCGGGTGCACCGGGCCCCGAGCGAGTCGGGATCCACTCCGGGATCCACTCCGGGATCGGCGAGATAGGCCAGGACGGCGTTGCCGGCCAGGGCGGTCGCGTCGGTGGCGTCGACCGCGAGCCCGGCCTGCAGCTGGGTCGACGCCCGGTGCGGGAACACCACGAGGCCGACGAGCACTGCGATCAGGCAGCCGAGCGGCACGTTGAGCCCCCGGCTCAGGCCGAGGTCGAGGGCGCTCGCGCCGGGGATGGCGGTGACGATCAGCGTGCTCGCCGCTGCGAGCCGCGCGCCGGCGTCGAGGCCGAGGGTGATCATCACGAGGTAGGTCACGCCGACGGCGACCGCCGACACCGCCGCGCCCGACCACGGCAGCGCGGCGAACCCGAGCCCGATGGCGAGCGCGACGAGCGTCGCGGTGACGCGCTGGACGGCCGCGCCCAGGCTGGCGCCGAGCGTGCCTGCGGTGGCCACCACCGCCGACACCGCGCCCCAGTACGGATCCTCGAGCCCGACGAGGGTGCCGAGCCACAACGCGAGACCGGCACCCAGCGCCGCGCGCAGCGCGAGCTCGAAGACGGTCCGGTCGGGTCGGCGCACCCGCAGCACGGTGCGGACGCTACCGCGAGCGCTCGGTGGGGGTACGCCGACGGTCGATCCCCGCGGCGACGAGGGTCGCCTCGAGTCGGTCGAGCGGCACCACCACGTCGGACTGCGCCCCCCGGTCGATCGCGATCCCGGTGGTGAGGTACCAGTGCTCGTGCCCGAGCTCCTCCGCGAGCGACAGGAAGATCGGGGCGGCGTCGAGGTGGTGCGGATCGACCATGTCCACGACCACCGCCCCGGGAGCGGCGTGGACCATGTTGTAGAGACCGGCCCCGTGGCCGCCGACGATCACCGCGGCCTCGGCGAAGCGACGGACCTGCTCCGCGAACGGCAGCGCCTCGGCGACGACGACCTCGAAGCCGAACTCGTCGAGGAGGGCGACGACCGCGTCCTCGTTCACCACCGCCCGCCGGGCCGCACGCCGGCTCACGTACAGACGGCGGGTGCCCCCCGCCGCACCACTGCCGACCGCCGCCTTGAACCGGTCGGACAGCCAGCGCTCGGCGTCGGCCTCGTGCAACCCGGGCAGCGTGCGCTGCGCGACGTGGTGCAGGGTGCCGAGCTCGAGGGTGACGAGCCCGGTGACCGGGACGAGCCGGGCCCGCTCGATCCCGAGCAGCGCCAGCGTCTCGACCTGCACCGGCCGCAGCCAGCCCGGGACGAGGAAGCGGGTGCCCGCCGGGAGGTCGTCGAGCACCCGGTGCAGCCGCAGGAGCGAATCGTGACACCAGTGGTAGTGGTTGAAGTCCTGCGCCCACGGCACGAGCAGGGAGAAGTGGTCACCTGCGAGGCGCCGCACCGGGACGCGCCGGGGCGCGACCAGCTCGGGCACCTCGTCGAGGAAGCGTGGGACGACCAGGGACTCGACCGCCGCGGAGCCGTCGGGGAGGACCACCATCCCGGCCGCGCCCACGACGCGCGCGCCGTGGACCGGGACCAGGTCGCGGGCCCAGTGGTGCTCGGGGGCCCGGCGCGCGAAGAACTCCGACACCACCGGATCGAGGGTCCGGGGCGGGCGACGCACGACCTCTCGTGGCTCGGACAGGCGCCGCGCTCGGGCGCCCTGGTGGCGCGATGCCCAGGCGGCGACGTCGTCGCAGCGCGCCCCGGTCGTGGTGGGCTCGGGCCGGCCGATGCGCCCGGTGACCCGGCCGGCCCGGACCCGGGCGACCTGTCCGGCCCGCCACACCGCCGACCGGACCCGGGGCATCAGCCGCACGGTGCGAGCCTACGGCGGCGCCGGAGGCGGTCGAGGGTGCGCGCCCGTCGTTATCCTGCGTCCGACGGCGCACGATCCCCCGTCGCCCCGCCCGCCCGCCGCCGAGGGTTCCGATGATCCAGCGCTCGCCCGTGCTCGCGACCTTCGCCGTGATGCTCGTCGCGATCGTGGGGGGCGGCGTGCTCGCCCTGCCCATCGCGCTGGCCGAGTTCGGCCCACTGCTCGCCGGCGTCGTGGTGGCTGCGATGGGTGTGCTGTCGATGTTCACGATGGGCGCGATCGCTCGGGCGGCGACCCGGTCCGCCTCGGTGGCGACGGGACGGGGCCGCCTCGTCACCATGACGTCCGAGCACCTCGGGCCGGTGACGACCCGCTCGACCACGGTGGTGTCGGTGGTGAACTGGCTCGGCCACCTCGTCGTGTACTTCCTGGGCCTGGCCGGCACCCTCGCCGCGGTGCTCGGCGGCGCATCCGCCGCGTGGGTCGTCGGCATCGGCGTGCTCACCGCCCTGCTCATCCTGCTCCAGGCCCGGCGGGTCTTCGTCGCCTCGGCGACGGTGATCGCCGTGGTCAACCTCGTGCTCCTCGCCGCCCTGATCGTGCTCGTCGCCGTCAACATCGATCCGGCGCTGGTGAACCCCACCCGGGTGACGGGACGGCTCGAGGGGTGGAGCGAGTGGCGCAACGCGCTCCGCCTGGTCTTCGGCGCGGTGCTGTGGGCCTACTTCGGCCACACCGCGATCTTCGCCATCGCGCCCGAGGTGCTCCGGGTCGAGCCGTCGGGCCGTGCCCTCGTCCGCGGCTCGGTCGCCGCGATGGTCGCAGCCACGATGATCAACGTCATCTGGGTGGTGGTGGTGCTCGGCTCGATCCCCGGCGGATCGCTGATCGAGAACGAGTCGACCGGTGTCACCGTGATCGCCCGGACCGTGGGCGGTCCGTTCACCGTGCTCGCGACGCTGTTCGTGATCCTGGCCATCGGTGGTGGCGCGGCCAACTCGGCGTTCGCGCTCACCGACGTCGTCGCCGAGCTGCTCCCCGACCGCGAGCGCTTCGTGGCCCTGCTCCGTCCCGGGGTGTCGATCGAGACCGACGAGCCGACCACCGCGACCCGCATCATCGTGACGGTGGTCGAGCGCGGCGGGCGCTTCGTGCTGGCCGGACGGGCCCGCCGGGGCGAGCAGACCGCCAACGCCGACATCGACGACGCGGTCTGGGACGCACGCGCGCTCGTGGACCGGGTCGGAGGCATGCCGCGACGGCACTGGCTCCGGGTGACCACCGAAGGGACCCTGGCCGACGGGGTGCTCGTCCGGGTCGACGCCACCCTCCCGCTCACCCAGCACCCCATCGGGGCCGAGCCCTGGTGGCACCGGGCGCCCGAGCAGAACGAGATCGCGGTCATGCGGGCGGTCACCCGCCAGCCCGCCGACCCCGACACCCTGGCCGACCGCCTCGGCCTCACCCTCGACGTGCTGACCCCGATCACCGATCGGCTGGTCGCCCAGGGCTCCGTGCGGGTCGACGACCAGGGGCAGCTGCGGGCCGTGCTCGGGATCAAGCGGCGGATGCGGTCGACCAGCACCGCGTCCCGGCTCGACGCGCTCTTCGACGACGACGGCTCGGCCCGGGAGACCGCCGGAGCGGCCCGGGCCCGGGACGCCGCCGCGGGCCTGGACGCGCTGCTCGGGGGTGGCACCGCTCCCGCGCCGGCCCGGCCCCGGCGCGCGTCGTCCCGGCTCGACGCGCTGGCCGGGATCGGGGACCCCGAGGCCGGCGCAGAGCCGGAGCCCACACCCGAGCCCACACCCGAGCCCACACCCGAGCCCACACCCGAGCCCACACCCGAGCCCACACCCGAGCCCAC
>CAIUKV010000150.1 GCA_903899845.1 uncultured Actinomycetes bacterium
CCGGGGCCCTCGCCGCGACGGTCGGCGGCGTGGCCGGCGGAGGGGAACGCGGGCCGGTGGTGGACGCCGGTGGCGGGCCGGCGGCGGCCCCGCCGGCGGTCGCGGGCACGGTCACCGGGACGGTCACCGCTCCGGTCACGGCCGGCGGCACGGCGACGGTGCCGGTCACCTGCGCGTCGTCGGCCGTCCGCTACGAGGCCACCTTCGTCGGCGCCGACCTCGGCGGGGCCACGGTCGGGGCCACGGTGACCGTGGCGCCGTTCAAGGGACCGGGGACCTGGCCGGGCAGCGGCACGGTCACGGTCGCGGGCGCGGGTGGCCCCACGCTGACGGCGCCCTTCAGTGCCCCCGTCACCGTGGGTGCCGACGGCGCGGCGCAGGTCTCGGTCAGCACCACGGTGGGGGGGACGCCGGTCGCGCTCACGCTGGCCTGGTCGTGCACCTCGGTGTGGCCGTCGTACTGAGGATCGCGCCGCGGTCCGTGGCTCACGCGCCCGGGGCGCCGGCCTCCGGGATCGGGGAGCCGTCGAGGTTGCGGGGGGCCACGCCGAGCTCGTCGAGCAGTGGGCCGGACAGCACGACCCGTCCGGTCAGCGCGGCCGGGTCGCCCGTGCACAGGGCGAGGATGGCCTCGACCATCACCTCCATCGGCTCGACCAGGGCGGGGTTGCGGGCCATGAGGTCGGCGACGAGCGCATCCGCGCCCGGCGTCCGGACCGCGGCGACGGGCGCGACCGCGTTCACGGCGATCCCGTCGGCGTAGCACTCCGCGGCGAGCCCGGTGGTGAAGCGCTCGAGCGCGGCCTTCGACGACCCGTAGGTCGCGGCCACGGCGCCGACGGTCTGACCCTCGGGAAACGGCGGTCCCGCAGGGTGACGCGACGTCACGCTCGACACGTTGACGATCCAGCCGGCACCCTTGGCCCGCATCCCGGGGATCACGCCCTGGGCCAGGTCGATCGGGGCGTGCACGTTGAGTTCGTACATGACCCGCCGCCGCTTCAGGGAGATCTCGGGGGTCGGGAGGTAGAACGCCGCGGCCGCGTTGTTGACCAGGATGTCGACCGGGCCGAGCGCCGCTTCGACCTCGGGCACGATGCGGGCCCGATCGTCCCCGTCGGCGAGGTCGGCGACCACCGCCACCGCGCGTCCGCCGTGGGCCTCGATCGCGGCGACGGTGTCGGCGAGCGAGCCCTCGAGGTGGGGATGGCGGTCGGCGGTGCGGGCGGTCACCGCGACGACGGCGCCCTCCGCGGCCAGACGGAAGGCGGCGGCGGCGCCGATCCCGCGGCTGGCCCCGGTGACGAGCGCGACCTTCCCGGCGCAGCGGTCAGGCATCGCCGGCGACCCGCCGTCGGGCGGCGAGCCACCCCTCGATCATGGTGCCGAACTCGGCCGGGTTGTAGACGTCCTCCTCGTAGGAGAACCGTCCGTCGCCGGCGTAGTGGAGCATCGTCCAGTTGACGGCCCGGTGGACGCTTCCGTCGCCGGGGTCACGCATCACGTTCCAGATCGCGCAGACCACCCAACCCCGCGCCTCGTCGATCACGACCCAGTCGGACGGGAACGCCACCATGTCGCGGTTGATGGGCTGGGCCATCGTGGTGGTGATCCACTCCAGGATCGCGGCCCGCCCCTCGAAGCGGCCGTAATGGTGCTCGTGGTAGCGGGCGTCCTCGGTGAAGCACTCCGCCCATCGGGTCCAGTCGCCGGTCTCGCACGCGTGGGCCGCGGCCGCCTGGAAGTCGGCGAACGCGCGCTCGATCTCGCTCCGGGTGTAGGTGGCCACGGTCTCCCTCTCGTCGGTGCACCGTCGCCGGGACGCTAGCCCGGCCTCCTCGCGGGCGTCACGGGCGAGGGGCCCGGGCGGGGATCAGGGGTGCGCGTGGAACCCGGCGACCACCGCGGCGACGGTGTCGTCGTCGGCGACGTAGGGCATCGAGAGGCCGACCCGGTCCACCGCGCCCGCGTAGCGCGCCCGGACGAGGGCGGCGATCTCACCGGGGTCGCCCCGCACGACCAGGGCGTCGACGACCTCGTCGGGCACCACGTCCGGGAGCTCGGCCCAGCGTCCGGCCTTCGTCAGCGCGTGGAGCTCGGTCTGCAGATCGCCCCAGCCGTGCGCGTCCAGCGTGACCCGGTACGCGGGGGTGGAGCCGTAGAACGCGCACAGCATGCGCACGCCCGCCTCGGCCCGGGCGCGCTCCTCGGCGGTGCTCCCGGTGCACACGATCGGGCAGGCGTGCACGGTGAACCCACCGGGGCGACCACCCGCCGTCCGGCCCTCGGCGACCGCCGGGGCGATGTGCTCGGTCACGTAGGTCCCGGTGTGGAACGGGTGGATCAGCAGGCCGTCGCCGACCTCACCGGCCAGGCGGCACATCCGGGGGCCGAGGCCGGCGACCCACACGGGGGGCGGGCCGAACGGGTTCGGGCCGGGGTCGAACATCGGCGTCATGAGCGTGTGGCGGTAGTGCTCGCCCCGGTACGCGAGCGGCGTGCGCTCCTGCCAGGCGGTCTGGATCGCCCGGATCGCTCCGACCAGGTCGCGCATCTGGGCCACCGGCGCACCGGACCACCGCATCGAGTAGCGGGCCTCGACGTGGGGGCGGATCTGGGTCCCCAACCCGAGGACGAACCGGCCGCGCGACATGAGCTGCAGATCGTTGGCGGTGACCGCGAGGTCCATCGGGCTGCGGGCGAAGGCCACGGCGATGTTGGTCAGGAGCGTGATGCGCTCGGTGCGTCCGGCGGCGACGGCCAGCGGGAGGAAGCCGTTGTGGGCGGCCTCGGCGGAGAAGACGCCGTCGGCCCCGAGCGCCTCCGCGGCCCCGGCCCGTTGCGCGGCGCCCTCGAGGGTCGGGCCGAGGTAGACGTCGACCTCCATCGCGGAGCACCATACCCACCATGTCCGACGCTGCGCCCGCCTCGCCCGCCGCGCCCGCCGCGGCCGACCTCGCCGACCTGCGGGCCCGGGTCGTCCGGCTCGAGGCCACCGAGCAGATCCGCCAACTCGTCGCCCGCTATGCGCTCGCCCTCGACGCGCGCGACGTCGAGACGATCGTCTCGTTGTTCGTGCCCGACGTGGTGACGGGCGACGGCGGGGAGGGGCGGGCCGCGCTGGCCGAGTGGTTCGACGGCATCCTGCGGCCGTACCGGATCACGTTCCACCTCATCGGGAACCACACGATCCGGCTCCACGACGACACCCACGCCACCGGCATCGTCTACTGCCGCCCCGAGCACGAGGTCGGGGACGACTGGATCGTGATGCCGATGCAGTACTGGGACCGCTACGAGTGCCGCGACGGCGAGTGGCTGTTCGCCAGCCGCAAGCCGGTGGTGTTCTACGCCGTCGACGTCCTCGAGCACCCGCTCCGGGTTCCCGAGCGCTTCCGGTTCCCGGGGAACCCGATGCTGGACCGGGCCGAGCTCCCCGAGCGGTGGGAGACCTGGCGGGCGTTCTGGAGTCGACCGGAGCCCGACACCGACTGACCGGCCGGTCGCCTCAGCCGACGTGGCGGTCGTGGCCCTCCCAGTAGGGCTGGCGCAGGTCCCGCTTGAGCACCTTCATGGCCCCCGACAGGGGGAGGGGGTCGGACCGGAACTCCACCGACTTCGGCACCTTGTACCCGGCGATCGCCTGACGGGTGTGCTCGATGATCGCGGCCTCGTCGAGCGTGACGCCCTCCTGGGGCACGACGATCGCGTGCACCGCCTCGCCCCACTGCTCGCTGGGGATGCCGATCACCGCGACCTGCGCGACGCCGGGGAACGTGGCGATCGCGTTCTCGACCTCGACCGAGTAGACGTTCTCGCCGCCGGTGACGATCATGTCCTTGACCCGGTCGACGAGGAACAGGTAGCCGCGGTCGTCGAGGTAGCCGGCGTCGCCGGTGTGGTACCAGCCGCCCCGGAACACCTCGTCGGTGGCCTCGGGCTTGTTCCAGTACTCCCGCATGAACATCCCGCCCCGGGCGCACACCTCTCCGGTCTCGCCCGGCGGCAGCACCGCGCCCTGCTCGTCCTGGATGCTGACGGTGATCCCACGCAGCGAGCGACCGGCCGACCGCAGCAGCGCCCCGCCGGCCCGGTGCTCGGCGGGACCGAGGCTCGTGAGCAGGGCCGAGCTCTCGGTCATGCCGTAGCCCTGGAACAGCTCCAGGTCGGGGTAGAGGGCGAGCAGCCGCTCGAGCAGGGCCACGGGCATCGGCGAGGCGCCGTAGGTGAGCGTGCGCAACGTGGCCAGGCGCTCGGGGGCGAAGCTCGGGTGCCCGAGCACCATGCCGATCATCGTCGGCACCATCACCGTGGTGGTGACCCGGTCCCGCTCGATCACGTCGAGCACCTGCTCCGGGTTGAACAGCGGGATGAACGTGGAGACCGCGCCCGTGGTCGGGATGGAGAGGACGCCGCCCATCGACGCCGCGTGGAACATCGGGGTCTGGTGCAGGTAGACGTCGGCGTCGGAGAAGTGCCACTGCATCATCGCGTGGTAGAGGTTGAGCATCTCGGCGCGCTGGTCGAGCAGCACGCCCTTGGGGAGGCCGGTGGTGCCGCCGGTGTACATGAGGACGACGGGGTCGTCCTCCTCGGGCTCGTCGGGCACGATCGCCGATCCGGCCGCGATCAGGTCCTCGTAGCGGACGTCGTGGGGGGCGTCGCCCTCGCCGACGAGCACGACGTGATCCACCCCGGCGGCCTTGCGGACCTGGTCGATGGTGTTGGCGAACCACGCGTCGACGAAGACGACCTTGGCCCCCGAGTCGAAGAGGATGTACTCGAGCTCGGCGGGGGCCAGGCGCAGGTTGAGCGGGTTGATCGTGCCCGCCCCGAGGAAGGCGGCGTGGTACTGCTCGAGGTACTGGTGACCGTTCAGGGTCATCACGGCGAACCGGTCGCCGCGGCGGACACCGAGCTCGTGGCGCAGGGAGTGGGCGAGGCGGAACACCCGGTCGGCGTGCTGCCCGTGGGTCGAGCGGTACTCGCCGTCGACGATCGTCTCGTGGTCGGCGTAGCGCTCCACGCTCGGGAGGAGCTGGCGGTGGAAGACGAGTTCCTTCACGGGGACCCCCTGGGTGCTGGCGACGCCGGCCGCCGGCCTGCATCGGTGGTCCGGAGTCTGCCCCGTCCGGGGGTGTCCGGATCGTCCGGTGCAACCCCCGGCGCCGACGGATGTTCCCGGTTCCCGGTTCCCGGTTTCGGGTTTCGGGTTTCGGGTCTCGGTGCTCGCCCGTCGGGCCCGTCGATCCGGTCAGGCGGGCCCGGCCGGCAGGACCAGCGTCCCCCGCCCCCGCAGGACGCCCACGAGCAGCGCGAGGCCGACGGGGCGGGCGATCGGCGAGCGCAGGGCGGCCGGGCCCGGGACCGGGCGCCCGGCGTCCGCCAGCGTGCCCCGGGTGAACGTGACCAGCGTCGGTCGCCCGTCGGGGCCCGGTTCGGCGAGGGCCACGGCCGGGTCGTCGGGGCCCACGGACGGGAACGCCGACGGCGGCGGCGCGGCGAAGGCGGCCTTGAGGGCGGTGACCGCCAGGACCCGCCCGGGGGCGCCGCCGGTCGGGGCCGTCGCACCGTCGCCGACCACGGTGACCGCCGGGGCGGCGGCGGTCACGACCGCGTCGCGGGCCGGGGGGTCGAGCCCGAGGTCGACCGGGACGGCCACCGCACCGGCCCGCACCGTGCCGAACAGGCAGCCGATCAGCTTGATGGAGTCGGGGAGGAGCAGCGCCACCCGATCGCCCGGGCGCACGCCGAGTCCGAGCAGCGTGGCCGCGAACCCGTCGGCCACGGCGTCGAGCCAGCCGGCGGTGGCCGCCTTGGCGCCGTGGGTGACGGCCTCGTGGTCGGGCCCGGCCGCCGCCGCGGCGCGCAGCGGATCGACGGGTCCGGTGCGTCCGGGTGGCGCCACGGACCCGACGCTAACCGGGTTAGATTCCGGGCTCCCGCGCCCCGCCGCACGAGCGGGACGGAGCAGAGAGGTGCCGTCATGCCCGGTCCCACCATCACCGACTTCGTCAGTCTCTGGGACCTGATCGAGCAGCGGGCGGCCCTGACCCCCGACCACGTGATCGCCACCGACGAGGACCACCGGTCGCTCACGTGCGCCGAGTACCGCGACGAGGTCCTGCGGGTCGCCGCGGGGCTCCACGCACGTGGCGTGGGCCGGGACACCAACGTGTCGTGGATCCTGCCCACGTGGCTCGAGGCGTTCGTCCTCGTCGGGGCCCTGGCCCGGCTCGAGGCGGTCCAGAACCCGATGCTGCCGATCTACCGCGACCGTGAGGTCCGCTTCATCACCGCCCAGACCGGGGCGAGCCTGATCATCACGCCGTCGGAGTGGAAGGGCTTCGACTACGCCGCGATGTGCCGGGCGGCGGCCACCGACCTCCCGGGACTGGAGGTCCTGGTGTGCGACCGGGGCGCGCCCGGATCGGTGACCGGTTCCCTCCCGGTCGGCGACCCGGCCACCCTGCCCGCGTTCGCCCCGGTGCCCGACGCGGCGAGCGCCCCCGTGCGCTGGATCTTCTACTCGTCGGGGACCACCGCCGACCCGAAGGGCGCCCGGCACACCGACCCGTCGGTGCGGGCGTCGGCCGACGCCATGACCGGTGCCCTGGCGCTCACCGACGACGACGTCTTCGGGCTGGTGTTCCCGTTCACCCACATCGGCGGGCAGACCTGGACCTTCTCCGCGCTCATGTCGGGGTGCAAGCTCGTGTTCGTCGAGGCGTTCGTGCCTGCCGTCGCGATCCCGTTCCTACGGGGTGAGGACATCACGCTGGCCGGCGCGGGCACCCCGTTCCACATGGCCTACCTCGACGCGCAGCGTCAGCTCCCGCCCGGTGAGGCGCTGTTCCCGAAGGTCCGGGCCTTCCCGGGCGGTGCGTCGGCGAAGCCGCCGCAGCTGCACTACGACATCCTCGCCGAGATGGGCGGGGTGGGCATCGCGTCGGGCTACGGCCTCACCGAGTTCCCCATCGCGACGATGGCCCACGTCACCGACGACCCCGACGAGCTCGCCTACGCCGAGGGGCGTCCCGGGCCCGACGTGCAGCTCAAGATCGTCACCCTCGACGGGCGGATCGCCGGTGTCGACGAGGAGGGTGAGATCCGCACCAAGGGTCGCCAGATGTTCCGGGGCTATGTCGATGCGTCGCTCGACGAGAAGGCCTGGGACGAGGACGGCTGGTTCCTCACGGGCGATCTCGGCAAGCTGAACGCGGCGGGGAACATCGTGATCACCGGCCGCCTGAAGGACGTGATCATCCGCAAGGGCGAGAACATCTCCGCCAAGGAGGTGGAGGACCTGCTCTTCACGCACCCGAAGATCGCCGACGTCGCCGTGATCGGACTGCCCGATCCGGCGCTGGGCGAGCGGTGCTGCGCCGTCATCCAGCCCGCCACCCCCGGGGACCCGCCGACCCTGGCCGAGGTGTTCGAGTTCTGCCGTGACGCCGGGCTCATGACGCAGAAGATCCCCGAGCAGCTCGAGGTCGTCGAGGCGATGCCCCGCAACCCGGCGGGCAAGGTGCTCAAGAACGACCTCCGCCGGCGCTACGCCCCCGCCTGACCCGCGGGCCCGCCGCGATCGGGGACCCCGCCGCCGGTCGTAGCCTCGGCCCGTGCCGTCGCCGCCCTTCCGTCGGTCCGGGGCTGCCGTCCTCGTGGCGCTCGTCGCCCTCGTGGCCCCGGTGGTCGTCGTGGCCCCGGCGTCGGGGGGCGGCCGGTTGGCCTGGACCCCGTGCGGTGGGGGCTTCGAGTGCGCCACCCTGCCCGTGCCCCGTGACCACGAGGTCGCCGACGGCCCCCGGCTCGACCTCGCGCTGATCCGGGCCCCGGCCCGCGGCGACCGCATCGGCTCGCTGGTGGTGAACCCGGGAGGACCGGGGGCCTCGGCCGTGGACTTCGTCCGGGCGGTCACCGCCGCGCTGCCCGGGTCGTTGCGCGACCGCTTCGACGTGGTCGGGTTCGACGCCCGGGGGACCGGGCGCAGCGCCCCGGTCGACTGCCGCCACGACATGGCCCGGTACTACGCGCTCGACGCCACGCCCGATGACGCGGCCGAGCGCGAGATCCTCGTCGCGGGGACCCGGGAGCTCGTGGCGGCCTGCGTCTCGGCCAACGGCGATGCGCTCGACCACGTGGGCACCGACGACACCGTGCGCGACCTCGACCGGGTCCGGGCCGCGCTGGGCGACGAGCGCCTCACCTACCTCGGGTTCTCCTACGGCACCGTCATCGGCGCGCGGTACGCGACCGCCCACCCCGATCGGATCCGCGCGCTCGTGCTCGACGGTGCGGTCGATCCGTCGCTGTCGGCCCGGGCACAGCAGCTGCAGCAGGCCGTGGCGTTCGAGCGGGTGCTCGACCGGTTCCTCGCCTGGTGCGCCGGCAACGTCGACTGCGCGTTCGACCGGGCCGGCGGGACCGCGGCCGCCTTCGACCGCCTGCGGGCGCGCGTCGACGCCGACGGCCTCCCGGTCCCCGGGGGTCGCCGTCGGCTGTCGCCGACCGAGGTCGACCTCGGGATCGCGACGGTGCTCTACGAGGGCACCGCCGGCTTCCCCCGACTGGGGGAGGCGCTCGCGGCGGCCGACCGTGACGACGGCGGCCCGCTGGCCCGGCTCTCCGACGTCTACACGCAGCGGTCGCCCGGAGGCGGGTACGGCACGATCCAGGAGGCGTTCCTCGCGATCTCGTGCGCCGACGGCCCGGCGATCGGCAGCCTCGCCGACCACCTCGCCCTCGAGGAGGCCGCCCGGGCCCAGGCGCCCCGGGTCGGGGTGGCCGTGGTGAACAACTCGCTGCCGTGCGTGTTCTGGCCGGTGGCCGAGGACCCGCCGGCGCCGGTGACGGCTCCCGACGCCCCGCCGATCGTGGTCGTCGGCACCCGGGGTGACCCGGCCACCCCCTTCGCCTGGGCCGAGGCCCTCGTGGCCCGGCTCGGTGGCGACGCGGTCCTCGTCAGCGCCCCGGGGTCCCAGCACACGGGCTTCCTCCAGGGCAGCCGCTGCGTCGACGACACCGTGGTGCGCTACCTGCTCACCCGGCGGGCACCGGCGGCCACGCGGGTCTGTCCGCGTCGGTAGCCTGCGGCCGTGGATCTGCGCGCCTCCCCGTCCGACGAGGCCTTCCGGGCCGAGCTGCGAGCGTGGCTCGACGCCACGCTCGCGACGTTGCCGCCCGAGCCGGCCCGCGACGACTGGCCGGCCCGGGTCGCCTACGACACCGACTGGCAGAAGCGCCTCTTCGACGCGGGCTACGCGGGGATGTCGTGGCCGAAGGAGTACGGCGGGCGCGACGCGCCCCCGAGCGAGCAGCTGATCTTCCTCGAGGAGTGCTCGAACGCCAAGGCGCCCTACGTGGGGGTGAACTTCGTCGGCACCCTGCACGCGGGACCGACCCTCATCGCCGAGGGGACCGACGACCAGAAGGCCGCGCACATCCCCAAGATCCTGCGCGGCGACGAAGTGTGGTGCCAGTGCTTCTCCGAGCCCGACGCGGGCTCCGACCTGGCCGGGCTCACCACGCGCGCGGAGCGTGACGGCGACCACTACGTGGTCACGGGGCGCAAGATCTGGTGCTCGTTCGGTCAGGTCGGGGAGTTCGGCGAGTTGCTGGCGCGCACCGACCCGACGGCGCCGAAGCACAAGGGCATCTCGTGGTTCATCCTGCCGATGGACCTGCCCGGCATCGAGATCCGCCCGATCGAGACGATCCTCGGGTCGTCGGAGTTCTGCGAGGTGTTCCTCGACGAGGTCCGCGTGCCCACCGACTGCCTGGTCGGCGCCGAGAACGACGGATGGCGGGTCACCAACGTGACGCTCTCGTTCGAGCGGGGCACCGCCTTCGTCTCGGAGATGGTCGACGCCATGCGCATGGCGGTGGAGCTCGCTCCGCACGTGCACGACCCGGCCGACCGCCGTGAGCTCGGGCACGTCGTCGCCGAGTTCGACGCCCTGTGGGCGCTCACGAAGCGCAACGTCTCGCGCGCGGCCCGGACCGGTGATCCCGGCCTGGGCGGGATGCTGATGAAGCTCGCCTACTCGGAGGCCCGCGACCGCCTCGGTGAGCTCTCGATGCGCGTGCTCGACCGGGGCGTCTTCGACGTGCACGAGCCGTTCGTCGAGGAGCGGCTGCGCACCCTCTCCCTGACCATCGCCGCGGGCACCTCGCAGATCCAGCGCAACATCGTGGGCGAGCGGGTGCTGGGGCTGCCGCGCGAGCGGGCGTGGCCCGCCCCCGGGACGGAGGGCTGACGCCGTGCACTTCGACCTCACCGACGACCAGGAGGCCCTGCGCGACGGAATCCGGGCCGTGTGCCAGGGCCGCTTCCCCTCGGCGCGCGTGCGCGAGGGCTTCGACCGGGGGACCTTCGACGCCCTCGGCGAGACCGGGGTCTTCTCCCTGATCGCCGACGGCTTCTCGTGGGCCGACGCCACGATCGCGTTCGAGGAGCTGGGTCGGGCCGTGGTCCCCGGCCC
>CAIUKV010000151.1 GCA_903899845.1 uncultured Actinomycetes bacterium
AGCAGGTGCGCGGGGATCTTCGTGCCCGACGCGGTCTCGACGTCCTGACCACTGGTCGCCTCGGCGGCGGCCGGCGCGGGCGCCTCGGCCGCGGGCGCGACCGCCTCCCCCTCGGCGGGGGCCGCGGGTGCGTCCGCCGCGGGGGCGTCGCCTTCTTCTCCGCCCGGCAGACCGAGCGCCTTGCGGCGCTCCGCCGACCGGCGCAGCAGGTGTTCGGGGACCTCAGCCATCGTGCTCCCTCCGGCCTACAGCGGACCCGAGATGCCGCCGTCCTTCCGGACCCGCCAGAAGTGGACGGCCATGAAGATGACGGTGACGAACGGCAGCAACAGGACATGGAGTACGTACCATCGGAGCAAGGTGTCGTTGCCGATCTCCTTGGACCCGAGCAGCACGAATTTCACGCTGTCGCCGAACACCGGTGTGTACCCCATCATGTTCGTCCCCACGGTGACGGCCCAGAGCGCGAGCTGGTCCCAGGGGAGCAGGTACCCGGTGAACGAGAGCAGCAGGGTGAGCGTGAGCAGGATCACGCCGATCACCCAGTTGAACTCCCGCGGCGCCTTGTAGGCGCCGTGGTAGAAGACGCGGCACATGTGCAGGAACACCGACAGCACCATGAGGTGCGCGGCCCACCGGTGCATGTTGCGCACGAGCGATCCGAAGGTGACCGCGGTCTCGAGCGTCCGGACGTCGTCCCACGCCGCGGCGGCCGTCGGCCGGTAGAAGAACATGAGGAAGATGCCGGTGACGGTCAGCAGGATGAACAGGAAGAACGACAGCCCACCGAGACACAGCGTGTAGGAGACCTTGACCGCGTGCCGCTTCACCTTCACCGGGTGGAGGTGGTACAGCACGTTGTTCATGATCACGTACGAGCGGTTCCGGGGGCTGTCGGTGTAGCCGCGCCGGTACACCGATCCGGGCCGGAAGATCGAGTTCCAGGCCTGGGAGCCCCGGATCGTCTCGTCGGTCTTGTCGAGGACCTGCGTCAGCTTGCCGCCGGTGCCGTTCTTTCCGTTTCCGTTCGCCACGGACGTGTGCTCCTGGTGCGTGCGTCAGGGGGTCAGAACCGTACGCCGTAGGCGTAGCCGTTCCGAGGGGTACGGACGTGCGGGTCACCGTCGGCGACGTTCGTGGTGATCTTGCCGAGCACGATCACGCCGGTCGGGCACCGATCGACGCAGAGCGCGCAGCGGGTGCAGACATCCTCGTCCACGATGAAGGCCACGTGGTCGCGGGGGTCCTCCCCCGGCTGCTCGGTGCCGACCGCTTCGGCGATGGCCGACACCGACACCATGTGGATGCACTTCCACGGGCAGATGTCGACGCAGCCCTCGCAGAGGATGCACTCCTCCTGGTCGATGTGGAGGAACTGCTTGGGCTTGACCGACGCGGTGAGGAATGCGGGGTCGACCTCTTGGAGGAGGTAGTCGGCCGCGAAGTCGGGCATGGGCGGGTTCGCGTCGGTGCGGGCCACGGATCACGCCCCCCCGGCGGCGACCGGGCGACCACGCCGGATCGGGCGCCCGAAGCGGGACCGCTTGGCCGGCGTGGCGTCCTCCGCGGCCGTCGCGGTCTCGGCCACGGTCTTGCGGGTCTGCCACTTGGCGAACAGGAAGATGTTGAGGCCGAGCAGGACGCCGTACAGGCCGCTGACCACGATGTCGCGCACGGCCGGGTAGTTGAGGTTGAACGGCCAGTTCCACGGGAAGAACAGCATGCTCTGGTTCGACTGCCAGACGAACTTCGACGTGTCGCCCCACTGGAGGTAGCCGTTGGCGAACTCCATCCACTCGTGGGGCACCACCCCGTAGGCCAGGGTCATGAGGGCGAACACCGCGACGGCGCCGAGGAAGCACGCCGCCCACGACGACGGCTCGTCGGCCGGACGCACCGGCCGGCTCGCGATCATCAGCACGGCGTGCGCGAACCAGAACAGCAGCACCAGGTCCACGAGCAGCGCGTCGAGCTCGAAGCCCCAGATGCTCGCGTCGGCGGGCAGCAGCAGGGCCACGACGTAGGCGAGGACCGGGACCACGGCGAAGAGGGCGTAGCCGGCTCGGGCGGGGAACGGTCGCGTGAGCACGGGCGGGCGCATGAGGGTCATCACGACGACGACCCCGGCGAGGAGGAGCAACGACGACAGGATGAGCCGGCCTGCGGGCTGGATCCACGGCAGCCAATCGGGCAGCAGGTTGGGCACGGTGCCGATTCCTCCCCGAGCAGTCGTGCGTGCGGGTACGTCGCGTCCGGCGGACCCACCCCGGGCCGGAGCCCCGGGCGGATGGAGCGGGTTCTGATCCTGACACGCTAGTTCCGGTGGCGGCCCATCGGGTCATCCGGCACCCCGGAGCCGTCCGACTGTGGCACACGACGCACCCGACGGTCGATCCCCGTCCCGGGGGCATGGCCACCCCGCCCGCGTGGTTCCCGATCTGCGCAGCCGTGGAATCATGGAGGGGTGACACCAGCGATGGGAGCGGGAGACGAGCCGACGACCGGGACCGACCTCGACGTGCTGGTGGTCGGGGGCGGGCCGGCGGGTTCGGCCGCCGCCTACTGGCTGGCCGAGCGGGGCCACCGGGTGCTGGTGGTCGAGAAGAAGACGTTCCCGCGGGAGAAGACCTGCGGCGACGGGCTGACCCCCCGGGCGGTCAAGCAGCTCGTGGACATGGGCCTCGGCGACTGGCTCGGCGGGCACCAGCGCATGGACGGGCTCCGGTCGATCGCCCACGGGGTCACCCTCGAGCTGGCCTGGCCCGACCACCCCGAGTTCCCGCCCTACGGCTACGTGGTCCGGCGTCGGGAGCTCGACGCGGCGGTGGCCGAGCGGGCGGACGGGGCCGGCGCCACGGTGTGGACCGGCGCCGAGGCGGTGGCCCCGATCGTGGAGGACGGCGTGGTCCGGGGCGCCCGGGTCCTGCGCAAGGCGACCGGGACGACCGAGGACGTGCGGGCCCGGTACCTCCTCGTGTGCGACGGATCCAACTCCCGCTTCGGACGGGCCCTGGGCACGGCCCGGGACCGGTCGTACCCGCTCGGCATGGCCGTGCGGGGCTACTTCCGCAGCCCGCTCCACGACGAGCCCTGGATCGAGTCGCACCTCGACATCCGCGACCGCCACGGCCAGTCGCTGCCCGGGTACGCGTGGATCTTCCCGGTCGGCGACGGCACCGTCAACGTGGGCGTGGGACTGCTGTCGACGTTCGCGGGGTGGAAGGACATCAACACCTCGCACCTGATGGAGGCGTTCTGCGACACCGCGCCGAAGCGCTGGGGCATCTCGGCCGACTCCGCCTGCGGCCCCCCGACCGGCGGCAAGCTGCCCACCGGGTTCTCGGTGAAGCCGGCCGTCGGGCCGACCTGGCTGTCGGCGGGGGACGCACTCGGCTCGGTCAACCCGTTCAACGGCGAGGGGATCTCGCTGGCCTACGAGACCGGCCGCATCGCCGCCGACGTGCTCGACCAGGCGCTCGCCACCGGCGACCCCCGGGCGCTGCAGCGCTACCCGGAGCGGCTGGAGGAGATCTACGGCCTCTACTACAAGGTCGCCCGCACCTTCGTCCGGGCGATCGGGAACCCTGCGGTGATGCGCGAGCTCACCCGGATCGGGTTCCGGTCGCGCACCCTCATGGAGTGGGTGCTGCGGATCATGGCGAACCTCATGCGCCCCGAGGACCGGGGCGGGGCCGAGGCGGCCTACCGGATGGTGGCTTCGGTGGTGCGCTACGCCCCCGAGCCCCGCGGCGGCTGATCCCGGTCGGGACCGGGGTCGGGACCGGGGTCGGGACCAGGGTCGGGGTCAGGGGCTGAGCCGGAGCACGAACTGGGCGAAGGCCGCGGCCATGATCAACGCCAGGAGCACCACGATCGCGATGGTCGTTCCCTGGCGCATGATCCGGTGCTCCTCGCTCGGTCGGCGGAACGTCAGTCCACCGTGGCGCCCGGGGGCACCAGGGTGACGGGCGCCGCGCCGGTGAGGCCCAGCTCGGCGGCGGCCGAGCGCCGGTTCAGTGCGAGCGCGCACAGACCGTAGCTGTCGACCAGGAGCGCGAGCTCCGAGGGCTTGGCGTCGGCGTACGTGTGGACCCAGCGGGCCACCCGGACCCCGCCGTCGGTCCGGACCTCGATCCGACCGTCGGGCGTCGCGCCGAGGGCGGCGAGCTCCTCGGGCCCCACGTTCAGCTGGCAGTTGCCGAAGCGGTCCACCCACCAGACCTGGGCCTCGACCGCGCCCCCCGGGGTGAACCGGGGCAGGCCGACCAGCCCGGGCATCAGCGTGGCCGGGTCCACCGCTTCGCCGAGGTCCTCGAGCGCGACGCCGGCGGCGTGGTGGGCGAGTGCGGGGGCGAGGACGTCACGCCCGGCGAAGGTGGGTCCCGGGGCCGGGAGGTGGTACTCGGCGTCGGTCAGGGCCACCACCCGGCCCGCCCCGCCGAGCACGGCCACGGCCGGGGCGAGGAGGCCGTTGTCGGGGCCGAAGAGCGTGGCCTCCTCGCACTCCACCGCCACCAGCCGGCGGTCCGTGCCGACCCCGGGGTCGACCACGGCGAGCACGAGGCTCCCCTCCGGCAGGTACTGCACCGACCGCAGGAGCGCGAGGGCGCCCGCGGCGACGTCGTGGGGCGGGAGGTCGTGGGTGAGGTCGACGACGCGCGCCCGCGGGGCGATCGACGCGATCACGCCCTTGCACACGCCGACGAACTCGTCGACGGTGCCGTAGTCGGAGCAGAACCCGACGAACGGCTCGGACACGCCCGGCGGGTCAGCCGGCCTGCGTGTACCGGGACGCGAGGTAGGTGTCCACGTCGGCCTCGCTGACCCGGAACGACCGACCGACGCGCACGGCCGGCAGGTCGCCGGCCTTGATGAGCCGGTAGACCGTCATCGAGGACACCCGCATGAGATCCGCGACCTCCTGAACCGTCAGGAAGCGCGACTTGGCAAACGATTGCGCCACGGCAACACCCTTCGTCCACTCCGCCGCCGGACCGGCCACAGTAGAGGGAGGTGGCCGGAGTTGTCCAATGTCGGGTCCCGAGCCCGTCGTGGCCCCCGGGGCGCGGCGTCACCCGAGTGACGTCGGCTCCGGAGGGGCGCCGAGGACGCCGAGGGCGGCCTCGTAGGCGGCGGCCGGCCGCCGCTCGGCCAGGGGCACCAGGACCACCGGACGGCCCCGGGCCGCCGCCAGGGCCAGGGCCGGGGCGTCGAGGTCGGCCCAGGCGATGGTCTCGACCCCGGCTCGCAGGGCGGCGCCGGCGAACCCCCGGTCGGCCACCACGAGGTCGGGGCGGCCCACCGCGAACAGCCAGTCGTCGCCCCCGGGGACGCCGTCGTGCGCGAGGAGGGCCTGCCCGTCGGTGACCACGGCCACCCCGCCGGTCCACCAGAGCTCGCGCCGCCCCCCGCCCTCGATCGTGGCGGTGGTCCCGCCGAGGAGGGTGGCGTCCCCCGCCCGCACGGTGTCGGCGGCCCAGCGGGCCAGACCGAGCAGCGACGCCGGCCGGGAGGTGGCCACCGCGACCCGGGCCTTGTCGGCCACCGCGGCCCGGAGGCGTTCGGCGGCGGCGTGGAGGCCGGCCAGGGTCGCGTCGGGGTCGATGCCGGCCCGGGGGGCGTCGGCAGCGTCGCCGTGGCTCGCGACGAGGGCGGCCCGCACCTCCGCGGGGTCGCACCCGTCGAGGCCGTCACAGCCCAGGCGGGCCCGGGGATCGCCGGCGACCAGGGCCCGGGTCGCCGCCCGGACCGCGGCCCGGCCGAGATCGGGGTGGACGCCGGTGATGCGGGCGGCGACCAGGCGCCGGCGGTCGGTCGCGACCGCGGGCTCGCCCGGGGCCGGGTCCGGGGCCGGGTCCGGCAGATCGTCGAGGCGCGGCGGTCGGTCCCGGCGGGGACGCCGGCTCACGGTCAGTCGGCCGGACGGCCGAGCGCCCGGGACCGCTCGGTGGCCGCCTGGACCGCCCCCAGCAATGCGGCCCGGACCCCCTGCTGCTCGAGCACGGCGAGGCCGGCCGCGGTGGTCCCTCCGGGCGAGGTGACCGCAGCGCGCAGCAGGCTCGGGTGCTCCTCGCCCTCGGCCAGGAGCCGGGCCGAGCCGAGGAGGGTCTGGGCCACGAGGGTCCGGGAGGTCTCCCAGGTGAGCCCGGCCAGGACGCCCGCCTCGACCAGGGCCTCGGCCACCAGGAACACGTAGGCCGGGCCCGACCCCGAGAGCCCGGTGACGGCGTCGAGCTGGGCCTCGGGCACCCGGACCACGACGCCCACCGCGCCGAGCACCCGCTCGGCCAGGGCGACGTGGGCCTCGCCGGCCGCCGACCCGGCCGCGACCGCGGCGACGCCGGCCCGGACCAGGGCCGGGGTGTTGGGCATGGCCCGCACGACCGGGCGTCCGGGCAGGGCCGCCTCGAGCGTGGCCAGCGTGACCCCGGCCGCGATCGAGCACACCATCGCACCCTCGGCCAGCGCCGGTGCGGCCGCCTCCAGCGCCGCCACCACGTCGCCGGGCTTCACCGCCACGACCACCACCTCGGCGTCGGGCACGGCCCAGGCCGGGCTCGGCACGACCCGCAGGCCGGGGAACCCGGTCTCGAGCGCCCGGCGCCGATCGGGGTCGACCTCGGCGACGGCGAGGTCGTCGACGGTCCAGCCGGCGTCGAGCAGCCCGCCGACGAGCGCCTCGCCCATCCGGCCACCACCGAGGAGCGCGATCCGGGTCACCGCTGCATCGTACCGACGTGCCTCCCGGCGCGTCTCCCGGCGCGTCTCCCGGTGCGTCTCCCGGCGCGGACCGGACCCGGGGGCGTCGACCGACTGCGCACTTCCCCGAACGCAGCCGGCCTCGGTCCCCGGGCCCGGATCCGGAACGGCCGACGTCCGCGGTCGCCGACCGCCGGGTCGGGACACCGGCCCGGGGCCGCCGTCACCCGGATCCGGTCAGGCCGGGCCGGTGACGCGCGGGTAGGCGGTGCGCACGAGCGGCGGGAACCACCGCTCCGTGGCGTCGTAGAGGATCCCGATCACCCGGTCGAGCTCGGTCTCGTCGAGGTGCTCGAGCGCGATCCGGCCGGTGAGGTAGTAGTCGCCGTCGGGACCGATCGAGAAGCGGGCGCCGTAGAGCCGGTGGTTGCAGGTGAGCAGGAACCGCAGGCAGTCGAGCTCGGTCGCGGGCGACGGCGCGGGGAGGAAGTACACCTCGTAGTGGAGGCTGCGCTGGTGGAGGTCGAAGTAGATGGTGGCCGCGTCGCGACCCTCGCACCCGTAGCGCACGTACCAGCGCGGGATCGTGGGGTCGTACTCCACGTGCTGGACCCAGGCGGCCGCCGCCACCGGTCCCTCGAGGTGGCGGGCGAGCAGGGCGTGGGCCGCCGCCCAGCGGGCCTCGAGGTCCGCTACCGGCACAGCACCCGCTCGCGGGCGGGCATGTCGGCGTAGAGCCGCCGGAGCCGTGCCGCCGCCATGCTCCAGGTGAAGCGCCGGGCGTGGGCCACCGCCGCCGTCCGCAGCGCAGCGGCGTGGGCGGGGTCGTCGAGCACCATGCGCACCGCGGCGGCGAGGGCCTCGGGCTCGCGTCCGTCGACGACGTACCCGGTCTCGCCCGGGACGACCACCGTGCGCAGGCCGCCGACGGCGGTGGCGACGACCGGGGTGCCGCAAGCGGCGGCCTCGAGCGCGACGAGCCCGAACGACTCGGTGCGCGACGGCACGAGGACGACGTCGGCGGCCCGGTAGTACGCAGCGAGGTCGGCGTGGGCCCGGGGCGGCTCGAAGCGCACCCGGTCGGTGAGCCCGAGCTCGGCCACGAGCGCGTGGAGCCGGCGCAGCTCGGCGTCGCCGTCGGGGCCGCTCGGTCCACCGACGATCACCATCCGGGCGCCCGGGTGCCCGAGGGCGGCCAGGGTCCGCAGGGCGAGGTCGAAGCCCTTCAGGGGCTGGATCCGTCCCGCCACGAGGAGCACGGGGTCGGTGCCCACGCCCCACTGGCGCCGCAGGCGGGCGCCCGAGCCGGGCCGGAACACGGTGTGGTCGACGCCGGGCGGGATCACCTCGACCCGGTCGGGTGGCGCCTGGTAGTGGTCGACCAGGAGGCGGCGCTCCTCGGGGGTCGAGGCGACCACCGCGTCGGCGCAGGCCACGATGGCGGCCTCCACCGCAGCGCGGTCGGCGGGGTCGTCGTGGATGCCGACGTCCTGCTTGGCCCGGGCGAGGGTGTGGAACGTGGTGACCACCGGGATCCCGAGGCGGTGCTTGAGCTCGTGGGCCACCGCCCCGGAGGCGTAGTAGTGGGCGTGGAGGACCCCGGCGGCGCCGGGTCCCTCGAGCCAGCGGGCCGCGGCGTCGACCAGCTCGTCGTGGTGGGCCGACAGCGCGGACTTGGCGATCGGGTGGCGGGGCCCCGCGTCGAGGTGGACGACCCGGACCCCGGCGGCGATCCGGACCACCCGCGGCGTGCCGGGGTGCTCGGCCCGGGTGATCAGGTCGCACTCGAGGCCGGCGGCCGCCAGCGCGGGCCCGAGGGCCCGGACGTAGACGTTCATGCCCCCACCGTCGCCCTGGCCCAGGGGGGCCAACGGCGAGGTGTGCAGGGAGAGCATGGCGACCCGGCGGGGGGACATCCCCCCGATCCTACCGATCGGTCGCCGGACCCCCGGGCGACGCCGCCCGCCCGGCCGCGGGCCGGCGCATCGACTCGTAGACCCCGATCAGGGCCTCCTTCTGGCCGTCGTCGAGGGCGGGATCCCGGCGGATGGCCGTCACCACGTCGTCGGGCCCGCCCGGGTCGCGGGCGTCGAGGATCCCGGCCCGCTCGTAGAGCGTCTCGGCCGAGACCGCCAGGCCCCGCGCGAGCTGCTGGAGGATCTCGGCGCTCGGGCGGCGCAGGCCCCGCTCGATCTGGCTCAGATAGGGGTTCGAGATGCCGGTCCGCTGGGCGAGCCCCCGGAGCGAGAGCCGGGCGGTCTCGCGCTGGACGCGGATGAACTCGCCGAGGTCGCGCAGGCGCTGCTCGACGCCGTCGGTCACGGTCGGCCCCGTCAGCCGCCGGCTCGGCGGCGGGCCGACTCGGCCTCGATGCCGGCGAGCACCTCGTGGAGCGCGCGGCGGCGCTGCGACACCTCGGCCTCGAGCGCGACCAGCTCGACGCGGGTCTCCGCCAGGGTCGCGTCGTCGAGCACCGGCAGGTTGGCGAGGGTGTCGTCGACGATCAACGGCTCCCGCCCCCGGGTCCACCGGATGTCCGGCGACGGCGCGAACGGCCGGGGCATCCGGCCCGCCGCCGGCGCCGGGCGCGGGCCGGGATCGGCGAGGATCTGCGGCAGCGCCGCCACGAGGTCGGCGACGCTGCCGCCCGTGGCCCGCCGATGGGTCTCGGCGTCGATGATCTCGATCCGGGCCTGCGCGAGCCGACGCACGTACGAGACCTCGGTCTCGATCTCCATGCACTCCTCGTGCATGACCTGCAGGCGATCGTCGGTGCACGCCGCGAGGTCGACGAGGTAGTCCGGTGCGAGCACGACGTCGATGCGCCGACGCGCCATCCCGCCCGGCGGCGGGCTCCCGGACGGCTCGCTCACGGGGTGAGGGTATCAGTGGCCCCGCAGCCACCCATGGCTCAGCAGGACGCGCTGAGCGACGCGTACGGGTTGACGATCCCGCCGGGGGTGCGGATCTCGAAGTGCAGGTGCGGGGCGGAGGCGTTGCCGGTCTGCCCGACGTACCCGATGACCTCACCCTGGGCCACCGACCGCGAGCTCCCCGCGTACGACGAGAGGTGCGCGTAGTAGTAGGTGTTGCCGTCGGAGCCCGAGAGGTACACGGCGTTGCCGCCCGCCCCCTCCTGGGCGAACGAGACCGACCCCGACTTGACCGCGAAGAGCGGCGTGCCGGTCGCGGCGAAGATGTCGATGCCGGCGTGGACCCGACCACCCGAGCGCGGGTCGCCGAAGTCGTTGGTGTAGGTGCCCCGCACCGGGCACTGGAACCCGGCCACCGGGGTGCCCGGCGGGGCGGCGTTGGCCGCGCGCGAGGCCTCGGCCGCCGCCAGCCGCGCGCGCCGCTCGGCCTCGGCCCGGGACGCCGCCTCGCGGGCGAGGCGCTCGACCAGCGCGTCGTAGGCGGACTGGGCGTCGGCCACGGTCGCGGCGAGCGTCGCCCTCTCGGCGTCGAGCCGGGTGACGAGCCGCTCGGCCTCGCCCCGCTTGGTCGCGAGGTCGGCCTTCTGGACCCCGAGGTCCTCCTCGAGCACGCGCAGCTCGGCGATGGCCGCGTTGTCCTTCGCGTTGGCGAGCTCGAGCAGGGTGTTGCGCCGGACCTGGCGCATGACGTCGCCACTGCCGAGCACGGGCGACGGCGCGCCGCTGCCCCCGTCACGCTGCTTGTACGCCGTGACCGCCCGGCTGACGGCGATGAGGCGGAGCTGGGCCGCCCGCTCCCGGCCGGCCGCGATCCGGCGCTCGACGCCGGCGATCTCGTCGACCAGGGTCTCGAGGCTCGCGGTGGCCCGCTGGAACCGGGCGGCGGCGGCGTTGGACGCCGACTGGGCCTCGCGGAGGCGCTGCTCGAGCTCGCCCACCGAACCCGACGCCGGGGCGCTCGTCCCGGTGGTCTGCGCGCCGAGGGACGCACCGACCGGGACGCAGGCCAGGGCGAGGCTCAGGGCCACCAGGGGCAGCCCCAGCCGGACGACGGCGGGGAGGGGTGTCCGACGCACGATCCGAGCACGTTAGCGGGTCGGACCCGCCCCCCCGCTGACGGGTGGGAGCACGGCGAGCTCGTCACCGGGCCCCAGTGGGGTCGCCCCGCCGACCTCGGGCTCGTCGCCGTTGACCCACACCCGGGACGCGTCGAGGACCGCGGCGAAGCCCGGGCCGTAGCGCTCCCGGAGGACGGCGCACGCCTCCCCCACGGTGGCCGCCTGGGCCGGATCGACGGTGTCGTGGGCCCGGCCCGCCGCCTCCCGGGCCGCGGCGAACAGCCGGACCCGCACCTCGCTCAGCCGTCGCTCCCGGTGGCGTCGACCGGGTCGGGCGCCTCGAGCGCGGCGAGATCGGCCTCGATCCTCGCGAGCTCGCCCTCCATCCGGTCGAGCGCGTCCGTCGACGGGGCCCGCACGCCCGGGTCGGGCGGCGCACCGGCCACCGGGGCCACCGGTGCGTCCGGGGCGGTCGCGGCGGTCACGGCGTCCGGGGCGGTCACGGCATCGGGGTCCATCGGACGAATCTAGGCCGCCCTCATCCGGACAGCCGGAACTGCAGGACCGCGATCTCGTCCTCGAGCAGGGCGGTCACCCGCTCGAGCCGGTCGACGGGATCGTCGAGGTCGAGCAGCGCGTACGCGTCGAGCGGGCCGACCGGCGCGAGGATCGACGCCTCCCACGCCGCCTCGGCGACGTCGGTGCCCACGAGCACGTCGCCCGGCGGAGCGGGGAGCCCCAGCTCGGCGCGCAGCGCGTGGACCCGCACCAACGCGGCGCGGGCCGACGCGACGGCTGCGGCCGCGTCGCGTGCGGGTGGGCGCTCGGGCCGGGGCGCGACGACGGCGCGCGGGAAGGGACGGTCGGGGAGCCACTCGACCACCCGCACGCGCTCGGTGCCGACCGCGACCACCGCCCACCGACCGTCGGGGGTCTCCGCGGCCTGGACGATGCGGGCCAGGGTGCCGACGGGGAACCGGGTGTCGCCACCACCGACCTCGTGGCCCCGCTCGATCAGCACGACCCCGAACGGCACCTCGGCGGTCAGGCAGTGGGCCACCAGCGCCCGGTACCGGGGCTCGAAGACGTGCAGCGGGAGCACGGCCCGCGGGAACAGCACGCTGCCGAGCGGGAACATCGGCACCTCCCGACCGGTGGCGTCGCTCGGCTCGTCGCTCGGCTCGCCGCTCGGCTCGTCGCTCGGCTCGGCGCTCGGCTCGTCGGGCACCGGTCCGCTCAGTTCATCCGGGCCCGCAGGCGCACCAGCGCGGCCTCCGTCTGGCGCCGATCCGCGGGCGCGAGGTCGGGGAGCCCGAGGCGCAGCCGCAGGGGCGCGACCGCGCGCAGCGGGTCGCGGGCGAGGTGCGCGGTCACGAGGTTGGCCAGCATCCGTGCGAGCACGGCCCGGGTCCCGACCGGCTCGAGGTAGCGGTCGACGAACGGCGCCCCCGGGTGCAGCCGCTCGAAGCGTTCCCGGGCCCCGGCGTGGTCGAAGCAGTCCCCGCCGTGGAAGGGATCGAAGTAGACGGCCCCGTCGTGACCGCCACCGTGACCCCCGGCCCCCGCACCGCCACCGCCGCCGGGGCCGACACCGACGCCGACGAGGAAGTGTCCGGGCATGCCGATCCCCACCAACGGGATCCCGAGCCGGCGCCCCACCTCGATCATGACCACGCTCAACGTGATCGGGATGCCCAGACGGCGGCGACGCACCTCGTCGAGGTAGGAGTTGCGTGGGTCGCCGTAGTCGAGCGCGTTCCCCGCGAAGCCCCCGTCGACGAAGAGCGCCCCGGCGAGGGACCGCGGGTCGGTCGCAGCGTCGGCGAAGCCGTCGGCGAGCGCGTCGAGCGCGTCGAGCTCGGCCGCGACGTCCACCGGGTGATCGGCGGCGGCGATGAGCAGCGCCGCCTCGTCGAGCGGGATCGCCGACTCCGGTCCCGCCACCAGCTCCCCGAACCGCTCGTGGACGTCCACCTGCGGACCGTACCCGCTCGGCGGTCCGGGGTCGCTCGTACACTCCGGCCATGCCCCGTCGCGCCGACGCGCTCGGTCGCCCCGCGGATGCGACGCCGGCGCTCGCGCCGGCGCTGCACGACGCCGTCACCCTCCGGCTCGAACGGGCGGGGCAGCGCCGCACCCCGGCCCGCACCGCCGTGTGCGCGGTGCTGGCGGGAGCGGGGCGCCCCCTGACGATCCCCGAGATCCTCGACCTCGACCCGGACCTGGCCCAGAGCTCGGTGTACCGCAACCTGGTCGTGCTGGAGCAGGCCGGCATCGTCCACCGCATCGTGACCAACGCCGAGTTCGCCCGGTTCGAGCTGACCGAGGACCTCACCGGGCACCATCACCACCACCTCATCTGCACGCGCTGTGGAGCGGTGGAGGACGCGCCCGCCGTCGACGCGGTCGAGCAGGCCGTGCACCGGGCGATCGCCGAGGTGGAGCGGGCCGCGGGGTTCAAGACGACCGGCCACCGCATCGACCTCGTCGGGCTCTGTCGCGTGTGCGGGGAGCCCTGACCCACGCCGTCGTCTCGGCGCGCCCCCCCGTCGCCTACTTCGTCGTGGACGACGCGCCCGTGCCGGGGAGGGGCAGCGGCTTCCCGGCGGCCAGGGCGGTGAACACGGCGGCGAGGTCGGACTCCGACATCTCGCCCGAGTGCCGACCGACGACCGTGCCCTTGGCGTCGACGAACACCATGAACGGATAGCCGCCGAGCCCGTAGGCCTTCGCCGCCGATCCGCTGGCGTCGTCGACGAGCACCGGGAAGGGCCAGTCCTCACGGGCCAGCCAGGCACTCGGCGGGTAGTTCGGCTGGGTGTCGGTCGTGCCGGTGGCCACCCCGATGACGGGCACGCCCGCGATCCGGCCGTTCTGGGCGGCGGCCACGAGCCGCGGGACCTCGGCCTGGCAGTGCGGGCACCAGTGGGCGAGGAACACCACGGCGTAGGGCGAGCCGGTCGCGCCGCCCACCTCGACGTTGCGGCCGTCGAAGTCGACCGACCCGATGGCCGGGGCGGGGCGACCGAGCGCGTTGTCGCGCCCGGGGGCGGTGTACTGCGGGAGCGCGGCACCGTCCACGCTGACCTCCGCGGCGATCTGCACGGCGTCGGCGTCGGACCCCGAGCCACCCCCGTCGCCCGCGGCGGTCAGGACCACGGCGAGGATGCCGAGGGCGGCGACACCGGCGACCACCACCGGGAAGACCCACCGGTTGCCGGTGCGCCGGACGGCGGGGCGCTTCGACCTGGCGCGGGTCGGGGGGTTCGAGGGCTTCGGGCTCATCGCGTGCGCTCCGTCGTCGGGGTCGGGGGGATCGGGGTCGTCGGGGGGTGGGCGGGCTCCCCATGGTCCCCGGCGGGTCCGGCGCCGGGGGAATCCGGGGCCGCGGCACTCGCCCGCCGGTCCCAGATCCCGTCGACGACCAGCAGGGTCCCGATCAGGAGGAAGCCGCTCATGGCCATGAACGCCAGCGTGACGTATCCGAGTTCCTCGAACCAGGGGACGGCGCAGGGAACCGTGGCCGAGCAGGCGGTGCTCTCGGCGAAGACGCCCCGTTCCATCAGCCAGTGGTAGAGGGCGAGCGGGGCGCCGACGACCACGAACGGGGCGGCGTACCAGCGGGCCCGGGCGTCCCGCAACACCAGTCCCACGATCAGCACCACCGCCAGGGGGTACATGCAGATCCGCTGGAACCAGCACAGGCGGCAGGGGACGAAGTCGGCGATCTCCGAGTAGTAGAGGCTGCCGAGCGTCGCCGCCACCGCGACCGTCGCGGCGAGCCCCCGGGCCGACGGCCCCACCGCATCGACGACCCGGGCCGCAGCGGGGCGGAGGGCCGGGACCGCCCACGCCAGCACCCCTCCCACCAGCGCGACCGCGACCACGGCGTTGGCGAGGAGCGTGCACAGCGTGAAGAAGGTGTTGGCGAGGTCGACGGTGTCCATCAGCGGATCCCCAGGGTGCCGGTGAGGTCGACGCGGTCCACGGCGGTGATCCGGATCGTGGCCTCGACCCGCCAGGCGCCGGCGAACGGGATGTCGAGCCCGGGCGAGAGGTAGTGGCCCGGCCCCAGCTGGCGCAGCGGCACGACGAGCGGCGGGAGGTCGCGGGCCGGGAGGGCGAGCCGGAGCTCGACCGCGGCGACCGGCAGCGGGGTCCCGGCGGGCGAGAACGTGTTGACGTGGAGGTCGTTGATCCCGGCCCGGCCGGGCAGGACCGTGAGGTCGAGCGTCACCTGGGGGTCCTCGACCCGGACCCCGGCGACGCCCTCCCGGAACGCGGCCCCGTCGGCGGGGGGCGAGGTGTTCACGAGCAGCGCCGTGACCGCGAGCACGAGCGCGGCCAGCACGACCTCGAGCCCGACCGACCGGCGCAGGCGGCGCACCTCGCGCGCGGCGTCGGCGGTGCCCGCCCCGTCGCCCGGCGGGGGATCGGCGAGGTCGACCGCCGCGCCCCGGACCACGGGCAGCGGGACCCGGGCCGGACGTCGCCCGCCCCCCGGACCAGGGACCGGACCCACCGGCTCGGAGCCGGGCGCGGCGCCGTCGAGCCGGGCCACGATCTCCCGGCTGAAGGAGGCGACCACCACCATGGCGCCGAAGATCACGACCTTCGCCACGAGCAGCCGGCCGAAGTCGTCCTCGCGCAGCGCGGCGAAGCCGCCCACGAGACGCCAGGACTGGTAGGTGCCGGTGACCACGAGCACCCCGACGCTGACCAGCGCGACCCGGGAGAAGCGGTCGATCGCCGGTTCCATGCGCGCGAACACCCGCCCGGGCAGCACCACGGCTGCGAGCACGACCAGCCCGCCGATCCAGACGGCCATCGCCGCGGTGTGGGCGGCGTCGGCGATCACGGCGAGCGCGGGGAGGTCGCCGGTCGACGCATGACCGGCGAGCCCCGGCGTGCTCACGAGCGCGATCCCCACCACCGTGGCGGCGGGCCACCACCAGCGCGGGAGGCCCACCCGGTCCGCGGGCCGGGCCTGCACCAGGACCCGCAGCAGGCCGAACGCGACGACGAGCAACCCCAGGCGGACGAGCCAGATCGTGCCGAGACGCGTCGCCACCGCGTCGCGCCAGACGTCGGGGTCGAGCAGCGCGGTCGGTCCGCCGCCACGCGAATAGGCGCCGAAGAGGGGGATCCCGACCGCGGTGGCCACCGTGAGCCCGACCCAGCCGACGAGGACGATCCGTCGGGTCGCCCGCGCGTCACGGGCGGGCGGCCAGACCGCGGCGGCGAAGACCGCGCCCCCGACGAGCAGCGCGAGCGCGGCGAACACCGCCCAGCGCGCGACCCCCCAGGCGAAGGCCACCGACGGGTCGGCCCGCTGACCCGCGAGCAGGCCGGCCGCGACCGCCGACACGTCCTCGGGCGCCGCGCCCCCGTCGCCCACCCGGAAGGTCGACGTGCCCTGGACGGTGTGCCCGTCGGCGGACACGACCCGCCACGTCATGATGTAGGTGCCGTCGCCCAGGTCACCCTCGAGGGGGAGCACGAGGCGCTCGGGCGTCGGCTGGCGCACCCGCCCGCCCTCGACCCGCAGTCCCCGGCCGTCGTAGACGACCACCCCGCCGAGGCGCGGGTCCACCGCCTCGGTGAACTCGACCGAGACCGAGGTCGGCGGCCGCTCGAGCACCTCGGCCGGGCCCGGCGCGGTGGCCACCACGCTCGCGTGCGCCGCGGCGGTGCCGGCGAGGGGGCCGACCAGCGCGCCCCCCGCGACCAGGACGACGACGAGCGCGGCGACGCACGCGCCGGCGGTGCGCGCCCGGCCCCGGGGCGCGTGGCCCCGGGTCGCGTGGGTCCGACGGGGCCGGACGGTCCGGGATGCGGCGGGCGGCGCCTTCGCCATGGGTCGGCTCCGGGAACGCAGGGGACTCCCAGTATCGTCGCTCGCCGGTGCGTTCCTGCATGCAGCCCCGCCGGTGGCGGCTCGTCGCCACCCTCGTGCTCGGGGCCGCCGCGGGCGCCGGGCTCGGGATCGGCGGGCTCACGGCGACCGCCGGACCGGCGGCCGCCCACACCGTCGGCGGGGTCGACGCCACGGACTACGCCACGACGATCCGGTCGGTGGCGCCTCCCGTCCCCGGCCTGCGCGTCCGGGTGATCGACACCGGCGACCGCCTCGAGCTCACGAACCGGGGCCCGGCCGTCACCGTGCTCGGCTACGACGGCGAGCCCTACCTGCGGGTCGGTCCCGCCGGGGTGTTCGAGAACGTGCGCTCGCCCGCCCGGTACCTCAACCGGTCCCGCCTCGATCCCGAGGCGCCGCCACCGTGGGCCGACCCGACCGCCGACCCCCGGTGGCGCCGGGTGGGCCCCGGGCCGACCGTCCGGTGGCACGACCACCGGGCCCACTGGATGAGCGCCGACGACCCCCCGGTCGTGCAGCGCGACCCCGACCGCGCCCACCTCATCCAGCGGTTCCGCATCGACCTGGTCCGGTCCGGTGAGACGATCCGGGTCCGGGGCGACGTGCGCTACGTGCCCGGCCCGGCGCCCTGGCCGTGGATCGGTGCCGCGGCGGTCCTCGCCCTCGCGGTCGTTGGCGGCGCCTGGACCCGCCGGGCCGCCGCCGCGCTGGGTGGCGGCCTCGTCGTGGCCGTCGCCGGCACGGTGGCCCACGCGGTCGGGGCCTGGGCCGACGCGACCGCGCCGCTGCCCGAGCGGGGCGCGAACGCGCTGCCCACCGTCGGGGCGGTGGCCCTCGCCGCCGTCGCCCTGGTGCAGCTCCGGCGTCGGGGCGCCCGCGGGTCGGCACCCCTCGTGGTGATGGCCGGACTGTTCGTGGCCATCGCCATCGGCCTGGCCGACGTCTCGGCGCTGTCGCACTCGCAGCTCCCCACGACGCTTCCCGACGCCCTCGACCGGGCCGCGGTCGCGCTCGCCCTCGGCGGCGGATTCGGTGCCGCGCTCGGCGCCGCCCGCTTCGTCCGGCACCGGACCGGGCCCGACTCCACGCCACCGGGCGCCACCGGGGCCGACGCGCTTCCTATGCTGCAGCGGTGACCGCCGCCGGCGCGACCGGACCCGCAGTGCTCGCGGCGCACGGCGTCTCCTTCGCCTACGGCGCCGACCCCGCGGTCACCGCCGTCGACCTCACGGTCACCCCGGGGGAGTTCGTCGCCCTCGTCGGCCCCAACGGGTCGGGCAAGTCCACGCTGCTCCGGCTGCTGCTCGGCCTCCTCACTCCCGACGCCGGGACGGTCGAGCTGCTCGGGCACCCACCCCGCGCGCTGCGGGAGCGCTGGCGGGTGGGCTACGTGCCCCAGCGACGGATCCTCGACCTCGACGTGCCCGCCACCGTCACGGAGGTGGTGGCGTCCGGCCGCACCGCGCGCCGGGGCTGGTGGAAGCCGCCGCGACCCGCCGATCGGGCCGCGGTCGAGCACGCCCTCGACGCTGTCGCGATCGCCGACCTCCGCCGCCGTCCGGTGGGCGCGCTGTCGGGAGGGCAGCAGCAGCGGGTGCTCATCGCGCGGGCGCTGGTCGCCGAGCCGACCGTCCTGGTGCTCGACGAGCCGATCGCGGGTGTGGACCGCGAGTCCCAGCGCCTGTTCCGCGACAGCCTCGTGCACCTCGTCGAGCACCACGACACCGCCGTGCTCCTCGTCTCGCACGAGCTGGGTGCCGTGGCCGACGACCTCGACCGGGTGGTGGTGCTCCAACGGCGGGTGCGCTTCGACGGACCACCGTCCGAGCTCGCCGCCACCGGCGTGCACCTCGGCGTGCACGCCGACGATCTGCCCCGCTGGCTCGAGGACCTCCAGGCGTGAGCGGCGGACTCGCCGGGATCGCGGGGCTCGCCGTCCTGCCCCTCCCCTGGCCGTTCGAGCGCGAGTACATGCAGCTCGCCCTGGCCGCGGGCCTGGTCATCGGCATCTGCGCGCCGCTCATCGGCACCTTCCTCGTCCAGCAGCGCCTCAGCCTGATGGGTGACGGCATCGGCCACCTCGCGCTCGCCGGCATCGCGGCCGGTCTCCTCCTCGAGGTGTGGCCGGTGTGGAGCGCGATGGTCGTCGCCGCGGTGGGCGCCCTGTCGATCGAGTGGCTCCGGAGCCGCCGACGCGCGACCAGCGATCTCGCGCTCGCGCTCTGGTTCTACGGCGGCATCGCCGGCGGGGTGGTGCTCGCCAGCCGGTCGACCGGGGGCAGCGGCGCCATCCTCCCCTACCTCTTCGGCTCGATCCTCACCGTCGACCGTTCGGAGGTGCTGCTCGTCGTGCTCCTCGGCCTCGGCATCGTGGTCGCCGTGGCCGCCTTCGGTCGGACGCTCTTCGCGATCGTGATCGACGAGGAGTCGGCCCGGGTCGCAGGCCTGCCCGTGGGCGCGGGCAACGCGTTGCTCGCCGTGCTCACCGCGGTCACGGTCGTCGCGGCGATGCAGGTGGTCGGCGTGCTCCTCGTCGCGGCGCTCATGGTGCTGCCCGTCGCGACCAGCCGGAACCTCGCCCGGTCGTTCCGGGGCACGCTGGCGGGCGCCGCGGGCATCGGCGCGTTCGCGGTCGTGGCCGGACTCGCCGCCGCCCGACAGTGGGCCCTCGCGCCGGGCGGCTCGATCGTGCTGGTCGCCGCGGGGACCTTCGCCGTGGTCGGGGTGGTCGGTGGCCGCACCGGGACCCGGCGGACGGTCCTGGTCGAGGCGCCGGCGCCGGGCACCGCGCCCGTGACCGGGCGCGATCCCCACGAGGACCACGACCACGACCACCCGGGGTCAGGGTCCGGCTGACCGGCGCACCCGGGGGACCCGGCCGACCGGCCGCCAGGCCGACTGGCCGGCGGCCGTGCGTTCAGCTCCCCCAGAACCGGGCTTTGTCGTCGTCCTGGTCCGGCGTGGGCGCGACCTCGGCGGCCCAGGCTGCGGCCGCGCTCGGCGCCGGCCCGGTCCCGGCGGGGGCCGGTGACTCCGTGGCGGCGACGTCGAGCGGCGCGGCCGTGACCGCGGCGGCAGCCGTCGGCA
>CAIUKV010000152.1 GCA_903899845.1 uncultured Actinomycetes bacterium
CTCGCCCGACCTCCCCGACTACGTGAAGTGGGCCGAGGCGATGGGCTGCGTGGCGTTCCGCGTCGACACGCCCGAGGACGTCGAGCCGACGATCCAGAAGGCCAACGAGGTCGACGACCGCCCGGTGGTGATCGACTTCCGCACCGACTACCGCGAGAAGGTGTACCCGATGATCGCGGCGGGGACCTCGAACGACGAGGTCATCCTCGACCCGGCGCACGACCCGCACGCGTCGGGTCACTGAGGGGGCGGGCGATGTCCGTGCAGCACCACATCCTCAGCGTGCTCGTCGAGAACAAGTTCGGCGTGCTGACCCGGGTCGCCGGGCTGTTCGCCCGACGCGGGTTCAACATCTACTCGCTCGCGGTCGGTCCGACCGAGGACGAGCGATTCAGCCGGATGACGATCGTGGTCGACGCCGAGTCGGCGCCGATCGAGCAGGTCACGAAGCAGCTCAACAAGCTGATCCCGGTGATCAAGATCGTCGAGCTCGCACCGGCCGACGCGGTCGAGCGCGAGCTCATGCTGGTGACGGTCAAGGCCACCGCCGAGGCCCGGTCCCAGATCACCGAGCTGGCGTCGATCTTCGAGGCCAAGATCGACGACGTCGGCTACGACGCCCTCACGATCGTGGTGGCCGGCCCGCCCGAGAAGCTCGACGCGATGACCGACCTCCTCCAGCCGTTCGGCATCGTGGAGCTCCAGCGCACCGGTCGCGTCGCCCTGCCGAAGCTGGCCCGGCGCCCGGCCAAGTTGCGGGCCGTGAGGACCCGGACCGGCTGAACTACCCTCGCGCTCCCCGAGCACGCCCGATCAGAACCGATCAGAAGGACCGCACACCATGCCTGCCACCATCTACTACGACGCCGACGCCGACGCCGCCCTCCTCGAGGGCCGCACCGTGGCCGTGCTCGGATACGGATCCCAGGGGCACGCCCACGCCCGCAACCTCCACGACTCCGGGGTCGACGTGATCGTCGGGCTCCGTGAGGGCTCGTCGTCGTGGGCCAAGGCGGAGGAGGCGGGCCTGCGGGTGCGCAGCATCGCCGAGGCGTGCCGCGAGGCCGACATCATCATGGTCCTCCTGCCCGACACCGAGCAGGCCCGGATCTACGCCGAGGACATCGAGCCGAACCTGAGCGAGCGGAACTCGCTCGCCTTCGCCCACGGCTTCAACATCCACTTCGGGCAGATCACCCCTCCGAAGGGCGTCGACGTCTGGATGATCGCGCCGAAGGGGCCGGGTCACCTGGTGCGGCGGACGTTCGAGGAGGGTGGCGGGGTGCCCGGGCTCGTGGCCGTGCACGCCGACGAGACCGGCAAGGCCAAGGAGACTGCGCTCGCCTACGCCCGGGCGATCGGCGCGACCCGGGCCGGGGTGCTCGACACCACGTTCGAGGAGGAGACCGAGACCGACCTGTTCGGCGAGCAGGTCGTGCTCTGCGGCGGCCTCACCGAGCTGATCATGGCGTCGTTCGAGACCCTGGTGAACGCGGGCTACCAGCCCGAGTCGGCCTACTTCGAGACCCTGCACGAGGTGAAGCTGATCGTCGACCTCATCTACGAGGGTGGCATCACCAACATGCGCTACTCGATCTCCGACACCGCCGAGTACGGCGACCTCACCCGGGGCCCGCGCATCGTCACCGAGGAGACCCGGGCCGAGATGCGTGCGATCCTCGACGAGATCCAGACCGGGCGCTTCGCCAAGGAGTGGATCCTCGAGAACCGGGCCGGTCGCCCCGTCTACAACGCCCTGCGCCGCCGGGGCGCCCAGCACCAGATCGAGGAGGTCGGCGAGCGGCTCCGGGCGATGATGCCCTGGATCGCCGCCGGCCGGGCCCGGCCCCAGGACGTCTCGGGCGGCTGACCCCGCTC
>CAIUKV010000153.1 GCA_903899845.1 uncultured Actinomycetes bacterium
CGGGTGGCACCGGAACCGGCTGCGGCGGGAGCGGGAACGGCCGGGGCTGCCACTCGAGGGTGCGGTCGGGACGGTCGAGCCGGCGCCAGAGCGCCCACGCCACGCCGGCGACCACCCCGGCACCCACCCCGGCGCCCACGATCCGCCGGGTCCACCTCACGGCCGGTTCCGCTCCCCGGCGGGGGGCCGACGACGGGACGGACCGGCGGGACGCACACCCTCATGGTGGCACCGTCGCCGCCCGCGTCGGTAGCATTGGGGGCTCATGGACCAGGACCTGCGCTCCACCCCGACCCGCGGCCTCCTCCTTACGTAGGCGCGAGCACCCCCGGTGCTCGCGGACGCCTCCTCGTGCCTTCGGGCCGGGGAGGTTTTTCGTTGGCCCCGGGGTTCAACCCCCCGGACCCCCGGAGCCCTCCCCGGACCCGGACACCCCTCCCGAATCCCCGAGCGAAACGAGCGGCGACGATGGACACCGTCAGGATCTTCGACACCACCCTGCGCGACGGCGAGCAGTCGCCCGGCATCTCCCTCGGCGTGGGCGAGAAGCTCGAGATCGCCGAGCAGCTGGCCCGGCTCGGGGTCGACGTGATCGAGGCCGGGTTCCCCATCGCGAGCCAGGGTGACTTCGAGGCCGTGGAGGCGATCGCGCGCGCCGTGCAGGGACCGGTGGTCGCCGGGCTCTCGCGGACCGGGTTCAAGGACGTCGACCGGGCCTGGGAGGCGGTCCGCCACGCCGCCCGCCCCCGCATCCACGTCTTCATCGCGACCTCGCCCATCCACATGGCCAAGAAGCTGCGGATGACCGAGGACCAGGTGAAGGCCGAGGCGGCCGCCGGCGTGGCCCGGGCGGCGTCGTACACGCCCGACGTCGAGTTCTCCCCCGAGGACGGCAGCCGCTCCGACGTGGACTTCATGTGCGAGGTGCTCCAGCTCGCGGTCGACAACGGGGCGACCACCCTCAACATCCCCGACACCGTGGGCTACGGCGTGCCCGAGGAGTACGGGAAGCTGATCCGGTACGTGATCGACCACGTGCACGGCGACTACGTGGTCTCCACCCACTGCCACGACGACCTCGGCCTGGCCGTGGCCAACTCGCTGGCCGGGGTCGCGGCGGGCGCCCGGCAGGTGGAGTGCGCCATCAACGGCCTCGGGGAGCGAGCCGGCAACGCGGCGCTGGAGGAGATCGTGATGGCGATCCGCACCCGTCCCGACTTCTTCGCCGGCGTCGGGGTGAACGTGCGGACCGAGGAGCTGGCCCGGACCTCGCGGCTGGTGTCGCGTCTCACCGGCTACAGCGTGCAGCACAACAAGGCGGTGGTCGGGCGCAACGCGTTCGCCCACGAGTCGGGCATCCACCAGCACGGGGTGCTGGCCGACCGGGAGACCTACGAGATCATCGACGCCGCGGCGGTCGGCCAGGAGGCGGCCCAGATCGTGCTGGGCAAGCACTCGGGCCGCCACGCCTTCGGCGACACCCTCGAGAAGATGGGGCTCCGGCTCCAGGGCGACGCGCTGAACCAGGCGTTCACCCGTTTCAAGGAGCTGGCCGACCGCAAGGTCGAGATCACCGAGGCCGACCTCGAGGCGATCGTGGCCGAGGAGCTCGGCGCCGGCGCCGTGAACCGCTTCGAGCTGGTCGACCTCGTCGTGCACGGCGGCACGTCGTCCACGCCGACGGCGAAGGTGGTGCTGGCCGACGGGTCCGGCAAGGTGGAGGCCGAGGCCAGCGGCAACGGCATGGTCGACGCCGCGTGCAGCGCGATCGCGGCGGCGTCGGGGGTGCACGGCCGCGTGCTCGACTTCAAGGTGTCGTCGGTGACAAGTGGCCGTGACGCCCTGGGCGACGTGGTCATCCGGTTGGAGGCCGACGGGCGCGCCGCGTCGGGGCGGGGCGTGTCGACCGACATCGTGGAGGCATCGGCGCGGGCGTACCTCAACGCCGTGAACAAGCTGGCCCGCGTGGGCGAGCACGAGCCGCGCGAGCGGACCGTCGGCCCCTGACGCCCCCGTTGTGTTTGGACGTCGGCGGGCGCCGGGGCGCCGCCGACGGTCCAAACACGATCAGGTGGTGGCGGGCATCCAGACCGGGCGGGTGGGCTCGTAGGCGGCGATGGCGTCGGCCTTCTGCAGCGTGAGGCCGATGTCGTCGAGGCCGTTGACCAGCCGGTGGTGGTGGAACTCGTCGAGGTGGAAGGGCTCGTCGAAGTCGATGGCCGGCGCGGCGACACGCAGGTTGGTGACGTCGACGACGATCTCGATCTCGGGGTCGTCCTCGATCGCCCGCATCAGCGTGGTGACCTCGGCCTCGGGCAGCTCGACCGGGACCAGGCCGATCTTCAGGCAGTTGTTGCGGAAGATGTCGGCGAAGCTCGGGGCCACGATCGCGTCGAACCCGTAGTCCTCGAGCGCCCACGGCGCGTGCTCGCGCGACGAGCCGCAGCCGAAGTTGGCCCCGGCCACCAGCACCCGGACGTCGTCGCCCTGGAACTCGGGTCGGTTGAGCACGAAGTCGGAGGACTCGCGCCACTCCGAGAACAGCCCGGCCCCGAAGCCGGTGCGCTCGACCCGCTTGAGCCAGTCGCTCGGGATGATCTGGTCGGTGTCGACGTCGCGCCGGTCGAGCGGCACGGCGCGGCCCATGATGACGGTGACGGCGTCCATCAGGCGAGGTCCTCCGGGGCGGCGAAGCGGCCGACCACCGCAGTGGCGGCGGCGACGGCGGGGGAGACGAGGTGGGTCCGCCCGCCCTTGCCCTGGCGGCCCTCGAAGTTGCGGTTCGAGGTGGAGGCCGACCGCTCGCCCGGGGCGAGCTTGTCGGGGTTCATCGCCAGGCACATCGAGCAGCCGGGCTCCCGCCACTCGAACCCGGCGGCGGTGAACACCCGGTCGAGCCCCTCGGCCTCGGCCTGCGCCTTCACCGCGAACGATCCCGGGACCACCATGGCCCGCATCCCGGCGTGGACCCGGCGACCGTCGAGCACCGCGGCGGCGGCCCGGAGGTCCTCGATGCGCGAGTTGGTGCACGAGCCGATGAACACGGTGTCGACCGGGATCGCGCGCATCGGCGTGCCCGGGGTCAGCCCCATGTAGCGCAGGGCGTGCTCGGCGGCGTCGCGCTGCCCAGCGTCGGGGAACTCGTGGGGGTCGGGGACCACGCCGTCGATGGTGACGACCTGGGCCGGGTTCGTGCCCCAGCTCACCGACGGCCGCAGCGTGGCGGCGTCGATCAGGATCTCCTCGTCGAACACCGCTCCCGCGTCGGTGACCAG
>CAIUKV010000154.1 GCA_903899845.1 uncultured Actinomycetes bacterium
CGACCGCCTGGGCGATCGTCTGCTCGTCCTCGATGACGAGCACGGTGGGCGTGGCGGACACGGATGACACCGGGGTTCATGCTAGGGAACCCCCCGGGGGGAGTCTCCTCGGAGGTGTGGAGATTCGGTGCAGATCCGGTGCAGATCCGGTGCGGACCCGGTGCGGATCCGGGTCAGGGCAGGGCCACGGCGGCGCCCGGCGCCAGGGCGAGGGTCCCCGGGGTGCCCGGTGCCGGAGCCGCCGGGGCCCCGACCTCCCGGACGGCCACGTCGAGGGTCTCGCCGGTCGCGGTGGCGACCCGGATCCGGAAGTGGTCCCGGCGGAACGTGCGGTCGACCACCGTGACCGCGACGGTTCCGGGGCCGGGGGCGGCGCTCCAGACCAGGCCGTCGGGCCGGACCGCGACCGGGGCCCCGAACGCCGTGGTGACGTTGTAGCCGAGGAACCGGGCCACGAAGGGGGACGCCGGGCGCGACCAGACCGTGGCCGCGTCGTCGTCCTGCTCGACCCGCCCCGCGTGCAGGACCAGGACGCGGTCGGCCAGGGCGAAGGCCTCCTCGTGGTCGTGGGTCACGAGCAGCACCGCCCGCTCGCGCCGGGCGAACAGGGCGCGCAGCTCGTCGACCAGGTGCTCGCGCAGCGCCCGGTCGAGGGCACCGAGCGGCTCGTCGAGCATGAGCAGCCGGGGTCCGGGGGCGAGGGCCCGGGCCAGGGCGACGCGCTGCTGCTCGCCCCCGGAGAGCTCGCGCACCGACCGGGCCCCGAACCCGGCGAGGCCCACCGCGGCGAGGCCGGCCTCGGTCCGGGCCCGGATCTCGGCGGCGGGGAGCCCCTGGACGCGCAGGCCGAAGGCCACGTTGCCGGCGACGTCGCGGTGGGGGAACAGCGCGTGGTCCTGGAACATCAGGCCGAACCGGCGCCGGTGGGGCGGGACGCGGCGGAGGTCCTCGCCCGCCCAGGTGACCGTGCCCGCGGCCAGGGGCTCGAGCCCGGCCACCGCCCGCAGCAGCGTGCTCTTCCCGCTGCCGCTCGGGCCGAGCACGGCCACGACCTCGCCCGGCCCGACCCGCAGGTCGATCGCGGCGAGCGCGACCGCGTCGCCGTAGCGCACCTCGAGCCCGCGTCCCTCGAGTCCCGCCGCCGGGACCCTGGTCTGCGCTGCGCTCGTCGCCATCAGAATTCCCCGAACCGTCCGACCCGGGCGCGGTCGCCGACGACCACCGCGACCACGACGAGCACCATGAGGATCCCGCTCGCCGCCATCGCGGCGTGGAACGCGGCCTCGCCGGGTTGGCCGAGCAGGCGGGCGATCACGACGGGCAGGGTCGGGGCGTCGGGGCGCACCACGAACGTCGTGGCCCCGAACTCCCCCAGCGCGATCGCGACCGCGAACGCCCCGGCCGCGAACAGGGCCCGGGCCGCGATGGGCAGGTCGATGCGCCGGCGGACGGCGGCCGGCGACGCCCCGAGCATCGCGGCGGCCTCGCGGAGGCGGGGGTCGATCGAGCGGAGCACCGGCCCGACCAGCAGGACCACGAACGGCAGCGCGACCAGGGCCTGGGCGAGCGGGACGAGGACGGCGGAGCCCCGCAGGTCGAGCGCACCCTCGTCGAGCGCGATCAGGAACCCGAAGCCGAGCGTCACCGCCGACACCCCCAGGGGCACGGCCAGGAAGCCGTCGAGCCAGCGTGAGCGCGACCGGGCCCCCGCCCAGGCCGCGAGGCCGCCGACGACGACGGCGATCGCCGCCGCGGCGAGCGCGTACCGGAGCGAGGTCCCGACCGCCTCCAGCGGCGGCACGAAGAGCGTGCTGCCCCGGCGCAGCTCGCCCAGGGCCCGGTAGGCGTCGAACCCGAACCCCGACGGTGGGGTGAGCGAACGGACCACGAGCACCGCCATCGGCACGAGCAGCAGGGCCGTCATCACGAGCAGGTTGGCCGTGAGCAGCACCCACTCACCCGGCGTGTGGGGTGCGTGCTCGACCTCGCGGGCGGCCCGGAGCCGGGCGGGCACCGCGGCCCGGCGTTCGCTGCGCCCGACCAGCCACAGCAACGCGAGCACGGCGGCGAGCTGCACGACCGACAGCGCCGCGGCGAGGGGCAGGTCGAGGAAGCGGGTGGTCTGACGGTAGATCTCCGTCTCCAGCGTCGCCCGGGTCGGGCCGCCCAGGAACAGGATCACCCCGAACGAGGTGAAGCAGAACAGGAAGGTGATGGTCGCCGCGGCGACCACCGCGGGTCGCAGTGCCGGTGCCGTCACCTCGCGTGCCACCCGCCACCGGCTCGCGCCGAGCATGCGGGCGGCCTCGGCCTCGTGGGGATCGAGGTTGCGCCATCGCATCCCGACCACGCGGACGACGACGGCGTAGTTGAAGAAGACGTGGGCGAGCAGCACCGCCCCCAGTGAGCGGGGGACGCCCACGGCGAGGAAGGCGTTGGCGACCAGCACCGTCGGCAGCGCGAACGGCACGGTGACGAGCGCGCGCACGAGCGACCGGCCGGGGAAGCGCAGACGCGCCAGCACGTACGCGCCGGGCAGCGCCAGCACGAGCGTGCAGAGCGTCGAGAGGGCCGCCTGCCAGACGGTGAACCACACGACGCCCCGGAGGGCCGGGTCGGTGAACACCCGGCGCAGCGGCTCGGGGTCGAGCGTCCCGTCGGGAGCGAGGCCCCGGCCGATGATCGCGGCCACGGGATACCCGAAGAGGACCGCGACGAACCCGACCGGGACCGCGGCGGCGACCACGGTGCCGAGGCGCGCCCGCACGGTCGGGGTCATCGACGGCGGGCCCGGCCCGGCGACGCCGCGTTCACCGGAGCACGGTGCCGGTCCACGCCCGGATCCAGGCGTCGCGCCGGGCGCCGATCCGGGCCGGGGTCATGGTGTAGGGGTCCTCGGCGGTGTCGGCGTTGGTGGTGAAGACCGCCGGGAGCGCGGTGTCGGTCACCGCCGGGTAGACGAACATCTGCAACGGCAGATCGGCCTGGACCGCGGGCGAGAGGAGGAAGTCGACCAGGCGCCGGGCCTCGGCGCGGTGCTTCGTGCCGGCGAGGATCCCGGCGAACTCGACCTGCCGGAAGCACGATCCGGTCATGGTGCCGATCGGCGACCGGGTGATCGGCGGGTCGGCGTACACCACGGCCGCGGCCGGGCTCGTCGCGTACGACACCACCAGCGGCTTGTCGCCGCCGGCGCCGCCCCCGCTGAACTCGTCGTAGTAGGCCTGCTCCCAGCCGTCGACGACGGTGACGCCGTTGGCCCGCAGGCGCTTCCAGTAGCCCCGCCACCCGTCGGGGCCGAACTCGGCCACGGTCGCGAGCAGGAACGCGAGACCCGGCGACGACGTCGACGGGTCCTGGACCACGAGCAGGTCGCGGTAGCGCCGCTCGGTCAGGTCCTCGAGCGTCTCCGGGACCGGGATGCGCCGCTCGGCGAACCACGCCTTGTCGTAGTTGATGCAGACGTCGCCGTAGTCGATCGGCGTGACCCGGTGCTTCGGATCGAGCCGCAGCGCCTCGGGGACGCCGTCGAGGGCGGGCGCGCGGTAGCGCTCGAAGACGTCGGCGTCGAGCGCGCGGGTCAGGAACGTGTTGTCGACCCCGAAGAGGACGTCGCCCACCGGGTTGCCCGTGGTGAGGATCGCCTGGTTCACGATCTGGCCCGCGTCGCCGAGGGGGAGCACGTCCACCTCGATGCCGGTCCGCTCGGTGAAGCGGTCGAGCACCGACTCGGAGAGCGCGAACGAGTCGTGGGTCACGAGGGTGACCCGGCGCTCGGCGGCCCCGGCCGGGACGGCGACGAGCACGGTGACGAGCACGCTGACGAGCACGCTGACGAGCGCGGCGCGGAAGCAGGAGCGGGAGCGGGAGCGGGAGCGGGAGCGGGAGCGGGGACGGGGACGGGGGCGGCGCACGGTCAGGCCTCCGGGGTCGGCGACGGCGACGGGGACGGCGACGGGCGATCGGGGTCGCCGAGGGCGTGGGGCTGGACGACGAGCAGCACCCCGTCGGTGAGGACGACGCGGGCGTGGGTCCCGGTCAGCTCGTTGGAGAGGCCCCGGGTCGATCCGGGGATCAGGTCCTCGTCGTGCAGCGCGAAGCGCAGGCCGTCGGTGCGCACACCCCGGGCGGGACCGCCGACGGCGAGGAGCGAGCAGAGCGATCCCGGTGCGCCGGTCAACGCCGCGGCGGTGCGCACCACGGTGCAGCGGGCGGTGCCGACGTAGGCGTCGAGCTCCAGGGTGGCGAACTCGGCGCTCGCGAGCACCAGCGCGTTGGCGAGCAGGTGGTCGTGACGTCCGCCGCCCCCGCCGACGACGGTCACCCGGCGCGCGCCGCGGTCCCGGGCCGTGCCCAACGCGAGCTCGAGGTCGGTGGCGTCCTTGTCGACCGGGTGCCGGTCGACGGCGGCGCCGGCCGCGCGGGCGGCGGCCACCGCGCCCGGGTCGGCCGAGTCGAGGTCGCCCACCACCACGTGGACGGTCAGGCCGAGCGCCGCGGCGTGGTGCAGGCCGGAGTCGGCCGCGACCACGAGCGCCGCGTCGGCCAGGGTGGGCGCGGCGGCCGTGAGCGCGACCGGGTCGGGGGCGTCGCCGCCCACGAGGACGACGGCGTGGCGCGCGGGGTCGGCGCGTCGCCCGGGTGCGACGGGTGCGACGGGTCCAACTGGTTCGACGGGTTCGACGGGTTCGACGGATGCGTCGTGCACGGTCCCTCCCTCCGCCGGCATTACCCGGAGCAGGTTCGAGGGGTCGGTGACGCTGCGGCCGGTCGCCCGGTGCGTGGTCACCCTCTCAGCCCGGCTGCCCCGAGCTCCCCGTGGGTGTGTCGATGGTAGGGCCTGGTCGGCGATCGCCGGGGCCGGGACCGGGGCTCAGTCGGGCAGGCTCGCCCGGTACCCCATCGGCAGGAGCTCGATGAGCTGCCCGTCGGGGTCGCGGATCATCACCGCGGCGCCGATGTGGGTCTGCTCGAGCACCGCGCCCCCGTGGGCCACCGCGGCCGCGGCGGTGGCGTCGATGTCGTCGACCGACACCGAGAGGTGGGTCAGGCCGAGCTCGTTCATCACCCGGGGTCGGGCGGGTGCCACCGTCCCCGCCCCGGTGAACCCGAGGAGCTCGAGGACGAACTCGCCCTGGCGCAGGTACACGGCCCGCAGCCCGGCGGACCGGTCGAGGTCGAGCAGCTTGGTGGTCATCTCGTCGGGCGGCTCGAGGTCGCGCCAGAACTCGAAGCCGAGCACCTCCTCGTAGAACCGGCGGGACCGGTCGACGTCGGCGACGCAGTGCCCGATGTGGTTGAAGACCGATCCCATCTGGTGCCCTCCCTGGCCCGGACGCCCTGCTGCGGGGTCGGGGATAGTCTGGCCCCTGGCCTGTCGGCCACGAAAGCCCGGCGCCGTCCCGATCGGAAAGGTCGTCACGATGACCCAGACCCTCGACCCGACGCTGTTCCTCCCCGAGCCCGAGCCGGCGGTGGTGAAGTACACGGTCATCTCGGTCGACGACCACCTGGTGGAGCCCCGCGACATGTTCGAGGGGCGGCTCCCCGCCAAGCTCCAGGAGCGGGCGCCCCGGATCGTGGTCAACCAGAACGGCCACGAGGTCTGGGAGTTCGAGGGCAACAACCACTACCAGGCGGGCATGAACGCGGTGGCCGGTCGCCGGCCCGAGTCGGTGCGGGTCGAGCCGTTCCGCTTCGACCAGATGCGCCCGAGCTGCTACGACCCCCACGCCCGCGTGCGCGACATGGACGTCGGGGGCATCTGGGCGTCGCTGAACTTCCCGTCGATGATCACCGGGTTCTGCGGCCGGGTCTACTCGGCGGCCCAGGACCGCGACCTCGGGTACGCGGTCACCCGGGCGTACAACGACTGGGTCCACGACGAGTGGTGGCAGCAGTACCCCGAGCGCTTCATCCCGCTCGGGATCACCTACCTGGCCGACGCCGAGCTCGCCGCGACGGAGATCCGGCGCAACGCCGAGCGGGGCTTCGTGAGCGTCAGCCTGCCCGAGCGGCCGCACAAGATCGGCTTCCCGTCGATCTTCTCCGAGTACTGGGACCCGGTGATGCGGGCGTGCGTCGAGACCGACACCGTGATCTCACTGCACGTCGGGTCGTCGGGCATGGCCGACATCGCGCCCGACGCGCCGACCATGGGGCTCTCGGCCACCCTCTTCGGCCAGCTGTCGCTCACCGCGGCGGCCGAGTGGCTGTGGTCGGGATGGATGCTGCGCTACCCCGAGCTCAAGATCGCGATGTCGGAGGGCGGGATCGGCTGGGTCGCCATGCTGCTCGACCGGCTCGACAACCTCGTCGACCGCTCGGGGTACCTCTCCAACGGCTACGACCACGACAACCGGCCCGCCGACGTGCTGCGCCGCAACTTCTGGTTCTGCACCCTCGACGACCCGTCGACCATCGACACCCGCTACCGGATCGGGGTCGAGAACATCATGGTGGAGACCGACTTCCCCCACGGCGACGGCACGTGGCCGCACACCCAGCGCGAGATCGAGAAGTACTGGGGCCACCTGCCGGTGGAGGAGCTGCGGATGCTGACCCACGAGAACGCGGCCCGGCTGTTCCGTCACCCGCTGCCCCCGGTCACGCTCCCGTGACGGGGGCGCCCGACCGGTCCCGGTCGGCGCCGTGAGCGGCGAATGGCGGAGCGATCCGCTCGCCCGGTTCGAGTACCGGTGGTGGGACGGCGACCGCTACACGGAATGGGTCGCCCGCGACGGCGAGCAGCTCGAGGACCCGGCCGGGATCCCCGACGTGCCCGCGACGATCGAGACGGGGTTCGGCCCCGACCGGGCCCAGAACCGGTGGACGGTCGCGTTCCGGATCGTGCTCGCGATCCCGCACCTGGTCTGGATCACCCTCGTGACCATCGGGGCGGTGTTCGTGGTGATCGCCGGGTGGTTCGTCGCGCTGTTCACCGGCCGCCTGCCCGACGACATGGCCCGGTTCCTCACCCACGTCCTGCGCTACCACACGCGCCTGCTCGCGTACCTCTACCTCATGCGTGACGACTATCCCCCGTTCGATCTCGCCGACGACCGCTACCCGGTGGCGGTGGCGGTCCCGCCCGGCGAGCGCCTGAACCGGTGGGCGGTGCTGTTCCGCATCGTGCTCGCGCTGCCGGTGCTGGTCGTGGTCAACTGGCTCGGGAGCGGCGTGGCCCTCGCGCTGCTGGTGCTGTGGGTCGTCGTCCTGGTGCGGGGCCGGATGCCGGGCATGTCCGCCCAGGCGCTGGGCGCGGTGCTGCGCTTCCAGACGCGCGTATGGGGCTACGTCATGCTGCTCACCCCGCAGTACCCCCGGGCGCTCTACGGCGACGGACCCCCGGTCGCCGAGGCCGGGCCGGCGGTCCCCGAGCGGCCCGGTCCGCTCGCGCTGGGTGTCGGGGCGAAGCGGCTGGTGACGGTGTTCCTCGTCCTCGGCCTCGTCCAGGCGGTCACCGACAACGTCATGAACCCGCCGACCGAGCCCGGTGCCCGAGCCGCCGTCCCGGCGGCCGTGGTGCCGACGGTGCCCGAGCCGCGGGTGGCGGACCCGTCCGCTCAGGTCCCGGACTCGCGCAGCCTCGCCTCGAGCGCCTCGAGCGTGGCCGCCGACCGGTCGTAGGCGATCGCGCTGGTGTTGGGCCGGGGTCCCGCCCAGCCCGGCAGCAGGCCCCGCTCGTGGCAGAGGTACTGCGCCTCGATCGTGCGGCCGGCGTAGGCCTCGGCGTCGGGGGCGGTGGCGACCCAGGCGATCACCGCGCCCACCACCTCGGGGGGCGCGCCGATCAGCTCGAAGCCGAACTCGCCCATGTCCTGGGCCATGCGCTCGGTGTTGATGAATCCCGGCTGCACGTTGTAGGCCCGGATGCCCTGGTGCCCGTGCTCGACCTGCAGCACCCCGGCGATGCGGTGCGCGGCCGCCTTCGACATCGGGTAGCCGACCCCCCAGCCGCCCTCACCCGCCGGCTTGGTGGGATCGCCGTAGCCCGACGACGACGTGATGTTCACGATGGTCCCACCACCCGCGGTGACCATCGCGGGGAGGAGGTACTGGTTCAGGATCAACGGCGCGATCGCGTTGGCGAAGATCTGCTTCTCGATGAGCTCGATCGGGGTGTCGAGCAGGCGGTCCATGTGCCCGGGCCCGATGTACCGGCCGTTGTGCACCACGACGTCGACGGTGCCCCACCGCTCGAGCACCCGGGTGGCCGCGGCGCCGAGCGACGCGGCGTCGGTCAGGTCGGCGGGCACGAGCAGGGCGGTGCGGCCGGCCGCCTCCACCAGCGCCGCGGTCTCCTGGAGCGAGCCGGGGAGCGGCGACGTGTCGGACCGGGCCACGGTCGACGAGTGCTCACGCGCCTCGCCGGGGGTGACGGTCCGGGCCGACACCGCGACGTCGAAGCCGGCCCGGGCCAGCGCCTCGGCGCAGGCCCGCCCGATGCCCCGGCTCGCCCCGGTGACGAACGCGGTGGGCACGGCGTCAGCCCCGACCCGGCGCGTACCGGGCGACGTCGTCGGGGGCGTAGGAGATGAACTCGAGCAGGTTCTCGTCGGGGTCGCGCGCGTAGACGCTCACGCCGAGCGCGGTGCCACCGTGGCGGCCACCCACCCGCGGCACCGGGCCGTCGATCGGCGCCACCCCGGCGGCCGCCAGCGCGGCGAGGCAGGCGTCGATCCCGCCGTCCCACACGAAGCAGTAGTCGCCGCACCCCGGCTCGGCCGTCGGGCCCCGCAGGAACGTCGGGTCGTCGCGCCGGGCCATGAGCGCCTCGGTGTGCACGTTGATCTTCTGGTCGCCGCACACGATGGAGAAGATGGGCATCCGGCCCGCCCGCCAGGCCTCCTCGCCCTCGATGGCGAAGCCGAGCGCCTTGTAGAACGCGAGCAGGCGCTCGGAGTCGGCGGTGGGCAGCGCGGCGTGGTCGAACCCCGAGACGGGCACGGCCGGAGCCTAGGGCGCTCGCCCCGGACTACGGTGCGCCCGGTGGAGCGCGGGGGGACCGAGGAGCACCTGAGCTTCTGTCGGATCTGCGCGGCCGCGTGCGGGATCGTGGTCACCACCCGGGGCCCCGAGGTGCTCGAGGTGCGGGGCGACCCTGACCACCCGGTCTCGCGCGGCTACACGTGCCCGAAGGGCCGGGCTATCCCGGCCTTCCACCACCGGCCCGACCGGCTCGACGTCCCCCGGCTCGGTGCCGACCCCGCCCCGTGGCCGACGGTCCTCGACGACCTCGCCGACCGCATCGCCGCGGTGCGGGCCGAGCACGGGACCGACGCGGTCGGCGCCTACCTCGCCACCGGGCTCGCCTACGACGTCAACGGCTGGATGACCGCCGAGCGCTTCCTCGGGCTGCTGCGCACGAAGCAGCGCTACACGCCCGCCACCATCGACAACGCCGCGATCCTGCGCGCCGCCGAGCTGGTCACCGGGCAGATGCAGTGCTCGACGGTCTGGGACCCCGAGGACTCGCGCCTGCTCGTGGTGTTCGGGTCGAACCCGGTGGTCTCGCACGGCTACGGCACCGCGCTGTCGGACCCGATCACCCGCATCCGGGAGTTCCGCCGGGCCGGGGGCGCGCTGTGGGTGCTCGACCCGATCCGCACCGAGACCGCGGCCCTGGCTGACGGCTACCTCGCCATCCGGCCCGGGACCGACCATCTCGTGCTGGCGTGGCTCGTGCGCGAGCTGCTCGACGAGGGCGCCGACACGGCCGAGCTCGCGGCCCACGCCGACCCGGCCGACCTCGACACGCTCCGGCGCGTCCTGGCGCCGTGCACGCTCGAGCGCGTGGCGCGCGCCGCGGACGTGCCCGCGGCGGGGCTGCGCGATCTGCTCGACGCGATCCGGCGGGCCGGGCGCCTCGCTGCCTTCGTGGGCACCGGCGTGGTCATGCACCCCCACGGGCTCGTCGCCGCGTGGCTGCGCTGGGTGCTGCTCGCGGTGACCGGGTCGTTCGACCGCCCGGGCGGCATGCGGGTGAACCCCGGGACGTGCTTCCCGTTCCGGGGCCGGGTGCCCCGGTCCTCGCCCCCCGAGGGCTGGACCCAGCCCGGGCCGCCGAGCCGTCCCGACCTGCCCCGATGGGCCGGGCAGTACCCGTGCGTGGCGATGGTCGACGAGATCGAGGCGGGCAACCTGCGGGCCCTGGTGATCCTCGGTGGCAACCCGCTCGTCGCGTTCCCGGACCCCGACCGCACCGCGGCCGCCCTGGCCTCGCTCGACGTGCTCGCGGTGGCCGACGTCGTCGACCACGAGCTCGTCGCGCTCGCGACCCACGTGCTGCCGGCGACCGCGCAGATGGAGCGGGCCGACCTCCCGATGGTCGAGGGCATCTCGCTCACGACCGGGACGCAGTTCACCGACGCGGTGGTCACGCCCATCGCCGAGCGCCGCCCGGTGTGGTGGATCCTCGGCCAGCTCGGGCGTCGCCTCGGCCTCGACGTCCTCGACGGCCTCGATCCCGACGCCACCGACGGGCGCGCGCTGCTGGTGCGCCTCGCCGACCAGGCCGGCGCCGACGGCGCCGCCGTGGTCGCGGCCGGCCCGCGGGGCGTTCCGGGGCCTGCCCCCGAGTTCGGCTGGGTCCACGACGAGGTGCTGCCCGACGGTCGGTTCCGGCTCGCGCCGGCGGTGCTGGTCGATCGGCTCGCCGCCGAGCTCGCCGCGATCGACGCGGCGCGGCCCGCCACCGTCCTCGTGCCCCGTCGTCAGCTGCGCAGCATGAACTCGGCCCGCTACGAGTCGGCGGCCCGGCCCGAGGACCCGCCGTGGGTGCGCATCGGCACCGAGGACGCCGCGGCGCAGGGCCTGGCCGACGACGTGCCCGTCGATCTCGTGGGCGCGCACGGCCGCGTGCGGGGCCGGGTGCGGATCGACCCCCGACTGCGGCCCGGAGTGGTGTCGCTGACCCACGGCTGGACCACGACCAACGTCAGTCGGCTGACCTCGGTGACCGACGCGGTCGATCCGCTCACCGGCATGCCGTGCCTGTCGGCCGTCCCGGTGGAGCTGCGCCCGGTCTGAGCCGGGCCCCGGCGGCACGCGCACCTGAGCGGGGCCTGAGGGCCGGCCGCCGAAACTGTGATTCCTTCAGCGAGTCGCGGCACCCGGACGTGCCCGAAGGGGTTGTCTCGTCACCGGCGCCATACCGGCGCACCGGCCCGAGGAGACCCCGTGACCGAACCGACCGACATCCCCCCGACCTCCCCGTCGGAGTCCCCCCCGACCTCCCCCCCGACAGCCCCGTCGGAGTCCCCTCCGACCTTCCCGCCGAGCGGGGCGACGGTGGCGCCGGCCGCCCCCACGCCGGGAGAGCGCCGGCGGGCCGGCCTGCGCACCTCGAGGTGGGTGATCGGCGGGGTCGCGGTCGGCGCCACCGCCTTCCTCACCGGCACCATCGCCGGCGTCAGCTCGGCCGACTCCAGCCCCGCCGACGTCGGCGTCACCGCCGGTCCGAGCGCCGCCGGAGCGTTCGGGAACGGCGAGCGGGCCCGCGCCGCCCGGTCCGACCGGGACGACGACCGAGACGACGACCGCGACGACCGCGACGACGAGTACGGCCGGGCCCGCCCGTTTGCGCCGCGCCCGCAGTGGGCCCCCTCCGGTCAGGCCGACCCGTGGAGCCGGTCGGGCACCCGCGTCGCCCCGGGCTCGTCGGGGTCCGGCGCCCCGATCACCGGCAACCAGTCGCGCGCCCCGCAGACCCGCAGCCGCGGGAGCTGACCATGGCCGACGCGCAGCTCGAGTTCCGGGTCATGGGCACCACGGCCCACGTGATCGTGGTGGCCGACGCTCCCGACGCGGCCGCCGACGGCGTCGCGTACGCCCGGGCCCGGCTGGAGCAGCTCGAGCGGCGCTGGAGCCGGTTCCGGCCCGACAGCGAGATCTCGCGGTGCAACGCCGCAGCCGGTGCCCCGGTGGTGGTGCACGCCGACACCCTGCGCCTCGTGGAGCACGCGGTCGACGGATGGCACCGCACCGACGGGCGCTTCGACCCCACCGTGCTCGACGCGGTCGTCGCCCTCGGCTACGACCGCGACTTCGACGCGATCGACCGGGCTGCCCCCCACCCGGTCACGGTGACGATCCCGGCGCCCGGTTGCGCGGGGATCGTCACCGATCGCGTCGTCGGC
>CAIUKV010000155.1 GCA_903899845.1 uncultured Actinomycetes bacterium
ATTAAAGCGGTACGCGAGCTGGGTTTAGAACGTCGTGAGACAGTTCGGTCCCTATCCTCTGCAGCCGAAGGAGATTTGAGGAAGGCTGTCCCTAGTACGAGAGGACCGGGACGGACGCAGCTCTCGTGTGCCAGTTGTTCTGCCAAGAGCACGGCTGGTTGGCGACCTGCGGAAAGGATAAGCGCTGAAAGCATCTAAGCGCGAAGCCTGCCTCGAGATGAGATCTCCCACCGGGTTAACCGGGTAAGGCCCCTGGTAGACGACCAGGTTGATAGGCCGGAGGTGTACGCACGGCAACGTGTTCAGCCGACCGGTACTAATCGGCCGAGGGCTTGGGATTCTTCTTGTTCTGTTTCTCAGGACGCTCGTGCTCGCTCTGGAGTTCTTCGGGACGCGTGGCGTTCCGGCACCGAGGTGCCGGTCGCCGGCCCGATTGACATACACGGCGCCGGACCGCCACTGGGCGGAGCCGGGATCGCCGTGACCAGGTTTCCGGTGGCCATAGCGGCGGGGTAACACCCGTTCCCATTCCGAACACGGAAGTGAAGACCGCCAGCGCCGATGGTACTTGGGGGGTGACCCCCTGGGAGAGTAGGTCGCCGCCGGATTTCTCCCCACGAAGCGCCCCGTCCGGGTCGACCCCGAGTCCCCGGACCGGGCGCTTCGGCGCGTCCGGACCCGGTCCGCCCGGCTGGCGGGAGCGACGGGCCGCCGGCCCGACGCCCGCGCTGCGCCGGCGGGGCGAGCGCACGGGCTCCCGGCCCGATCCGTCGTTCCTCGGACTGATCCGGCCGACGTGCGGGGGATCGGGCCAGTGACCGCGTACCTTCAGAGCGTGCCCCGACCCGACGACGACGAGGAATCCCGCGGGCGGACGCCCCAGCCGCGGAGCGGGTCGTCGGGGCGGGCGGCCTCGTCGCGCGACCCTCGGGGCTCGGGACGGGCCGGCGCTTCCGGTGGCCGGGGAGGAACGGGGTCGTCGGCCCGCACGGGCGGACGGTCGAGCGGTCGTTCGGGCGGTCGGTCGGGCGCAGGGTCGGGGGGCAGCACCGGCGGGGGTCCGCGTACGGGCGGGGGCTCGCGTACCGGTGGGGCGCCGCGTACCGGTGGGGCGCCGCGTACCGGCGGGGGTCCGCGTACGGGTGGGGCGCCGCGTACCGGCGGGGGTCCGCGTACGGGTGGGGCCTCGCGTGCGGGTGGGGGCGCCGGCTCCGGTGGTCCGCGAACCGGCGGCGCCGGACGTCGTGGCGGCGCGGCCGGTGGCGGCGCGTCCCGGAGCGGCGGTGCCCGATCCGGTGGGTCGTCGCGGGGCGGCGACGGCGACCGTGCGGGCCGCGGTGGGGGATCGGCGCCGGCCGCGAGGGGCGCCGGGAACGCTCGCCGAGCGGGCGGTCCGGGCAGTGCCCGCAATCCTGGTGGTGCCAGCAATCCTGGTGGTGCCCGCGGCGCAGGTGGTGCTCGCGGCGCAGGTGGTGGCCGTTCGGGTGGTCCGGTCCGGGCGGGCGGTGAACGTGCGAGAGGCCCGCGGGGATCTGGGCCCGCGTCCGACCGGGGCACCGGCCCGGCCCGCAGGGGAGGCGCCGGCCGATCGGGGGGCGGTGCGTCCCGGGCCACCGGCGGTGCCCGCCCGGGCACCGGCGACCGGGCGCGCGGCACCGGCCCGGCGGCGCCGAGCGGCTTCGGGCCGCACGGCCCACCGCGGACCGAGCGGACCACGCGCCGCGAGGTACCCGAGTCCCCGCCGACGCCCCGACGACGGGCCCCGCTCCGGGTGGTCGGGGAGCGCCGTCCGGCGCCGCCGTCCGCTCCGGCGCCGCGGCACCGACCGAGCGGCCCGACTCGACGGCGTCGGCGGATGCCACTCGACGTGGAGACCGAGATCCGCCGCCTCGGGGGCCGACGGGCCGACTACTACCTGGCTCGCTTCACCGAGGCGCGCGACGAGTACGCAGCCGGCCGGGAACGGGCTGCGCTGCGCGTGCTGCGTCAACTGCGCGACGCCCTGCCCGATGCGCCCAGCGTCCGTGAGCTGACCGGCCTCGCCGAGTACTCGATCGGCAACTACCGGGCGGCGGCCAAGGAGCTCGAGGCGTTCGTCGAGCTCACCGACTCGGCCGAGGACCACCACGTCCTCATGGACTGCTACCGGGCTCAGAAGCGCTGGAAGCGGGTCGACGAGCTCTGGGCCGAGCTGGGTGCATCGTCGCCGTCGGCGGAGCTGGTCACCGAGGGACGCATCGTGCTCGCGGGTTCGCTCGCCGACCGGGGTCGCCTGGACGAGGCGCTCGAGCTGCTCCGGCGCAAGGAGAAGCCGGTCGCCCGCCCTCGTGACCACCACCTCCGCCTCTGGTACATGCTCGCGGACCTCGAGGAGCGGGCCGGGAACCTCGCCGCGGCGCGGGAGCTCTTCACCCGGGTCCGGTCCTGGGACCCGGACCTCGCCGACGTGGCGATCCGGTCCGCGAACCTCCGCTGAGGCGCCCGTGGCCGCCGTGACGTGACCGTCACACGGCTTCGGTACGGTGCGCAGCAACGAGCGTTGCGTCTACCTGGCCAACCCCACCCGGCCACCCCCACGAGGCCGCCCCCACGAGCCCGACCGCCGGGCCGGTCGGGGCGCTGCCTGCTTCCCCGCTCCGTCCCCGCTCCGTCCCCGCTCCGTCCCCGCTCCGTCCCCGCTCCTTCCCCGTGACGACCCGGCGTCCCGCGCGCGGCGCGCCGGGCTCCGGCAGGCCCGACATCCGGGCACGCCCGACATCACGACATCAGGCCACGCACCAGTCCGAGAAGGAGACGAATCCATGGGAACCCGTCCGTCGCATCCGGCCCGCACCGAGCACCCGATCGACCCCGTGCCGCCCACCCGAGCCGCGAGGGCCCGACCGGGCGCGCCCACCGAACCGGAACCCGAGGGCCTGAACCTCGCGGTCCTGTGGGGCGTGTGCTCGACCGCCGCCGAGGTCCGGGAGCTCGCCTCGGGACGGCGACTCGTGAGCCTGGCCGTGCGCACCCCCGTGACTCCTGGGCGCGGGCGCCGGGCGACGGCGACCGGAGCATCCGCCTCTGCGACGTACGCCCGGGCCACGTCGGTGCCGGTCACGGTCTGGGACCCGCCCGGCTGGGCCGAGGGTCTCGCGGCGGGTGATCCCGTGGTGGTGGTCGGCGTCGTGCGTCGGCGGTTCTTCGCCACGGCGAGCGGCGGCCGGGGGGCCAGGTCCGAGGTCGAGGCCCACCACGTGGCGCGCGGCACCCGGGCCCAGCTCGACCGGGCCTGGCGCGCCGCGACCGGCGCCCTCGACGCCCTCACGTGACCTGGCGCGCGCGATGCGGGGTCACGCCGTCCGGTCCTGGGTGGAGTCCCGGACCCGGAGTCCCGGTCGGGGGAGGGTCTGGTCATAGAATCGCATCCGGCAGCTGGTCGCAGTCCACGCCCGGTCGGCCACCCCGCACCCGCCGCCACGAAACGAGGCCGCGTGACCCCTGAGACATCGACGCTCAAGCCCGAACCTCTCGCGGAAGTCGTGATCCGCTTCGCCGGGGACTCCGGCGACGGGATGCAGCTCACCGGAGATCGCTTCACCGACGTGAGCGCGGCCTTCGGGAACGACCTCGCCACCCTGCCGAACTACCCGGCGGAGATCCGGGCTCCCGCCGGGACCATCGCCGGCGTGTCGTCGTTCCAGGTGCAGATCTCCGACCACGACATCCTCACGCCCGGCGACCTGCCGACCGTCCTCGTGGCCATGAACCCCGCCGCGCTGCGCGCCAACATCGACGAGCTGGCCAAGGGCGGGACGATCCTCGTCAACTCCGACGCGTTCGACCAGCGAAACCTCGACAAGGCCGGGTACCAGGCGAACCCGCTCGAGGACGGGTCGCTCTCGGCGTACCGGGTCATCCAGGTGTCGATGACCTCCATGACCCTCGAGGCGACCAAGGAGCTGGGCGTGAAGCCCCGCGACGCCGAGCGGTCGAAGAACTTCTTCGCGTTGGGCCTGATCTCGTGGCTCTACACCCGCCCGGTGGAGCCGACGATCGCCTGGATCGACCAGCGCTTCGGCAACAAGGAGCTGGTCCGGACCGCGAACCTCGCGGCGTTCAAGGCCGGGTACAACTTCGGCGACACCGCGGAGCTCTGGGAGCACCCGTACGAGATCGCGCCGGCGAGCCTGCCGCCCGGCCAGTACCGCCAGATCACCGGCAACCTCGCCACCTCCCTCGGCCTGATCGCCGCCGGGCACCTCAGCAAGCTGCCGGTCACCTACGCGTCGTACCCGATCACCCCGGCCTCCGACGTCCTCCACGAGCTGTCGCGCCACAAGAACTTCGGCGTGCGCACCTTCCAGGCCGAGGACGAGATCGCCGCCATCGGCGTCGCGATCGGCGCCGCCTTCGCCGGGCATCTCGCGGTGACCGGCACGAGCGGTCCCGGCGTCGACCTGAAGTCCGAGGCCATGGGGCTCGCGGTCAGCCTGGAGCTGCCGCTCGTCATCCTCGACGTGCAGCGCGGGGGACCGTCGACCGGCCTGCCCACCAAGACGGAGCAGGCCGACCTGCTGCTCGCCATGTACGGCCGTCACGGTGAGGCGCCGATGCCGATCGTGGCCGCCTCGACCCCGAGCGACTGCTTCGACGCGGCCATCGAGGCGGCCCGGATCGCGCTCAAGTACCGCACCCCGGTGCTGCTGCTCACCGACGGCTACCTCGCCAACGGCGCCGAGCCGTGGCGCCTCCCTGCGATCGACGACCTGCCCGACCTCACGGTGGAGTTCGCGACCAAGCCCAACCACGGCGACGAGTACTGGCCCTACCTGCGCGACCCGGAGACCCTGGCCCGACCCTGGGCCCTACCGGGAACCCCCGGGCTCATGCACCGCATCGGCGGCATCGAGAAGCAGGACGGCACCGGCAACGTCAACTACGACCCGCACAACCACGAGAAGATGGTGCACCTGCGGGCCGAGAAGATCGCCCGCATCGCCCGCGACATCCCGCCGGTGGAGGTCGACGACCCCGGGGGCGCCGACCTCCTCGTGCTCGGGTGGGGCAGCACCTGGGGAGTCGCCCAGCAGGCGGTCCGGCAGGCCCGCGCCAACGGGCGTCGGGTCGCCCACGCCCACCTGGTGCACCTCAACCCGTTCCCGGCGAACCTCGGCGAGGTCCTGCGGGCCTACCCGAAGGTGCTGGTCCCCGAGATGAACCTGGGCCAGCTGTCCCGACTCGTCCGGGCCGAGTACCTCGTCGACGCCAAGAGCGTCACCAAGGTGCAGGGCCTGCCCTTCCGTGCCGCCGAGATCGAGGCGGCCATCGAGGAGATGATCTAGATGGCGGACGACACCGCGGTCACCTTCAGTCGCAAGGACTACCAGACCGACCAGGAGGTCCGGTGGTGCCCGGGGTGCGGGGACTACTCGATCCTCGCCGCCGTGCAGCTCCTCTTCGCCGAGATCGGCCTGCGGCCCGAGAACCAGGTGTTCGTGTCGGGGATCGGCTGCGCCGCGCGCTTCCCGTACTACATGGAGACCTACGGGATCCACAGCATCCACGGCCGTGCGCCCGCGGTCGCGACCGGCGTCGCCATCGCCCGGCCGGACCTCGACGTGTGGGTCATCGGCGGTGACGGCGACATGCTCTCCATCGGTGGCAACCACCTGATCCACGCGCTCCGCCGCAACGTCGGCGTGAAGATCGTGATGTTCAACAACCAGATCTACGGCTTGACCAAGGGTCAGTTCTCGCCCACGAGCGAGACCGGCAAGATCACCAAGTCGTCGCCGTTCGGGTCGCTCGACACCCCGTTCAACCCGGTGTCGGTGGCGCTGGGTGCCGAAGCGACGTTCGTCGCCCGGACCCACGACATGGACCGCAAGCACATGATGGAGACCCTGCGCCGGGCCTACGAGCACGAGGGCGCGGCGTTCGTGGAGCTCTACCAGAACTGCAACGTCTTCAACGACGGCGCGTTCGAGACCATCACGGCCAAGGACACCCGGGCCGACATGCTCATCGACCTCGTCCACGGGGCCCCGATCCGCTTCGGAGCCGACGGCGAGAAGGGCGTGATCCTCAACGAGTTCGGGGAGTGCGAGATCGTCGCCGTCGCCGACGTCGGTGAGGACCGGCTGCTCGTCCACGACGAGCACCGTGCCGACCCGTCGCTCGCCTTCGCGATCTCCCGGCTCGCCCACGTCCCGACCATGCCCACCCCGGTGGGCGTGTTCCGCGACGTCGCCCGTCCCGTGTACGAGGAGGCGGTGCAGATCCAGCTCGCCGCCGCCTCCGAGCGCAACGGCCCCGGCGACCTCGGGGCGCTGCTGGCGTCCGGCTCCACCTGGACGGTCGACTAGCCGCACGCCCGCCGGCGGCGTCGGTCAGTCGTCGAGGCCGCGGAACACCAGCCCCGTGCGGGGCTTGGGGGCGAAGAACGTCGTCTTCTGTGGCATGCGGACCCCGGCGTGCGCCGCGGCCCGGATCTGCTCGACCCGCACCGGCCGCAGGAGCACCACCGCGTCGGCATCGCCCTGCGCGACCGCCTGGGCCAGCACGGCGGCGTCGTGGCGGAACTCGAGGGTCGCGTCGCCCAGGCGGGGGAGCACCACCCGCTCGAACACCGCGGCGTCGACCGTACGGGCCTCGACCGGCTCGACCGCGAGTGCGGCGGCGAGGACGTCCGGCCGACCGTGCAACAGGGCGACACCCTCCCGGTCGATCAGCCCCAACGCGTCCGCCGCCTCCATGCGGGCCTCGAGGTCGTCGAGTCCGGCCGGGGTCGTGAGCGCGACCGGCTCGACCGTGAACGCGTCGGCGAGGCGGGCCCGCAGGTCGGGGACGCCCCGGACCAGCCGGTGGATCGGGGCGACCCAGAGCTCGGCCTCGGCGAGCTCGACCACCAGCGTCATGATCGCCCCGCCGCCGGGCGCATCGGGGTGCGCGGCCCGGTAGGCGCACGCGGTCTCGAACCGGTGGTGCCCGTCGGCGAGCACCAGCGGGGCGGCCGCCACCGCGGCGGTGATCGCCTCCACCCGGGCGGGATCGGTGATGGACCAGACCTCGTGGAGCACTCCCTGGTCGTCGGTCGCGCACTGGCGGTCGTCGCCGGGCTCGCCCGCGAGGCGCCCGAATCCGGGGGCCGGCGTGAGGCCCCAGATCGGGTCGAGGTTGGCCCGGGTGGCGGTGAGCAGCGAGAGCCGATCGCTGCGGTGCTTGGGGATGGTGCGCTCGTGGGGCAGCACGTCGCCCGTGCCGGGGCCGTCCTCGGGCAGCGTCAACGCGCCGATCACCCCGTGGGTGACCCGGGTCCGGCCCGACGGGTCGGTGAAGGTCATCCGGTAGCCGTAGAAGCCGGGGCGGTCGTCGGGGGTCAGGGTGCCGTCGGCCCGCCACGCTGCGAGCAGGGCCGCGGCGGTCGCGTAGCCGTCGCCGTGCTCCGAGGGCACCGGCAGGATCAGGCGCACCGAGTTGCGCGGATCCCGCCCGGTGAGCCGGTCGTGCTCGTCACCGTGGATCACGTCGTAGGGGGGAGCGGCGACCGCAGTCAGGTCGGTGAGGCCGTGGTAGCGCAGGCCCCGGAACGGTGAGAAGACGGGCACGAGGTCACTTTCGTCGTCGGCGGCGGCCGATTGTCGCGCGAGGGGCCGTCGGGAACGCGCATCCGGGCGTTCCCGGACCGGGCTCCGCGCGCGCCTAGCGTCGCCGGACGCGGCCGCGGACCGGGAGGGAGCCACGATGCACGATGCCGACGGGACCGACGGGACCGACGGGCCGACCGGGCCGACCGGGCCGACCGGGCCGACCGGGCCGACCGGGCCGACCGGGCCGACCGGGCCGACCGGGCCGACCGGGCCGACCGGGCCGACCGGGCCGACCGGGCCGACCGGGCTGACCGGGTCGACCGGGTC